>NZ_JBEZIQ010000084.1:0-34525 GCF_040651155.1 Kitasatospora sp. NPDC048545
CCGGAGTTCGTGGCCGGGCACTCGATCGGCGAGGTCGCGGCGGCGCACGTGGCCGGGGTGTTCTCGCTGGCGGACGCCTGCACGCTGGTCAGTGCCCGTGGCCGCCTGATGCAGGCGCTGCCGACCGGTGGCGCGATGCTCGCGGTGCAGGCGGCGGAGGATGAAGTCCTGCCGCTGCTGGGTGACTTCGTGTCGATCGCCGCCGTCAACGGCCCGACCTCCGTCGTCGTCTCGGGCGCGGAGGAGGCCGTCGCGGCGATCGAGGAGCAGTTCGCCGACCGCCGGACCACGCGCCTGCGGGTGTCCCACGCGTTCCACTCCCCGCTGATGGACCCGATGCTGGAGGACTTCCGCACGGTGCTCAACGGGCTGACGTACCAGGCGCCGACGATTCCCGTCGTCTCCAACCTGACCGGCGGCCTGGCCGACAGCCTCCGGATGCCCGACTACTGGGTGCGCCACGTCCGCGAGGCCGTCCGCTTCGCCGACGGCATCCGCACCCTCCACGAGGCCGGCGTCCGCCGCTTCCTCGAACTGGGCCCCGACGCCGTCCTCACCGCCCTCACCGCGAGCGCGCTGTCCGAGGACGACACCGTGGCCGTGCCGGCCCTCCGCAAGGACCGCCCCGAGGAGGCGACCTTCCTCCAGGCCCTCGCGGGCCTGCACGTCCACGGCACGAAGGTCGACTGGCGGGCCCTGCTCGCCGGGGCGGGCCGGCACCTCGCCGAGCTCCCGACCTACCCGTTCGAGCACCGGGAGTACTGGCCGACCGGTCTGCCCGCCGGCCGGGGCGCCGAGTCCGCCGGGCTCAGGAACGCCGAACACCCGGTGCTCACCGGCTCGCTGGAGCTGGCGGGCAGCGACGGCCTCCTGTTCACCGGCCGTCTGTCGGCGCGGACTCACGCGTGGGTGGCGGACCACGTCGTCATGGGCTCGGTGCTGGTGCCGGGCACGGCGCTGGTCGAGCTGGCCGTGCGCGCCGGCGACGAGGTCGGCTGCGACGTCGTCGAGGAGCTGACGCTCGCGACGCCGCTGGTCCTCCCGGGGACGGCCGCCGTGCAGCTCCAGGTCGTCGTCGGGGTGCCGGACGACGCGGGCCGCCGACCCGTGGCCGTGCACTCCCGGCCCGCGGCCGGGGGTCCGTACCCGTGGACCCTGCACGCGAGCGGCGTGCTGGGCAC
Source organism: Kitasatospora sp. NPDC048545 (assembly GCF_040651155.1). NCBI lineage: Bacteria > Bacillati > Actinomycetota > Actinomycetes > Kitasatosporales > Streptomycetaceae > Kitasatospora > Kitasatospora sp. NPDC048545. Next base: position 1,182 of record NZ_JBEZIQ010000084.1, read on the forward strand.
GGGGGCGGCACCGACGGCGTTCGACGCCTCCGTGTGGCCGCCGGCCGACGCCGAGCAGGTCGACCTGACCGGCCTCTACGACGGTCTGGCGGAGACCGGGTTCGGGTACGGCCCGGCGTTCCAGGGGCTTCGCGCGGTCTGGCGCCGCGGGGAGGAGCTCTTCGCGGACGTCTCCCTGCCCGAGGGCGTCGAGGATGGCGCCTACGGCCTGCACCCGGCCCTGTTCGACGCCTGCCTGCACACGCTCGCCGTGGGCGGCGGGCTCGGGGAGGGCGGTGCCGGGGTGCCGTTCGCCTGGGGGGACGTCGAGCTGCACGCCTCGGGGGCGTCCGCGCTGCGGGTCCGGCTGGCACCATCGGCGTCCGGCGGGCTGGCGCTGACCGCGGCCGACGTCGAGGGCCGGCCGGTGGCGTCGGTGGGCTCGCTCATCGTCCGGCCGATCGCCGCCGAGCAGCTCGGTGCCGCCGCCCGGCCGGCCGGCCACGATGCGCTGTTCCGCCTCGACTGGGTGCCGGTGCAAGTACCGGTGCAGGTACCGGCCGACGGGGAGGCGGCGTTCGTCGCCGTCGAAGCGAACGCGCAGGCGCTGGCCGAGCTGGCCGAGCGGCCCGACGTCCCGTCGGTGGTGCTCACCGAACTCCCGTCCGGTGGTGCCGAGTCGGTACACACCCGATTGGCCGCCGTCCTGGACGTGGTCCGGACGTGGCTCGCGCGCGACGGGTTCGCCGCCTCGCGCCTGGTGTTCGTGACGCGGGGCGCGGTGTCCGGCACCGACCTCGCCGGCGCCGCGGCCTGGGGCCTGGTGCGCTCGGCGGCCTCGGAGGAGCCGGGCCGGTTCGGCCTGCTCGACCTCGCCACCGCCGAGACGGAGCTCCGGCCCTCCGCACTTACCGTCGACGAGCCGCAACTGCTTCTCCGCGACGGCGAGTTGTTCGCCGCCCGGATCGTCCGGGAGGAGGCCGGGACCGAGCCGCCGACCTGGCCCACCGAGGGTTCGGTGCTGGTCACCGGCGGTACCGGCGGTCTGGGCCGCCTGGTGGCCCGACACCTCGCCGCCGAGCACGGCGTGCGCAGCCTGCTCCTGGTCAGCCGCAGCGGCGCCGCCGCCGACGGCGTGGCCGACCTGGTCGCCGACCTGGCCGAACTCGGCGCCGAGACGGCCGTCGAGGCCTGCGACGTCGCCGACCCGGCCGCCGTCACGGCGCTGTTCGCCCGCCACGACATCCGCGCCGTGGTGCACACCGCGGGCGTCCTGGACGACGGGACGATCGGCTCGCTCACGCCCGAGCGGGTCAGCGCCGTCCTGCGCCCGAAGGCGGACGCGGCGTGGAACCTCCACCGGGCCACCGAGGGCCTGGACCTCACCGCCTTCGTCCTGTTCTCCTCCGCGGCCGGGACGCTCGGCAACCCCGGCCAGGCCAACTACGCCGCCGCCAACGCGTTCCTGGACGCGCTCGCCCGCCACCGGCGCTCCCTCGGCCTGCGCGCGGTCTCCCTGGCCTGGGGCCCGTGGACCGGCACGGGAGGCATGACCGGCACCCTCACCACGGCCGAGGCCGAGCGCCTGACCCGGGCAGGGATGCCGCCGCTCACACCGGAGCTGGGGCTGGCGCTGTTCGACGTTGCCACGGCCGGCAGGGAGCCCGTCGTCCTGCCGCTCCGGCTGGACCGGGCCGCCCTGCGGCAGCGCGGCGAGATCCCCCCGCTCCTGGGCGGCCTGGTGCGGATGCCGGTGCGGCGCGGCTCGGCCGCAGGCGCGGACGGCGGGCCGGGCGGCGGCGCCGAGTTCGTCCGGCGGCTGTCCGAGCTGCCGCGGGCCGAACGGCGAGAGGCGCTGCTGGAGGCGGTCCGCCGACAGGTGGCCGCGGTCCTCGGCCACGCCGAGATCTCCGGGGTGGACCCGCAGCGGGCCTTCCAGGACCTCGGGCTGGACTCGCTGACAGCCGTGGAGCTGCGCAACCGCCTGGGCTCGCTGGTGGGTCTGCGACTGCCGGCCACCCTCGTCTTCGACCACCCGACGGTGGCGGAACTGGCGGAGCACCTCTTCGACCGGCTCGGCCTGGCGCCCGAGCCCACCGTCGGACCGGCCGTGCTGCTGGCCGAACTCGACCGCCTGGAGCAGGCCTTCGGGGAGACACAGGCCGACGAGGACATGTTCGACCGGGTCGCCGCCCGGCTGGAGGTGCTCCGCGCGAAGTGGCTCGCCACTCGCAGCGCATCGACCGAACCGTCCGGCTCCGGGGCATTCGACTTCGAGTCGGCCTCGGACGACGAGATGTTCGACCTCCTGGACAACGAGCTGGGCCTGCCCGACTGACCCGGTCCGGCCCTTCACCCGTCGCGGGAGCCCCCTGGGCCCCCGCGACGGGTCTTCGTACGCCCGCTCCTCCCGCAGGCACCCCCGCTCGGACGCCAGTTCTGGAAGCTCACCTAGCCGTTCCGGTCGCACAGTGGGCGGCATCGTGCGGCCGAGGGGCCGTACCACGAGCCGGGAGGCGACGGATGAGGCCGACGACACTGGGGGACCTGCTCGACGAGGCGGCGCTGACTCTTCGGGGAACAACACCCGCGGAGGCACGGCAGGAAGCCGAAGAACTGGCGGCACGGGTGCTCGGCGACGGACCGGCCGGACTGGACCGGGAGCGGGTGCTCGACGGCAGAGCCGTCCGGCGGCTGCGTGACCTGGTGGGCAGAAGAGCCGAGGGGGTGCCGCTGGGCCACCTGACCGGGCGGGCCGCGTTCGCCGGCCTGGAACTCGTGGTCGGGCCGGGCGTGTTCGTTCCCCGGGTGCACAGCGAGCTGGTGCTGGCGGCCGGTCGGGAGAGCGTCGACGGGGTCGCCGGGCCGACGGTGGTGGACCTGTGCTCCGGCTCCGGAGCGATCGGCCTGGCCCTGGCGCACCACCGGCCGGACGCCCGGGTGCACGCGGTCGAGTTCGATCCGGTCGCCGCGGACTTCGCCCGCCGCAACGCCGCCCGGCGGGCCGCGCTCGGGGACACCGCGATCACGGTGCACGAGGGCGGGGCCGACCGGGCGGGCGCGCTGACCGGGCTGGCCGGTGAAGCGGACCTCGTGCTCGCCAATCCGCCGTTCATGCCGGACACGGCCGAGGTACCGGACGAGTTCGGCCGCTACCAGCCCCGGCAGGCCGTGTTCGGCGGCGCCGACGGCCTGCGCGTCGTCCGGCAGGTGGTGGAGGCGGCGGCCGGGCTGCTGCGGCCGGGCGGTGTGCTGGTGGTCGAGCACGGCCACCTCCACGGCGCGACGGTGCCCGCGCTGCTGCGCGAGTCCGGGTGGTTCGCCGAGGTGTCCTGCCGCCCGGACCACGAGGGCTGGCCGCTGTACTCGTCGGCGGTGCGGACGACTTCCTGACACGCCGACGACCGGGCCCCTTCCGCACCACGCGGAAGGAGCCCGGCCGGTCGTGTTCCCGGTTCAGCGCGGCGTCAGAGGCCGGCGGAAGCCGAGCACGGCGAGCCACGCGCCGACCCCCGCCACCGTGGCGCCGAGCAGCAGCGCCGGAACGGCGGTGCCCGTCCCGGGCAGGCCGAGCGCCAGGGCGCGCGTCGTGTCGATCGCGTAGGTGAGCGGATTGACGTGGGCGACGGCGGCAAGCCAGCCCGGCAGGTCGGCGGTCGGGACGTAGGCGCTGGAGGCGAACATCAGCGGGAGCACGGCGATGATCGCCAGGTTCTGGATCGGCTCGGCCCGCCGGAGCCAGGCCGCCGCGGCGATGAACAGCCAGCCGAGCGCCCAGCTCATGAAGAGGGTCAGCCCGATCGAGGCGGTGACCGCGCCGACACCGCCGCGCGGGGAGTAGCCGAGCACAGCGGTGCCGAGCAGCAGGATGACCACGGCTTGGACGGCGGCGCGCACCAGGGTGGTGAGGCTGCGGGCCATCAGCAACGAGCTCGGCGCGACCGGCAGGCAGCGCAGCCGGGCGACGATGCCGTTCTGCAGGTCCTCGACCAGCCCGACGCCGGACTGGACGGCGGACTGCACGGCGTTGTCCACCAGGACGGCCGGCAGGACGAAGTCCAGGTACGTGACGTCCGGAGGGAAGTGCGGCGGCAGGCCCATCCGGCTGAAGACCTGGGAGAGCACCACGAGGGTGATGACGGGCTGGAGCAGCCCGAAGAGCAGGACGGCGGGGTCCGTGACGAGCGCCCGAAGCGAACGTCCGGTGAGGATGCGGATCTGGGCGGGCCGCGAGCTTCCACGCCAGGCGGGCGGCTGGGGTGTCCGGGCTCGGGGCGGTCGGCCGGTGGCGAGCGTGGTGGTCACCGAGAGGGTCCTTCCGGGAGGTCGGGGCGATGCGCGAGGGCAAGGTAGACGTCCTCCAGGCCGGGTTCTCCGAAGGTGAGTTCGGCGGCCTCGACCCCGACCGCGTCGAGGGCCCGGACCACGGCCGCGATGTCGCGGGTGGCTTCGATGGGGACGACCAGGGCGGTGCCGTCGCGGCCCGGGACGGGTGCCGGCCCGGCCCGGCGCAGCGACTCGGCGGCACGCTCCAGATCTTCGGATCCGCTGCCGTCGAGGACGACGGTGACGGTGCGCCGGCCCACCCGGGCCTTGAGCTCGGCGGGGGTGCCGGCGGCGACGACGGTGCCGCCGGAGAGCACGGTGACGGAATCGGCGAGCCGGTCGGCTTCGTCCAGGTACTGGGTGGTGAGCAGGACGGTGGTGCCCTCCGCCACCAGCCCTTCGACGATCTCCCACAGGCCGAGCCGGCTCACCGGGTCCAGGCCGGTGGTCGGTTCGTCGAGGAACACCACGTCCGGCCGCCCCACCAGGCTCGCGGCCAGGTCGAGGCGGCGGCGCAGCCCGCCCGAGTAGCCGCGGGCAGGCCGGTCGGCCACGTCCCCGAGGTCGAACAGGTCGAGCAGTTCATCGGCTCGGGCCCGGGCAGCGCGGCGACCGGCCCCGAGCAGCCGGGCGAGCAGGAGGAGGTTGTCCCGCCCGCTGATCCGTCCGTCGACGGTGGCGTACTGGCCGGTGAGGCCGATCCTGCGGCGGACCTCGGCAGAGCGGTGGCGGACGTCGTACCCGGCGACGGTGGCCCGGCCGGAGGTGGGTGCGAGGGCAGTGGTGAGGACGTTCACCAGGGTGGTCTTGCCGGCGCCGTTGTGGCCGAGCAGGGCGAGCACGCTGCCCCGGGGGACGGCGAGGCTGACGGAGTCGAGCGCGCGGACGGTCCCGAAGGCCATGCCGACGTCGACCGCCTCGATCACGAGGTCGCGGTCGGCTGCGGATGGCGGGCACGGGGGAGTGCGGGCGGTCATGGACTGCTTTCCGTGGGGTGATGGGTGGTGGCGGGGTCGGTGGCCGTCAGTCGAGGGCGTCCATCAGGCGGAACAGGTCCTCGTCGGTGGCCGTGTCGAGGTCCGGTCCGGAGCTCGTGCTCGCCCGGCCGCTCGGCGGGGCGCAGCGCCGGGCGAGGTCGCGCAGCCGGGTGGCGGTGGCCGCGTCGAGGGCCGGGCCGGTAGCGAGCAGTTCGGCCAGCCGGTCGACCAGCTCGGCCGCAGTGGCCGGCCGCTCGGCGCCTCGGCCGAGGTGGGCGTCGACGGCGCGGGCGACGGCCTCCGGGGTCGGGTGGTCGAACACCAGGGTCGCGGGGAGTACGGTGCCGGTGGCGGCGGCGATCCGCTCGCGCAGTTCGAGCGCGTTGACGGAGTTGACGCCGAGGTCCTTGAAGGCCTGTCCGGTGTCCAGTTCGGCGGTGGCCCGCCCGAGCACGGCCGCGGTCTCCGCCAGGACCAGCTCGCGGAGGATGCCGGCGCGTTCCTCGGTGGTCGCCGCGGCGAGCGGCCCGGCGACCGGGGTGGACGGCGCGTCGGGGGCGAGTGGTGTCGCGGTCACCGAGGTGGAGGCCGTCAGCCAGTACGTCTCCCGCTGGAACGGGTAGGTCGGCAGGGGCACCGGCCGGGCTCCGGGGAGTACGGTGTCCCAGTCCACCGGCACGCCGTGCAGGTGCAGCCGCGCGACGGCGGCGAGCACTTCCCGGGTCTCGTCGGCCCGGTCCGTGGCGCCGGTGGTGATGACGGCGGCGGAGGGTTCGCGGCGGCCGCCGTCCTCGGCGGCCAGGCACTCCGCGACCATCGGCGCGAGCGCGGCGGCGGGCCCGAGCTCCAGGTAGGCGTCGACCCGTTCCGCGCGCAGCCGTTCGACGGTGTCCCGGAACCGGACCGGTTCACGGGCCTGCCGGATCCAGTGGCCGGGGTCGCGGGCCTCGTCCTCGGTCAGCGGTCGGCCGGTGACCGAGGAGACCAGCGGGACGGTGGGCGCGTCGAACGACAGACCTTCGAGGACCTCGCGGAACTCCGCCAGCATCGGGTCCAGCAGTGGCGAGTGGAATGCGTGCGAGACGCGCAGCCGCGTCGTCCTCCGGTCCGCGAAGTGGGCTTCGATCGCCTCGATCGCTTCCGCCGCACCGGACACGACCACCGAGGACGGGCCGTTCACCGCCGCGAGCGAGACCAACTCGCCGAGCAGCGGGCGGACTTCGTTCTCGGTGGCCCGGACGGCGAGCATCGCGCCACCGGCCGGGAGGGCCTGCATCAGCCGTCCCCGGGCGGCGACCAACACGCAGGCGTCGGACAGTGGCAGCACCCCGGCCACGTGGGCGGCGGCGATCTCGCCGACCGAGTGCCCGGCGAGCAGGTCCGGGCGCACACCCCAGGAGGCGAGGAGGCGGTGCAGCGCGACCTCGTGGGCGAACAGCGCGGGCTGCGCGAACTCCGTCCGGTCCGACAGTTCCGTCGCGTCCCACAGAACGGAGCGCAGCGGCCGCGGCAGCAGCGGGTCGAGCGCGCTGCACACCTCCTCCAGGGCGGCCGCGAACACCGGGAAGGCCCGACTGAGTTCACGCCCCATACCGGGTCGCTGACTGCCCTGCCCGGCGAACAGGACGGCGAGTCGCCCGCCGCCCTCCCGTCGGCCCGTCACCGGAGTGACCGCGGTGGGCTCCCCGGCGGCGAACTGCCTCAGAGTAGTGACGAGTTCATTATCTCCGGTGGCAAGCAACACGGCCCGGTGGCCGTGTACCGCGCGGGTGGTGCCCAGTGCGTGGGCGAGGTCGGGCAGGGCATGCTCCGGGTGGGCGGCGGCGTGCTCGGCAAGTCGCCCGGCCTGGGCGCGCAGCGCGGGCTCGCTGCGGGCGGAGAGCACGAACGGCACCGGCCCGGTCCCGCCCGAGGCGCCGCCGTCAGGCTGGGCCGTCGCGGGCGCCTCCTCCAGCACGACGTGCGCGTTTGTCCCGCTGATCCCGAACGAGGACACTCCGGCCCGCCGTACCCGGCCGGCCTCCCGGGGCCACGGCCGGGCCTCGGTGAGCACTCGGACCGCGCCGGAGGACCAGTCCACCCGGGTGGTGGGCTCGGTGACGTGGAGCGTGCGCGGCAGCAGGCCGTGCCGCAGGGCCTGCACCGTCTTGATCACCCCGGCCACTCCGGCCGCCGCCTGGGTGTGTCCGAGGTTGGACTTCACGGACCCCAGCCAGAGCGGCCGGTCCGCGGTCCGCTCGCCGGCGTGCACCGCCAGCAGGGCCTGCGCCTCGATCGGGTCGCCCAGGGCCGTTCCGGTGCCGTGAGCCTCGACGGCGTCCACGTCCGCGGGACCGAGCCCGGCGTCGGCGAGGGCGCGCCGGATCACCCGCTGCTGCGCCGGGCCGTTGGGTGCGGTGATGCCGTTCGAGGCGCCGTCCTGGTTGACGGCCGAGCCCCGGACGAGGGCGAGCACCGGGTGCCCGTGGCGGCGCGCGTCGCTCAGCCGCTCCAGGACGAGCAGGCCCACCCCTTCGGCCCAGGCCGCGCCGTCGGCGTCGTCCGAGAAGGCCTTGCAGCGGCCGTCGGGGGCGAGCCCGCGCAGCCTGGAGAACTCGACGAAGGACGCCGGGGTGGCCATCACCGCGACGCCGCCCGCCAGGGCGAGCGAGGACTCGCCCGAGCGCAGCGAGCGGCAGGCGAGGTGCAGGGCCGTCAGCGAGGACGAGCAGGCGGTGTCCACCGTGAGGGCAGGGCCCTGGAGCCCGAGGACGTACGAGATCCGCCCGGCCAGCGCGCTGCCGGCCGTGCCGATCGCCAGCAGGCCCTCCAGGTCCGCCGGGGCGCCCGCCCCCGGCCGGGCACCGTAGTCGTGGTACATCGCGCCGGTGAACACCCCGGTACGGCTGCCGCGCAGGGTGCTCGGGTCGATCCGGGCGTCTTCCAGCGCCTCCCAGGCGGTCTCCAGCAGCAGCCGCTGCTGCGGGTCGGCGGCCAGGGCCTCGCGGGGCGAGAAGCCGAAGAACCCGGCGTCGAACCGGCCGGCGTCGGGCAGGAAGCCGCCACGGTGCACGTACGAGGTGCCGGGGTGGTCCGGGTCCTCGTGGAACAGGCCGTCGAGGTCCCAGCCACGGTCGTCGGGGAAGGCGGAAGAGGCGTGGGTGCCGGCGGTGACCAGTGTCCACAGGTCCTCGGGTGAGGCGATCCCGCCGGGCAGGCGGCAGGCCATGCCGATGATGGCGACCGGCTCGTCCGCCGAGGCGGCGTCCGGGTCCTCGTCCGCCCGGTCCACGGCCGTGCCGGACAGCACCCGGGCGATCGCCGCCGGGTCGGGGTGGTCGAAGCCGAGGCTCACCGGCAGCGGCCGCCCGGTGGCCTCCACCAGCAGGTTGCGCAGTCGGATGGTGCGCACCGAGTCCAACCCGTACGCCCGGAACGCGGTCCGTGCGCCGATCGGCTCGTCCTCGGCGCCGCGGCCGGCCGCCTCGGCCGCACAGCGCCGCACCAGGTCGAGCGCGTCGCCGTAGTCGAGCGGCGCCGGGCCATCGCCCGCGGCCTCCGGCATCCGATCGGCGGCCACCAGCTGCTCCAGAGCCCGCCGGTGGAGCTTGCCGGCCGGGGTGCGCGGCAGTTCGTCGACGGTCACCAGCTCCAGCGGGATCTTGTACTCGGCGACCTCGCGGGCCTTCAGGAAGCCGGTCACCTCCCGCAGGCCGATACCCGGGTCGGCCAGGCGGCTGAGCACCAGGCACGGGTACTCGCCGAGGCGTTCGTCCGGCCGGCCGACGACGGCGAGCGGTCCGATGCCGGGCATCGCAGCCAGCAGCTCCTGGATCTCGGTCGCGTCGAACTTCCGTCCGCCCACGTTGATCAGCTCCGCCGCCCGGCCGTGGAAGGAGAGCCGCCCGTCGGTGCCGAGGCTCGCCCGGTCGCCGGTGCGCAGCCAGCCGTCCGGGGTGAGCGCGGCGCGGGTCAGCGCGGGTTCCCGGTAGTAGCCGCGGAACATGCTCGGGGCGCGGTACTGGAGTTCGCCGGCCTCGCCCGGGGGCAGCTCCCGGCCGTCCTCGGCGAGGATCCGGACCTGCGCGCCGCCGGTCGGCCGTCCGACGGTGCGCACCGCGGCTCCGTCCGGGTCGGCCGCCGAGGTGCGGGTGCCGGTGCCCAGTTCGGACATGCCCCACACCACCACCAGCTCGCCGCCGAGCGCCGTCCGCACGTCCGCGGCCAGTGCGGCGGGGATCGCCGCCCCGGCGGTGCGCACCTGCTGTGGCCGGAATCCGGCGGGCTGCCCGTTGCGGGCCAGGGCACCGACGACGTCGTGCAGCTGCGCCGGGACGGCGAAGACCGCGCTGGGGGCGGTGCGCCGGGCGAGCGCGAGGAAGCGCTCGGGATCCCAGCCGCGCAGCAGGACCTGCCGGCAGGCCCGGAACAGCGCGGTGTGCAGGGACTGCAGGCCGAACAGGTGGGTGAGCGGGCAGGCCGTCAGGATCGCGTCGGCGAAGGCCGCGCCGCCCTCCTCGGCGACGGGGGCGGTGTTGGAGAGCAGGCCGTCGTGGCTGTGCAGGCAGATCTTGGGCCGCGCCGAGGTGGTGCCGGAGGAGGGGATCAGGACCAGCGGCTGGTCCGGCAGGACCTCGACCGGATGCGGTTCCCGGCCCGTGTGGTCGGCCACCGTCCGGGCCAGCGAGCGGGCCCCGGGCGGCAACCCGTCCGGATCGCCCGCGACGAGGACAGCCCGCAGCGACGGCACGGCCGCCGACAGCTCGGGGGCGGTGCCCGCCGCCTCCGGCGCGAGCAGGGCCGCCACCGGGTCCACCCGGCCCAGCAGCGCCCGCACGTCGGCGGCGCCGTACCCGGCGTGTACCGGCAGCATGACCGCTCCGACGGCGGCGACGGCCAGGTGGGCGGTCTGGTACTCCCAGCAGTTCGGCAGCTGGACGGCGACCACGTCGCCCGGGCCCACGCCCAGCTCCTGGAGCGCCCGGGCCAGCGATGCCACTTCCGCCCTCCACTGACGCCAGGTCAGTTCGCGGTCGCCGTCGACCAGTGCGACGTCGTCGGGGGCGCGCCGTACGGCCGCCGCGAACACCCCGGGCAGGGTGTGACCGCCCAGCGCCCCGGGTGCCCCGGAGGCCGGATCGATCGCGTAGTCATTGCTGTGGACGGACACCTTCACTCCCGGGGTCGGTGCGGGTTGCGGCTGTCATCCTCGGTCGGAGGTCGCCGGGAAAGCCCTGGAGGCGTTCTGGAGCCGGCGCGGGGCGGCGCGGGGAACGGTCGGGTGCTGCTCGGGGAACGTGGTACCCAGGAGCGCCAGCAGCGGGCGGGCCTTCACCACCGTCTCGTCGAACTCGGCCTCGGCGTCGGAGAGGGCGATGATCGCGCCGCCCACCCCGTAGCGCAGCCGCCCCCCGCTCACCACGGCGGTGCGGATGACGATGCTCAGATCGGCGGCTCCGGTCAGCGAGAAGTAGCCGATCGCGCCCGAGTAGATGCCGCGTGGGCCGTTCTCCAGGCGGTCGATGATCTGCATGGTGCGGATCTTTGGCGTGCCCGTCATCGAGCCGCCGGGGAAGGCCGACCGCACGCCGTCGACCGTGCTGCACCCGGGGCGCAGCCGCGCCCGTACGGTGCTGACCAGCTGGTGGACGGTGGCGTACGTCTCGACGTCGAAGAGCGGCTCGGCGACGACGGATCCGGTCTCGGCGCACCGGCCGAGATCGTGCCGGACGAGGTCGACGACCATGAGGTTCTCGGCCCGGTCCTTCTCGCTGGTCGCCAGGTCGGCGACCAGCAGGGTGTCCTCCTGCGGGGTGGCGCCGCGCGGACGGGTGCCCTTGATGGGTTTGGACTCCATGACGCCGTCCGGCCCGATCCGAAGGAAGCGCTCGGGGGAGGAGCTGAGCACGGACAGCCCGTCGAAGCCGAGGAAGGCGGCGAACGGCGCCGGGCTGATCCGCCGCAGGGCGCGGTAGGCCTGCCAGGGGTCGAACGCGGCCGGGGCGTCGATCATGTTGGTGAGGCAGACCTCGTAGGTCTCGCCGGCCCGGATCTCGTCCTGACAGGCGTCGATGAGCTTGAGGTAGTCCTCACGGGGGTGGCGCAGCCGTAGGCGGGCGGGCAGGTCGGGCGGGTTGTGGGCCGGCGGGTCGGTGTGCGGCGCCGGCCCGGTGAGACGGGCGGCGGTGTCCCGCAGCCAGGCCCGGGCGGGGCCCTCCAGGCCGTCCTCGGCCAGGGCGAGCAGGTGGGCGGCGCCGGCGCGGTGGTCGAGGACGACCGCCCGGTCGGCGAACACCATGACGGCGTCCGGGTCGGGCGAAGGGTGGGCGCGGTCGCCGCCGCACTCGGCCTTGAGCTCGTAGCCGAGGCAGCCGACCCAGCCGAGCGCGAAGTCGAACGGAAGCTCGGGCACCTCCACGCGCAGCGAGTGCAGGTCCGCGTCGAGCCAGCGCAGGAATTCGTCCTCCAGCACCTGTGTGCTGCCCCCGGCCGTCACCGTGACGGTCCCCCGGGAGACGTCCGCGCTCACCACCCGGGCGAGCGGGCCGGAAGCGTTGCCCACGACGGAGACCTGGCCGAGCCGCCCGCCGGGGAGGCTGCTGTCCAGCCAGAACGGGTGGCTGCCGGTGCGGAAGAGCCGGTCGAAGACGGTCTCGGCGTCCCACCGGGTGTCGATCTTCCGGGCCAGGACGGTCAGGTGCCGGGTGGCCGGGAGCGGCGTGGGGTCGGACTGGGCGCCGGGCCGCGGAACGGCGGGACCGCGCCGACGACTGCGGCGCTGTCCGTGGTTGGACCGTTCGGCGAGGTCCCGGAAGTTCGCGAGCAGCCGGTGTCCGGACTCGGTGCCGATCGACTCGGGGTGGAACTGGACGCCCCACAGCGGGAGTTCGCGGTGACGCAGGGCCATCACGACGCCGTCGTCGGTCGCCCAGGCGATCGGTTCCAGCGCGGGGGAGAGGCTGGTGACCGCGAGCGAGTGGTAGCGGACGACCTCCAGCGGATTGGGCAGGTGACGGAAGAGCCCGGTGCCGGTGTGCCGCACGTCCGAGGTGCGCCCGTGCCGGGGCTCGGGCGCCCGGCCGACGGCGGCGCCGTGGGCGAGGGCGAGACCCTGGTGGCCGAGGCAGACGCCGAGGACGGGCAGCCGGCCCTCGCGGGCGATCCCGGCGCAGTGTCCGAAGTCGGCGGGGTTGTGCGGCGTGCCGGGGCCGGGGGAGAGGACGACGGCGTCGAAGTCGTCGAGCAGCTCGGGCCGGAAGGACGGGGCGTCGTTGCGGACGACCTCCGGCTCCCGCCCGTTGACCTCGGCGAGGTAGTGGAACAGGTTGTAGGTGAACGAGTCGTAGTTGTCGACCAGGAGAGTGCGCATCAGTGGTCCTTGTCCTGCCGGTGCCGCCGGGCGGGGCCGGCCGCGGCCCAAGGGCGGGGCGGCCGGCGGTTGTTCAGCGGAGCGCGGCGAGTTCGGAGGTGATCTCCCGCAGGACCGCCGCCTGCTGCTCGGCCAGGAAGAAGTGGCCGCCGGGGATGACCCGGAGCCGGAAGGCGCCGGTGGTGTGGTCCTGCCAGGCCCGCGCCTCGGCGACGGTGGTCCGTGGGTCGGCGTCCCCGGTGAGCGTGGTGATCGGGCAGCCGAGGACGCGCTCCGGCCCGCAGGTGTAGCGTTCGACGGCGCGGTAGTCGGCCCGGATCGCGGGCATCGCCATGCGCAGGATCTCCTCGTCGCCGAGCAGTTGGGCGCTGGTGCCGTTGAGGAGCTTGAGTTCGGCGAGGACGCCCTCGTCGTCCTGCCGGTGCACGGTCTCGGTCCGGGTGGTGGACGGCGCCCGGCGGCCGGAGGCGATGACGGCGCGGGGAGCGTGGGTGCCCTTCCGTTCGAGCCGCCAGGCGGTCTCGAAGGCGAGGACGGCGCCCATGCTGTGGCCGAAGAAGACGGTGGGGCGGTCGTCCAGAGTGAGCAGCTCGTCGGTGATCCGGTCGGCGAGGGTGTCGATGTCCTCGATGCAGGGTTCCAGGCGGCGGTCCTGCCGGCCGGGGTACTGCAGGGCGATCAGCTCGGTGTCGGTGGCGAGGGCCGCGGAGACGGGGTGGTAGAAGCTGGCGGAGCCGCCGGCGTGCGGGAAGCACACCAGCCGCACGGGGTGCTCGGCGCCCGGGTGGAAGCGGCGCAGCCAGAGCGTGCTCGACGTGTCGGGACTGGTCATGGGGTCGATCCTCTTTCGGTGCGGGATTCAGTCCCGGTGGACGGCGATGGCGCCGGACGGACAGAGCGTGGCGGCCAGCTCGACCGCGCTCGGGTGTGCGTCGGCCGCCTCGGGGTCGATCAGTTCGACCACGCCGTCGTGGTCCTGGTCGAAGACGGCGCCGGCATTGAGCACGCACTGGCCCGCGCCGACGCAGCGCGCGGTGTCGACGGTGACACGCATGGACATCTCTCCTGGGGTGGTGTCGTGGGCGGGGGCTACCAGCGGACGGGCAGCGCGTGCAGGCCGCACAGCACGCCGTCGTACTTGAACGGCAGCTCCTCGGTCGGCACCGCCAGGTGCAGGCCCGGGACGCGCTCGAAGAGCCTGCGGTAGGCGATCTCCATCTCGATCCGGACGAGGTTCTGGCCCAGGCACTGGTGGACGCCGTAGCCGAAGGCCACGTGGTGGCGCTCGGTGCGGGCCGGGTCGAAGGCGTGCGGGCAGGCGAAGGCCTGCTCGTCGTGGTTGGCCGCGGCCACCAGGGGGATGATGCCCTCGCCGGCCCGGATCAGCCGGCCGGCGATCTCGACGTCTTCGGTCGCGACCCGCAGGGACACCAGGTCGGCCACCGAGTGGAAGCGCAGCGTCTCCTCGACCACCCGGTCGTCCCCGATCCACTCGGGATTGCTCAGCAGGGTCAGCACGCCGAGCGCGATGTTGTTGGCGGTGGTCTCGTGGCCGGCGATCAGCAGCAGCATCAGCACCCCGGACATCTCCCGGGGCTCGATCGCGCCGGTCGCCAGCAGCCGGCTGATCAGGTCGTCACCGGGCCACTTCTGCTTGATGGCGACCAACCGGTTGATGTAGCGCAGCAGTTCGCGCGAGGCGGTGTCGCGCTGCCCGTCGGTGGAGGACCGGATCGCCACCAGGGTGCGGGTGCGGGACTCGAAGAAGTCCCGGTCGACCGGCGGCACGCCGAGCAGCGCCGAGATGACCAGCGAGGGGACGGGCAGGGCGAAGTCGGCGACCAGATCGGCCTCGTTCCCGGCGGCCAGCATGGCGTCGATGCACCGGTCCACGGTCTGCTCGACGGCGGGCCGCAGCTCCCGGACGCGGCGGACGCTGAACTCGGGGATGAGTGCCTTGCGGAAACGGTCGTGCTCGGGCGAGTCCAGGCCGACGAACCATCCGGGGATCTGCTCCTGGCGGGGCACGCCCATGGTCTGGCTGATGTTTGGGAAGCCCGGGTGGTCGGGGTTGGAGCTGATCCTGCGGTCGGTCAGGACGGCCCGGACGTCCTCGTGCCGGGTGACCAGCCACACCCGGTTCCCGTTGGGCAGGTGGCACACCACCAGGCCGCGCTGCTCGCGGTAGTCCTGGTAGCGGGGCGGCGGAAAGGCCTCACCGGGCCTGCGCAGCGGGAAGTCGACCACCCGCGGTTCGGCGTTCGTCATGTCGTCGGGTCTCCCTCGGGCGTGGTGCGCGCGTCAGGACGCGTCGTAGAACGCGCGGACCCGCTCGATCACGCGGTCCTGGTCGGCGGTGGTCAGAGCGGTGTAGGTGGGCAGGTAGAGGCCGTCGGAGGCGAAGCGGGTCGCGTTCAGGCCGGTCCAGGCCGGGTCGAGGTAGCCGGGCTGGCGGCTCATCGGCTGGAAGAACAGCCGGGTCTCGATACCCTCGGCGGCCAGGAACTCCCGGAGCTCGGCACGTCGTTCGGCCCGCAGGTCGTACATCCACAGCACGTCCCGGGGCGGCATCAGGGTGATCCCGGGGATGTCCTTGAGGCCCTGGTCGTAGCGTCGCTCGATCTCCTTGCGGGCCGCGAGGAACTCGTCCAGGCGCTCGGTCTGGGCGAGGGCGACGGCGGCCTGCATGGCCGTCATGCGGAAGTTGTAGGCGAGCTTCTTGTGCAGGAAGCTGTGGTCGGCGGTGAAGGCCATGGCCCGCAGGTGCGCGAGTTGGTCGGCCAGCCGGGGGTCGTCGGTGAGGCAGATGCCGCCTTCGCCCGCCGTGATGATCTTGTTGGCGAACAGCGAGAAACAGGCGATGTCGCCGACCGGGCGGATGCCGTGGGCCTCGGAGGAGTCCTCCACGACCCGCAGGTTGTACTGGTGGGCGATCTCCATGACCGCCGCCATGTCACACCGGCGGCCGTAGACGTGCACCGGCATGATCGCCTTGGTGCGCGGGGTGATCCGCTCCTCGATCCGGGTGACGTCGATGTTCAGGTCGTCCGCGCAGTCGACGAAGACCGGGGTGGCGCCGGTGTAGGTCACCGCCCAGGCGCAGGCGATCATGGTGAACTCCGGCACGATGACCTCGTCGCCCGGGCCCACGCCGAGCGCGCGCAGCGCCAGCGTGAGGGCCGCGGTGCCCGAGGAGCAGGCGACACCGTGGGCGGAGCCGTTGTACTCGGCGAAGGCCTCCTCGAAGCTCCGGACGTACGGCCCCTGCGACGAGATCCAGCCGTCGCCGATCGTGCGGGTGACGTAGTCCAACTCTCGCCCGTCGAGGCTCGGCCGGGACACGGGGATGGTGAAGGGCATGGGGTCCTCACTCTGGGACGGGCCACCACGTCGCGGGCTGCCGCTCCGCGGGTCGGCCCGGGACGGTGGCGTGGATGATCAGGCCAGGGCCGGCAGGCCGAGCAGGAGGTCGGCTGCCGCCGCCCTGCCACCGGCGACGCGCTGCGCCTCGCCGACGCGTTCGGCGCGCTCGCGGAAGGAGCGGTCCCCGAGGACACGGGTGAGCTTGTCGACGACGTCGTCCGGGTCGAGGTCCTGCGGCCGGTCCAATGTCAGGCTGATCCCGAAGTCCTGTCCGCGTACGGCCTGGTCGTAGCAGTCGACCCACAACGGCCTGATCACCAGCGGTTTCCCGAAGTACACGCCCTCGTGGAAGCCGTTGCCGCCGCCGTGGGTGAAGAAGACCTCGACCTTCGGGTGGGCCAGCACGTCCAGCTGGGAGGGCAACCAGCTCTCGACCCGCAGGTTGTCCGGCAGCTCGTCGCGCGGCGGCAGGAGGTGCTGCTGCTCGGCCGGAAGCCGCCACAACACCTGGTGCCGGCCGTCCAGCCGCCGCGCGACCTCCACGAGGTCGCGCACCTGTGGCCGGGTGAGCCGGGTGATCGTGCCGAAGCCCATGTAGACGACGGAGGACTGTGCGTCCAGCCAGTCCATGACGCCGGTCGGGTCGTCGTCCGGCGTGGCCTCCGGCAGCGGCGGCACCATGGCCCCGACGAGCTTCACCTTCCCGGGGATTTCGAACGGATAATCGAGCTCCCGTACGGAATTGCAGAGCACCATTTCCGCACGGTCGATCCGCGTCATGGGGCTGGGCTTCGGCAGGTCCAGCTCCTTGCGCAGCCGGGCGTCCTCGGAAAGCACCCTGCCCATCCTGGGGTGGAAGAAGAGCGCGAGCGTGCGGAGCCTGAAGAGACGGTTGATCAGCCTTTGGCCGAAACCCATCGGATACGGAAGCCCGGAATGCGGGACGGGGAAATCCCTCGGCGTGTGGGAGGGCCCGAACGGGCTGTGCGAGGTGAGCACATTGCTCGGGAGGAACGGCACGCTCAGGACGAACGGAATGCCCCGGGTCAGAGCCAGGTCGACCGCGAAGGCGCTGACGCAGTCGATCACCATCACGGCCGGATCGCACTTGTCCACCACGGCCGCGAGCCGGCGGTACTTCTCGGCCTGCAGGTCGGGTCGGTAGGACTGGTGGATCACCGCGCGGTGCGCTTTGAAGCGGGACGGCTGGGTCACCCGGCGGTACACCTCGTCGCTCCAGCTGACCGCCGACAACTCGGAGAAGACGTCGCCGAGGGAGGCGAACTCCACCGCCGACCGGTCGGCCAAGGCGAGCACGTCGGCGCGCCGGGGCTCGTCGGTGGCGAACCAGAGGTCGGGCACAGCTCGTCGGGCCAGCTCACCGGCCAGTACCAGCAGGGGGTTGAGCAGACCGCTCTCCGGAAGGCTGACAAACAGGATCGGCCGTTGCGCGGCGCTCATCGGACTCCCTCGGGGCGGGGCTGGCGGTCGGGACTGCACCCCACCTTGGTCTCACGCCCGGTGCCGGGAATTCCTTAGTCCTCGGGCCGGCCGGTCGCCGCGGTGACTCGATCCTCCGCTTGTGTACCGGTTTGGCCGGAAGTCGCAGGTCAAGGGAAAGCCATGGTTCATCCAAGCTTTCCCCTGCGTGGCACCGGGTGCCCGGGTGGCGATCCACCGGATCCGGGCCTGGGTGAGGCCCCGGGCGCCGTGGTTCGAGTACCCGACGGCTTCTTGACGGGCCCCATATATTCCTTCACAGGGGGCTTGGGTACGCTGAATCCCCGTCAGCTGCAATTGCGGTTCGTTCCAGGCGTGGCCCCCGGAATACTCGGAATCGTCATCGAACCTCTCCTCGGTACACCCGCGGAATCGGCCCGGGGTGGCCGCCGGTCAACGTTGACCGGCGTGTCGGCCGGTATCCGCGGCTCCGTGCGGAGTTCAGTGCGGCTCAGGCTGCGGGAGAAGGCGCCGGGACGTCCCGAGGAGATCCAACCGCATTCGTTCCTTGAAAGGATCCGACTTTCCGTGGTGATTTCCCATGCAGACCAGGACGGTGCCGTCCGGACCATCGAGCCCGCCCGCGTCCAAAGGGACGTCGCGGGACCGCAGCACCGCCCGCTGGTCGGACAGCCCGGTCTGACCATGGCCCAGCTCGACCGGGCCCTCACCATCCGGCAGGCCAACGAGGCCTTCTTCTGGCAGTTCGGGCGCTCATCGGCCGACCTCTGCGGCCGGACCTTCAGCGACCTCGTCCACCCGAGCGTCCAGCAGCCGCTGCTGCGTCAGTTCTCCGGCCTGATCGAGGGGCGGCGGGACCGCTTCGCCACCGACGTCATAGCCGTCGGTCCGGACGACGAGGCCTTCACCGTCCCGCTCACCGCCGTCATGGTGCGCGGCGGGCTCCCCGACGAGTCGTCGATCCTGGTGATGATGCCCGACGGGCGCCCGGAGACAGGCGGGTCCGAGGTCGTGGCCGGCCAGAAGAAGCTGCTGAGCGAGATCGACGCCAGGATCCTCGAAGGCATCGCGGCCGGCGTCTCGACCGTACCGCTCGCCGCCCGGCTCTACCTGAGCCGCCAGGGCGTCGAGTACCACGTGACCTGCCTGCTGCGGAAGCTGCGGGTCCCGAACCGCGCCGCCCTGGTCTCCCGGGCCTACTCCATGGGGGCCCTCAAGGTCGGGGTCTGGCCGCCGAAGGTCGTCGAGAGCTTCGTCAAGTAGCCGGGCCCGCTTTTGCCGCCGGCCCCGGAGCGCAGGGTGCCCACCCGCCCCCGCGTACTCGTCGCCGACCTCGGCCTCGTCGACGGGTGCGTGGACGGT
Organism: Kitasatospora sp. NPDC048545; assembly: GCF_040651155.1. Classification (NCBI taxonomy): domain Bacteria; kingdom Bacillati; phylum Actinomycetota; class Actinomycetes; order Kitasatosporales; family Streptomycetaceae; genus Kitasatospora; species Kitasatospora sp. NPDC048545. The sequence goes on from NZ_JBEZIQ010000084.1 coordinate 19,998, forward strand.
CAGGACGCCCTGGTCGCAGGTGGCGGTGACATCCACCGCCTCGGCGGGCACTCACAGGGTGCCGAGGAGGACGTCGTCGGCGATCTCCTCGCGGATCGAGTCCCGGAACGGGCGGTGGCGACCTCGCACGTCATGACGTCCCGGACGGTTCGGCACTGCACTGCCTGCTCTCCTTCCCGCGCTCCGCCGGTTCGCGGGCGCCGTTCACCCGGTTGCGTGCTCGGGGCTGTGCGGGCCGAGACGGAAAGTCTCGGCGGTCCAGGGCGGCGAGTTGGGCATTCGAAGAAGCGATCGCGGATCCGATGCTCGGGGATCGGGCCGGCGCCGCTCAAGTGGATCGCCTTCGGGCGCGCCTGCGTCGAACGGGGCGTCTTCGAGCACCCGGGCGGCGCTGTCCACCGCGGCGTCCAACTGCTTGTGGGTGTCCTTGGGCAGGCTGCCGCTGCCTAGCGCGGAGGCGGCGAGAACCTGTTCGAGGGCGGCAGCTCGATTGGCGTCCAGGACGGCGCGAACGGCGGAGTGGGTGAGGAGGTCGCGCAGGGCGTAGCCGTCGCAGGAATCCTCCGTTCGACTGATGGCGGCCCGGGCGAGATTTCGGGCGGCAGGGGTGCCATGGTCGGTGGCGTCGAGGACAGTGAGGGCGAGCCTGGTGGTGAACACCGCGAGGCCGTCGCCCGAGTCGAGTGCGGTCCACAGGTCGGCGGCGTACTCGGCGGCGTGCCGGTCGCCGGGGCGGCACAGAGCGGTGAGGGCGGCGGTGACGGCGTCCTCCCACGGGTCGCCGTCTTCGGTCTCGCGCAAGAGGGTCAGGGCGGTGGGACGGTCGCCGCAGGTGGCCGCGGCTAAGACGGCGGTCTGGCGGCCGTCGAGGATGCGACGGCCGATGCCATGGTGCTCCTCGATGTGGCGCAGAGCCTCTTGCCAGTGGCCGGCAGCGGTCAGGGAGCGGGTACCGTCGGCGATGACGACCCGCCACAGCCATGCTCGGACTTCCGCTCGCTGCTGGTCGGTTTCGGTGAGGCGGGCGGGGACGGTGATGCCGTCGAGCGTCGTCCCGGTGGCGGTGGTGACGGCGCGGTAGAGGTCGAGGAGGAGTCGGTGGCCGCGTTGGTGGCGGCCGGCTCGGAGGTGGAGACGGGCGAGGTTGACGAGGGGTTCGAGGCCACGGATGGCGCTCATGGCCGGGAGCGGGCCGCGGGTGAGGTAGAGGACGGCGTGGCGGTGGCACAGGGCTCGGGCGTCGGTGGGCAGGCCGAGATCGGAGGCTAGGAGGGCGGCCTGATTGAGGACGATGGAGGCGAGGACCGCGTCGGTCTGCCGGGAGGCCGTGTCGGCCAGCTCGCAGAGCCGGCCGACACGGGCGTTCAGGGGCAGGCAGACGGGCCGGATCCGCGGGACCAGCGGGAAGCGCTGGGCGGTCGGTCCGGTCGGGTGCACGGCGGCTACTCCCAGGTGACGGTGATCGGGTGGTTCGGGCGCTCCAGGACGAAGCGGTCGGCCGCGGGGTCGGCGGCGCCGGGGGTGTCGGGGAGGGCGATGCGCAGGGTGCGGTCGCGGAAGCCGGTGTTCCAGACGCGGATCTGCTCGGCGACGAGGTCGGCGAGCGCGACGCCGTCGGGGCCGTGGCCGATGACGCCGGTCTCGTAGGTCTTGCGGCCCTCGTCGGTGGGCTCGCTGGGGCGCAGGGTGAGGTAGGCGAGGGAACCGCCCTGGACCGTGGCCATGGCGCCCCAGCCGAACATCGGGGTGACGGTTCCGCGTTCGTGCGCGGAGCCGGTGACGCTCATCCGCATCAGGGAGTTGGGCAGGTTCAGGGCGAGCCACAGGTCCTGGTACTCGTACGTGGTGCCGGCGGGGATGGTCACCCCGGTCCAGGTCTCGTGGCGCCGGCTGTCGAGGACGCCGAGCAGCCGGGAGGCGTCGACGGCGGCGTCCTGGTCCTTGTGGACCTGGAGGGTGACGTCGCCCTCGCCGGTGAGCTGGACGGTGCGGCGGGCGTCGTCCATGCTGCCGCGCAGCGGCATGAAGACCGCGAGCTGGTCGTCGACCGACACCCAGCCGCCCTCGCCGCGCTCGAAGGCGATCACCCGGGAGGCGGTCCCGCGCAGCCGCAGCGGCAGGACGATCCGGCCGGTGGGCTTGACCTGCTCCAGCCACGGGGTGGGCATCTCGCTGGTGCTGACGGTGGCGATGACCCGGTCGAACGGCGCGCCGTCGGGGTGGCCGAGCGCGCCGTCGCTGAGGACCGCGTCGACGTTGGTGATCCCGGCGTCGGCGAGGTGCTTGCGGGCGCCGTCGACGAGGTCCTCGTCCACGTCCACGGCCGTCACATGCCCGTCCTGGCCGACGATGCGGCCCATGTAGGCGGCGTTGACGCCGGTGCCCGCGCCGGCCTCGAAGATCCGCTCGCCGGGCTGCGGGTGGAGCTGCTCCAGCATCAGGGCGACGATCGCGGGCTGGGAGGCGGCGCTGATCTGCGTGCCGGAGCCGTCGGCCTTGGTGTAGGTGGGATTGTCCGCGTACGCGGCCTCCAGGGGGAAGCCGGGCAGGAAGTGCTCGCGGGGCACGGCACGGAAGGCGTTCTCCACCGCGGCGGTGCGGATGGCGCCCTGTTCGAGCAGCCGGTCGGTGAGGGCGGCGCGCAGCTCCTCGGCGGTCGGAGAGGCGGAAGCGGTGTCGCTGCTGAGCGTAGTCATGTCGGTGACCCTAGTAGTGGTGCGGATGGTGGACATCGAAGGCGCGGGGCCCTCCTCGGAGTGGAAGACGGTGTCCAACGCCCGCGCGGCCAGGGAGGCTTGGTGGTCGACCGGCAGGCCGGCGCGATTGGCGTGGAAGAGGAGGTGGTGCGCGAGGACCGCCCGGAGCCCGCGGGTGAGGTGGCCGTCGCGGGCGAGACAGGCGAGGTCCTGCCCGGCCTGTTCGAAGGCGTGGACCCAGGCGCCGTGGTGGGCGAGCGGGGTGGTGTCGCGGGTGAGGGCCCAGGTGTCGAGGCGCATCAGGTGGCGCATGGCGGCGGTCAGGGTGGCGGCACGGTCGGGTGCTACGGGCTTCGGGGCGTCTCGGAGCATCGCGAACTGGGCCCAGACGTCGCCCTGTTCGTACCAGTCGAGTCCGGCCGCGCGAAACATGGCGGAGATGAGGACGACGACGGTCTCGGTGCGGCCGAGGGCGGGAGGGTTCGGCTCGGCGGCCCGGACCAGCAGGTTGCGACTGTCAGTATGGAAGAGGCGGTGGGCGACCTCCATGGCCTCGGGGCCTCCGAACGCCTCGGTCTCGGGCTCGTAGATCACGGTTGCCCAGCCCGCGAGGAGGCCCTCCTCGGCGAGAGTGTCGAGCAGGGAGGTGAGGACGGGCACGGGGGCGACGGCCCGGTAGCGCAATCGCAGCCCCTTCTTGCGCATGTACCACCAGCCGTCCAGGTCGCCGTTGCCCTGGGCGAAGGTGAGTACGGGGGCCAGGTGGTGGGCAGCGGTTGGTGCGATAGTGGCGGGGTCGGCGAAGGTGAGGTCGTGCTGGATCCAGCCGGTGGTCATCGGATCGGTCCTCGGTCGGGTGATCAGGAGGTGAGCAGGCAGGCGTCCCAGTGGGTCGCGGGGTCGGTGCCGGTGGCGGGGGCGAGCAGGGCCAGGGCGGTGCCGGCGGCGCCTTCCAGGAAGGCCGGCCCCGCGCTCACCAGAAGGTGGCGGGCCTGCTCGTCGGGGTCGGCGTGCGGCGGGTGGGTGGTGTCCAGGAGCAGGGTGGCGGCCGAGCGCAGCCGGCCGGCGTTGAGCGGGGAGGCGTCGGCGGCGGCGCGGTGGGCGATGTGAGCGAGCCCGGCGTAGCCGTGGCACGCCGACAGGTCGGTGGTGGCAGCCAGGGCCTTCGGGTCCACGAGTGCGGTGGCCAGGCCGCTTTCGGCGTCGTGGCGCAGGTGCGGGTCGTCGAGGGCGAGGGCGGCGAGTTGCTGGGCGCGGGCGATGCCGGCGGTGCCGTAGCACCAGCTCGGCCGCTGTGGCGGAAGCGGTCTGCGGTCAAGGCCGGTCAGGTGTGCGGGGGTGATCCAGTACGGCCAGGCGTGGTTGTCGCGCCAGCGCTCCAGCCAGGCCAGGACGGTGCGGATCGCGTCGCGCTGGCCGTCGACCTCGATGTCGCGCCGCAGCGAGAGGGCGAGGAGCGCGAGCGGCCCGGCGATCCCGTGCGCGAGCCCGGTGTTGGCGTGCCCGCCGGGGAACCGCTCGTCCCGCTCGCCGGACGGGCCGGTCAGGGTCCACCAGCCGGGCAGGACCTCCCCCTCGTGCTTGACGTTCCCGGTCAGACGGACCAGGCAGGCCACGACCCGCCGAATCGCCTCTCCGTCGGGAGCGCGGCGCAGGAGGACCGAGCCGATGCCGGCAAGCCCCCGGATCGTGTCGAACTCGGCGAGCCGTGGCAGGTCGCCCCGCTCGGTACGGGCCTCCGCCTGCTCGCAGCGGCGTACCGCGTCAGCGGCCACGACCTGGTCCAGGTGGTCGAGGCCACGCTGGTAGGAGCCGGGGCGGGCCTGCACGGCACAGGTGAGGGCGTGGGCGAGCGCCGGGGCGCCGTAGTAGAGGTAGCTGTCCGCTCCGCTGGTGACCGAGACGCCGGCCGCGACCGACAGCCAGGCACGCACCGGCTCCCACGGGCCCCGGCCGGCGGCGGCGCGCTCGATGTGGAGCAGGGCGATGCCCGGGGCGCCGTGCGCCAGCGACTGGCGCCACTGCGGGCGCGACGACCACGTAGCGGGCACGTCGGCAGGATCGGCCAGCAGCTCGGCGATTCGGTCAGACAGCCGGAGAGCAGGGTGCGGGGTGGTCACAGGGCACGGTCCCGGGACAGGCGAGCGAGAGCGGCGGCGCGGGCCAGGTAGAGCACCCGGCCCTCGTCGTCGAAGTCGATCCGATGCGCGCGCACGTACGAGCAGTGCAGCAGTGAGCCGAGAACGTCGTCGGCGTTCACGCCCCGGGTGGCGGGCCCCGGGAAGTGACGACGATAGGCGTCCAGCGCGATGTCACGGCCGGCCCACGCCTGCACGATCTCGGCTCCGCCCGCCTCTTCGCGCAGCGCGGCCCACCCGTCGGCAGGGTCCGCGAGGCATACGGCCTCGGCGAAGAGCGGCCGGGGGATGGCTGCCGGGGCCTGGGCTGGGATGTTGTCGACGAGCCAGCGCAAGCCGGCGGTCGCCGAGCCGGTGAACCCGGCCGCGATGGCGACGGCGTGCGCGGCGAGTAGCGCCTGCCGGCCGGGCAGCGCGGGCTGGACCAACTGGGCGAGGACGGCTGCGGAGTCGGCGCGGAAGACCTGCTCGGCGGCGGCCCAGGCGGGCCCTTCACCCCACCGACCGGTCTCCGCGTAGGAGGTCGGGTACACCACCTCCGACAGCAGGCCGGCATGGTGGAGTTCTGCGGTCCACGTGCTGATCACGGTGGCGGCGGGCCCGAAGGCGGCAGGGTCGGGCAGGGCGATGCGCAGCCGCAGGTGCTGACGCGGGTCACGGAAGCGCACGAACCACCACTTCGGATTGCCGAGACGCTCCAGCAGGTCGGTCAGGTGCCGCGCGAGGACGGTGTCCTGGCGCTCCAGGTCGCCGTAGAGGGAGGCGAGGAGTACCCGTGAGGTGCCGGGAGCGTCACCGTGGCTGTGACGCAGGACTCGCGCAGGGGTGGGATGGGGCAGGCGAGGCCAGATAGGTGTCCGGGTGGCCGTGACCGGGATGGCGATCTCGTGGGCCCGCCCGCTGGCCCATCCGAGAGAGGCCGGGTCGGGCTCCTCGACGAGGACTGCGTGCGTGCCCATGCGCAGGTGTTCGCGCAGCAGGACGCGGTGGCCGGGGTGGTCGAGGTCGAGTGGCAGGCCCTGGCTGTCGGCGGCCAGCAGCACATGCCGTGGGACGCGGCGCCGTCTCGCCCACGAAGCGAGGGCTTGGTCCCATTGGTCCTGCGGGGCCCCGTAGGAGTGGAGTTCGGCCGCAGTTAGCCGCCAGGCGGCTGGGGAGAGGATGACGCGCCGGTGCCTCAGCCGTGGCCGGAACGGCAGGGCCTGGAGGGCGCCCCAGTCGAAGCGTGTGACCTGTGCAGTCTGTGCGCGGGACAGCTCGGTGATCAGCCGGGCGAGCGGCGGGGTGTGGTGGCGGAGGTTCAGGGCGTGGGTGGCAGAGGCTTCGATCCGGACACCGAGCGCCGGTGCTGCCAGGTACATGCGCTGTCCGTCGCAGCCCACCGCGAGGTCGTCGGGGCCGAGGGTGCCGTCGGCCGTGGGGCGGTGCTCGGCGAGGCTGATGACCAGCTGGCCGGTGGGCACGCTGCGGGCGACGTGCCCGGTCGCCGGGTCCAGCGGCGGGAAGGAGAGCTGGGCGGTGATGGCGTGCTCGTCCATCGTCGGCAGGTCCGTCAACAGCTCCGTGAACGCCGCTCGATCGCGGGATTCGAGGAGGTGGAGGAAGCGGCCGACGGAGACGCCGGCGGCCCTGGACGCCGAGACGACTTCCAGTCGGAACTCGCCCCGGTCGAGCGCTTCTTGGCTGGGGGCGTGGATGCGAGCGACGACTTCCAGGTGCGGTGTCAGACGGGGTTCGGTGGGGCCCTGGTCGAGTGCGGCCAACAGGCGCTCGTCGAGGACGACCTCGCGCGCGCCGTCGAGAGCGGCCTGTTGGGCGATCGTGGCCAGGATCCTGTCACGCTCGTCGAAGCGGGGCTTCTCGGCGGGCCGGGTGCCGGGATAGCCGTCGGGCCAGCCGATCCCGCTGTCGGCGACCACATCGAGCAGCGGTACCAGGGCGCCGCGGCCGTAGCGCTCGTAGAACCGCTGGTGGTAGGAGCGCCATGCTGCGGTGCCGTTGGGCGCAGGGCTGAGCCGGGCGAGCAGGTGGGCTGCGCGTGCGGCCTCGTCGGCCACCGCGAGCGGGAGGACGAGGTCGGCGTCCAGCCGCAGGTCCACGGCGGCCGCGAGAAGGTCGCCACCGGCGGCGCCGGCGGCGCGTAGATCTGCCAAGGGCGCGGCAGTTGCGGTGACTTCTTCGGCGTCGGCGGCCTCCAGGGCGGACAGCAGGTGTTGGAGCGGATCGGTACCGGTCGCCGGCGCGTGCAGATTGGTGATGAGCGCCTGCAAGGCGATGAGCTCGGCGAGGAGACCGGACACATGCTCCGTGGCCGCGCTGGGGAACTCGGCCTGGATCTTGTCGGCCAGCTCCTGGAAACGAATCGGATGGCGGGCGGAGGCGATGGCGAAGGAAACGGGACGGGTGTGGCGCACGGTTGTCTCGGCTGACGTCGTGCCGCCGCCGGGTCGTTCGAGCGGGCGATGGGGGACGACGAGACGGTCGCCACGCACCTGGACGGTGGTGTTCGCCGTCACGTCCAGACGGGCCAGCAGGGCGGGGCAGCGCTCCAACCGCTCGATCAACCGGGCCAGACGGGCGGTAGAGGCACGGGTGACGGCGTGATGCTCGTCGCCCCAACGCAGGTCGCAGGACGGTCCGAACGACACCGCTTGCACCCCGGCGAAGTGACCGAACGGGGTCGGGCGCCCCGTCGCCCGGGCCAAGTAGCGGGCGGTGGACAGAGCAGCACGCCGCACGTCTCGCGATGAGGGCGAAGGGGAAGCCGTCAGCTGAGCAACGCGCCGGGCGAGAGCCGGACTGGCCAGGCCGAGGGATTGGGAGAGCAGCGTGTCCGCCCATACGGCGCGCAGCCACCGCATTCGGCGGTCGCTTGCTGAGGCACCATCGCCGTCAAGCTCCGGCCACGCGGGAACTCGCAGATCGGGTCTGGCAACGGCGCGTACGAGCGCCACCTTCGCGGCGCGGTAGGGAGCCGTGGAAGCGGGAGGGCGCATGGGCGTGGACCTCGCAGTCGGAGACAGGACGGGACGGTGTGGCGGCCGGTGCCCAGGGACGCTGCTCCCGGGGCACCGGCCGGCCGGGTCAGTGCAGGCCGGTGGTGCAGGCGCCGCAGGTGCTGCCGCAGCCGTCGTCGGTGAGGACCTGCAGGCTCGCCGCGTCGGCGGTCTCGACGGTGCGGACGTCGAGGTCGAACTCGTCGCCGGCGGCGGGCGTGGTGGCCTTGGACTCGACCGTGATCTTCTGGGCCATGGGGCTTCTCCTTGTGGTGGGTTTCCCTTGCGGGACCTGGAGCCGGGGCGCGGGTGCGCCTCGCGTCACCAGGAGACGGTGGGGCGGCAGTGCCGGGTGTCGGTGTTCGGCTCTGCTGCGGTGGGGAGTTGGTCGCTCAGGCTTCCCGCAGGCCGGCTGTTCGGGCGCGCGGCAGTTGGGCACGACGCGAGGAACCCCGGATCGAGACCGAGCGCGGGATGCGGTTCGCCCAGCGCGCGCAGTATCAGCCGCTCGCCCGAGAAGGCGGTGCGGCCGTGCAGCACACGGTGGTTGTCCAGCACGACACCCTGCCCGGGCGCGAGACGCAACCGCTGGGTGTTCCGGTCGAGGGCCTGGCACAAGGCCGGCAGGTGCGCCTCGGCCTCGGGCGAGAAGCGGGCGAAGTCGTCCTGCCGCAGCCGCAACCGCCAGCGGTCGCCTGGCAACTGCTGAAGGAACGGGGCGAAGAGGCCGCTCGATCCACCGAAGAAGGCGGCCCGATCCGCGGCGAACGCTTCGATGACGGCTGGGCGGTGCGCAGCCAGCTCGGCGAGGACGGCTCGGCCGTCCACCAGCAGGCTCTCGCCGCCGGCGTCGCCGGCCCGCGCACACGCGAGCAGGAGCAGCCGGGGCGGCGCCGGGTGCTGTGCGCACTCGGTGTGCAGAGCCAGGGCTTCGCGGCCCAGCCCCGCGAAGCCCGGCCGTCCGTCGTGGCGGCCGGTGTCGCGGATCATGGTCAGACCGTCCGGGTCGGCATCCCGGTGCTGCCACAGCGCGGACATCAGCCGACCGGCCGTGCGGAGCACTTCGTCCCGCCCGCCCAGCCTGGCGAGCCGGAGCATCCCGTGTTCACGAAGCACCGCTGCCGCGTGCTCGCGCGCTTCTCCGTCCAGCATGCGCGCGGTGAACCCGTCGCCGCTAGGGCGGTTGAAATCGGAAGACGGCATCGTGGATCTCCCTCAGGGAACCGAGTGGGTGGGAGGCGACACACTTTCCACCGCCCGTAAGCCGAATGGGAAGTGACAGATTGTCAAACCGTGATCGCCGGGCAACGTGGCGCCGCGCGAGCGCTCAACTGCTACCTTCGACGGGCCCGTGACCGCCTGCGCGCCCCGGAAGAAGCGATGACCGGACAGACAGAACAGCCCTACGTGCCGCCGACCTTCCCGATCTCCATCAAGGGCGTCGTGCTCGACCCGCAGCAACGGGTGCTGTTGCTGAAGAACGAGCGTCAGGAATGGGAACTGCCCGGTGGCAAGCTGGAGGGAACGGAGACGCCCGAGCAGCGGGTGATCACCGAGATCCACGAAGAGAGCGGCTGGACGGCCACTGCCGGCCCGCTGCTCGACGTGTGGATGTACGAGCCGATCCCCGGCCGCCAGGTCTTCATCGTCACTTACGGCTGCACCGCCACCGACGCCCACCGGGCCCCGGTCGTCAGCCACGAACACAAGGAAGCCGGCCTCTTCCACCGCGACGAGGTGCCCGGGCTGGTCATGCCACAGGGCTACAAGGACTCCATCGCCCGCTGGTACGAACAGCACGACCAGGCCTGACCCATGGCCGGGATCGACCCCTACAGCGGAATCCGCTGGCACTGGACCACACCGAGAGCCCAGGACATCCTGCGCCGCCGCGCCCTGCCCGAAATCCTCCAGCTCTATCGCGAACTCCACACCCTGCCGCAACAGGAGCTGGCGGACCTCCTCGGCTACTCCACCAGCTACGTCTCCCGCATCGAGACCGGCTCGCGCACCATCACCGACATCGGCGCCCTGCGCCACATCGCCGAACGCCTCGGCCTCCCGCCTCACTGCCTCGGCATCACCGACGACGCCGACGGAGACCACCAACTCCTGATCCAACTCGCCGACTCCGTGCTGCGCCTGGCCGAGGTCGCCCGCCAGGCCGGCCAAGCCACCACCGCAGTCGCCGAGCTGTGGCCGCTGGTCGCCCGCCTGGAAGCCCGAACCGCCGACGGCCACGCCGACCTCGACACCCTGCGCCTCCTCGCGAGCGCCCGTGTCGGCCTCGGCGTCGCGCTCGGTCACGTGCTCCCGGAGGAGCGCCTGGCCGCCGCAGCCCGTTGGACCGGCAAGGGACTCAGCGTCGCTCGACGCCTGGGTGATCCGGGCCTGCACGCCCACGCACTGCGCCACCACGGCAACGAACTTCGCAAGTCCGGCTTGCACCTCCGCGCACTGGAGAGGCTCGCGCAGGCACGCGACATCGCCCGTACCGCCACCGAACGCGCCGAGGCCACCATGCTGCTCGCCCGTGCGGCCGGAGCCGCCGGGAACTCTGCCGTCTTCGACGCCGCTATCGATGAGGGCCGCCGACTGCTGAACGATGTGACGCCTACCGCCCTGTTCTCCGAGTTCACACTCCACGAAGTCCGCCTTCGAGGTCTCATGGGCACCGGACGGGTCGCCGAAGCGGTTCGGCAGCTCGACCGGGCACCGGCCACCGGTCTTGCAGCGACGTCCCAGTGGCGGATCATCGCGGCGATCACGGCCGGCGAAGTGCTGCTGCGGAAGGGAGACCCGACCGGCGCGGCGCAACAGCTCAGCGCCGCGGTCGACGGCGCCACCCTCCACCGCCTGCCGCACCAACTCCAGCGCGCTCTCCGGGCCGGCCGACGTCTGCCTGAAGTCAGGGAACAGGCGGACGGTGCCCTGGAACGGCTGAGGGCGGAGATAGCTGCCTGATCTCCACGGCGGCGGGACACCGATGAACACGGCGGACCACATCCCTTGAACTGGTGGGCGGCCCGCCTTGGGACAGAACCAAGGCGGGATCACTGACCGGAAGCGGCAGAGACCGGGTGGCTCCCGGTTGCTGGTTCGGTCCACATGGGCGCGCCCGGCTCTGGAGCCCGAGCGGGTGCTGAGGAGACGAGCGTCACGCAGAACGTGAGGATCGCGGCTGCAGAAACGACTCGAAAGATCATTTGGTCTTCCTGGAACTGGTGGAAGCAGTCGGGAACAGATGTCGGGCAGCAGCCGTGGCCCGCGAGGTGCCTCCGCGCTGGTGGTCACTCGGAGCGTGATCAGGCACGGGGGTAGGCAGGTCGGCGTGGACGACCTTGCCCCGGTGCCAGAGCTGCACGCCCCACTTGCCCTTCGTGAGCTTGTGGACCAGGTCGAGGCCGCGTCCGGACTCGGCGTCGGAACCGGCGTCGATCCGCACGGGCAGGGACGCCGACCCGTCGGAGACCAGCAGCCGCACGGTGTGGTCCGTCGGACGTCGAATGGCGACGATCATGTATGTCTGACAACCGGTACCAACCGCGTTGGCAACCAACTCGGAGATGATCAACAGGGCGCCGTCGATCAGGTCGGGCAGCTCCCACTCGGTCAGCTTGGCGCGGACCAGGTGACGGGCCGTCGCAGCCGACTGCGCGACGTACGGCAGGCGCACGGTCGCCGGTCCCGGCGGCGCGGGCGATCGCATCTCGGCGGTCTGTGTGGCGAGTTCCAGGCTGGTGGTCATCGCACGGTCCGCGTGCGTCGCCCAGCGCCCGTCCGGGTCAGCATCCGTTGGTCCTGGGGTCGGTGCCGAATCCGGCTGCGCGGCGCGGGGTGAACAGGCCGGCGGCCGAGGACGTGAGCTCTCGCCGTCGCCAGTGGTCGCCCGGGGAGCGGCGCTGCGGAAGCGCGCCAGCCAGGGCAGCAGGGCGGGCGGCAACGGTGAGGAACGCGCCGCGCTCTCGCAGGACGGTCGCCAGCCGGTCGAAGGCGGCTGTGTGCTGGTTCGGGGTGGCCTTGGGGTCGTCGTGGACCATGCCGCGAGTCCAGGTGACGACTCCGGCGACGATGTGCTCGGACAGCGCGTGGGTGACGGCCTGCCAACCGGGCCGAGTGACGAGGGGCTGCGCGGCGTCGACATCCACGGCGAGCAGGGCCACGGTCCACTGACGGGCCTCGGCGAAGGCGCGGACGTGAGCCGCGAGGAGATCGGCGGCGGGTGCGTCTCCGGCGCAAAGATAGATGGCGACGGGAATGCACCCGGTCGGTCGTTGGTGGTCGCTGGTCATGCAGACCACTGTCACCGTCACATCACCGTCAGTGAAGACTCGGGGCGTGGTAGCGACCGAAGTCGCGGAGGGCCGACTACCACGCTCCGTGGGACCCGTTGGGACGTCGTCGGCTGGGTGCCACGGACCGTGGTGGTGGCGTGTTTCCGCTGCTCATGGGGGCACCACGCCCCGATGTGGTCCCTACCTGATGACCAGTGGGACGCCGGCGGCCTGCGCGGCACTGCGCGCCATCGACACCGACACGTCCGCGATCCGGTCCGTGATCACGCCTGGAAGTGCCTGGTGACGCACCCATGTCGGGGCCATCCGGCACGCTTCCTTCAAGGCTGCCGCGGCGGCCTCCCACTGCCGCGTCTCGGTGCGTGTCAGCGCTACGTCCAGGTGGAACCGCGCTCGGGTGGCCAAGGGCATCTCCGGGTGTAGGCGGGTTGTCTGGATCAGCCGCACTGCGGCGGAGGTGTCGCCGAGCGCCATTGCCACGGACATGGCCTGCGTGGCCGCGTACGACGGCCCGAACGGCTGACCTTGGTCGCCTCGGGCATGTTCCCGGCCGAGCCGCGCAGCCACGGCGTGGGCCTGACTCAGGTAGTCGCGGGCGGTGTCCGCCTTCGCGCCGCCCCGGGATGCGGCGACGGCCGCGTTGGTGACGAGTTGCCCGTACACGCTGAGCCGGTCGGGGTCGCTGTCGGACATCCTCGGTTCCACCTTGGCCGCAGCGCGCTCCGCGACCTGCACGCCCTTGGCCGTGTGCCCGTCCCGGAGGCAGATCCACGACAGCGAGGCCATCAGGTGGGCCGACCGTAGGTCGTCGCCGATTCGCTCTGCGACGTTGCGGCCGTGGGTGATCGCCGTGTAGCCGAGGTCGCGGGCACCAAGGACGTTGGCCATGACGGCGGCAGTCTGGAAGGCGTCGGCCAGTACTCCGCCGGCGGCTTCGCGCCGGTCGGGCTCGGCGGCGTCGTAGAGGGCCCACGCCTCGGGCAGCAGCCGGGAGAGGATCGCACCGAGCTCCACGTACCGGGCGCTCCAGAACGCGGCGTCCGCCCGCCGCGCGGCGTCCCGCAGGTCGTCCAGGCTGCCGGGCTCGACATCGGTGCCGATGCCGAGGCCGGTGTCGTGAACGGCCGCCGAAACCGCGCGGAGGGCGGCGCGTTCATCCAGTTCCATGCCCCGTCGGGGAGACTGCTGACCGAGGATCACCGACACGTCCGTACCAAGGCCAACGGCCACCTTCAGCAGCGACGGCAGCGACAGGTTGCCGCCCTGTTCCAGCTTCCGGATCGTGCCGAGGGAAACCCCCGACTTCTCCGCCAGGGCCTCCTGCGTGACGGCTCTGCCGCGCAGGATCTTGACTCGTTCCGCCGTGGTGCGTTCTGCCCAGAGGGTCATAGGCTGACTCCGTCTCAGGTTGTGGCCTTCCCGGGACGGTACCCCCGCAGAGTGGGGGTATGGCAGAGAACGGTCACGCCCCGTGCGTCAGCTGACGTGCGGGGCGCGGCCGGTCGATAGGTGACTCAGACGCGGGCACCGATGCCGAACAGGGCCGCCACCCGGGCAGTGGTGCTGGGCTCCCCGTCGGCGAGCACCGTCGTGATGCCGAGTGCTTCGGCCGGCGGGAGGTTCACCGGATGGTCGTCGACGAACACGCACGCTTCACCGGGAAGTCCCATGCGGTCGAGCGTCAGCTGGTAGATCGCGGGGTCCGGCTTCGCGAGGCCCTCCCGCTCGGACACCACCGTCACGTCGAACAACTCCCACACCCCGCAGGCGGCGTACGGGTCGTACGGGTCCAGGCCGAAGCTGTTCGACAGCATCGCAACCACGTACCCGGCCTCGCGCGCAGCCTTGGCGAGCGCCACCATGTCGGCAGCCGGCCGGACGTCGGACCATGCCCGGCCCATCAGATTCTCATGATCGCTCAGCCCGAGGTACGGTGCCGCCTGGCGGTTCCACTCGGCCTGGCTCAGGGCTCCCCGCTCAAGGTCGACGTACAGCTGCCGGACCACCGGGTGCGTGTTCAGTGTGCGCCGCCACGCCTCGGGGTCGAGTCCCTGGCGGATACACCACTCCCGGTGCACCTGGAGCGCATCCGTGGTCAGAACCCCGGCGAAGTCCAGGATCAGGCCCCGATACGAGGACGGCGGCGTATCAGTGTCGCGTGACTGGGCCATGGTGGATCCCTTCTTGGTACGTCGCTGTACCGCGAAGGTACCCGCCACCCGACGCCGTGGGACACAGCCCGCTGCCCCCTGATCCGTGGGACACCGGGTCGTTACTGACATCAGCTCTTTGGGGTGATGGATCTGCCGTTTCGCTGAGGGACGGTCACCTGCCGCTGTAGACCGTCTGGCATGCGATATGCGGATGGGGGCGGGCTGACAGCGAAGGCACGTCAGCGCCGTG
>NZ_JBEZIQ010000085.1:0-34132 GCF_040651155.1 Kitasatospora sp. NPDC048545
CAGCAGTACCTCGACGCCCACGAGCTGCCCCGCCCCCGCTGGTGGCGCCAAGGACAGTGATCAAGGAAAGCCAAGATCCCCGACAGAGTCACTCAGTCCGTCTTCCCTCAGGACTCCGAGCACCGACTGGCCTGGTGGCGCGCCCTCTGGCACCACCAGCAGCGCCGCCACACCCTGCGCCCGGCCCGCCCGGCCCGCCCGGCCCGCCCGGCCCGCCCGGCCCGCCCGGCCCGCCAGATCCTCCGGGACGGGCGGCAGACTCCCAGCCCGCGGCCCGACGCGCCCAGCCGCCACGGCGAGTGACTGTTCTAGGGCCACCGCCGGCACCTGACGGTCTTACCCGTGCGTCCCAGACCGTGATCGAGCCCTCTGCCCGACGGTAGGATTACCGCTCGAATACCGGGAGGCGGGACCGCCGGAGCGTCTGCGGACCTTGCCGAGGGTCGAGGGGGAGGGGCCGGATGCCCGAGGGAAATGGATCGCTCAGCCCGTCATTCGAGCGCATCCTCATGATGGCGTTCGCGCATCTGGCGCCGGGCCCCGTGACGGTGCTGACCACCAGCTCGGAAGAAGGCCAGCCCTCCTTCGAACCGCCCTCGGAGTGGCGTTTGGTTCAGGAACCGGCCTGGCACGACCTCAGCTCGGGCGTTGCACGCCTCCTGGGGCAGGGCCCGCTTCTCCTCGTACCACCATGGCAACGCCGCACCGGCGCCCAGACGTCGCGTCGGGATGTGTCCCTGTACGTGTACGACGATGTTCTGCGTGCATGCCGTCCCGCAGACGCCAGCAGCGGCATGGCCGTCCTGACCCCTGCCGAACTTTGGGTCTCGGAATCGTCGCGTGCGGCAGAGCTGCGCAGGACGCTGTCCGAGCACTGGGACATACTGGCCGTCATCTACAGCACGGGTGTGATTCCTCAGATCCATCAGACTTTCGGCGTGGCTGCCTGCTTCCTGAAGACCAAGCAGGAACACCGGCCTCCGATGAAGATCTTCCGGGCGCCGCGCGGGGACGACGACGCGTCTGCCGAGAAGGACTTCCAGATGCTACTCAAGCGCGGAGGAGGCAGTACCCGGTACGGCTACGTCATCCGTGACCTCCCGCCCGCTACAGAGAGCCTCGACTTCGACCGTCACCATCCGGACGTCGTATCGCAGAAAGCCGACCTGGCGGGCTTCGGCAGCCTCACCACGCTGGGTGAGCTGTACGAGACCGTCCCCCGCATCCACATGGCGGGACACTCGCACTGGATCAGCTCCGAGGAGCAGCCCGGCGCCGTCCGGCTCCTGGGAGGTCGTGACGTACGGCGCGACGGCTCCATCGCGCTGCCCGCCGACGACAGCTACTGGGTCAAGGCCCCGCCCGAATACCTCCTGCGACCAGGCGACCTCATCCTCCGCGAGATCCACGGACCACACGATCCGCCAGGTCTGATCGTTGCCGAGGTGACCGATCAGGACCTCCCAGCCGCGCCCTCCCACACGACCGTCGCTCTACGCTCTCGTGCCGCCATCACACCGCAGCAGATCAGCCTGACCGTCCAGTTTCTGCGGACACCGCTGGCCGACCGGCTGGTCGGCAGATCGAGCCTTCACATCACGGTGAAGCGGCTACAGGAACTGCCCGTGCCGCAGCCGGACGGCGTCCTGACTACGGTGCTCGACGATCTTGATGCCGCCCGTCACCGCCTTGAGACCTGGGCCAAAGAAGCAGGAACACTTCTGGAGTCCGCGTTCACGTACAAAACAGCGGTTCAGGCCCGGGACAGAATCATCGACCAGGGTCGTGGGCTGCGTTTGCGTGTGGAGGCCGCAACACTGCTCGACGACCTGGGGCACACCGTGCGCACGCGCTTCCCCCTGCCCATCGCCTACCGGTGGCGTGAAGCCGAAGCTCGCATGAGCGCCGGCGATCAACGGGCGGCCTACAACGCCGTCCTGGACACTGCCGAAATCCTGCTCTGTTACATGGCGCTGCTCACCCTGGCGCTCGCCTGGGAAGCCGGGATCCCGCTGGGCTCCACCGCGGCGATCAAGGAGAAGCTCACCAGCGGGCGCAGCGGCCCGGGCCTCGGTGACTGGGCCGCCGTGATGCAGGAGGCATCCACAAGCCGCAAACTTCGCGAACTGCCGCACCAGCACCCCATGCACAGCATCCGTTCCCTGCTGGCGGACCAAGACGCCGCCGACGCACGCCAGCGCTTGAGCGAACGCCGCAACGACGATGCCCACCTCCGTCGTCTCGATCCCATCGATCTCCCGCCCGCGGTCACAGAGGCCTTCGCCGACCTGACCCTGCTCGTTGAACGATCCCGGTTTCTTGCCGACTTCCCGCTCTGGCACGTCACCGAGACCCGCTGGGACAGCCTTGCCAAGACGGCCGACATCCGCTACCGCGAGCTGACGGGGGACCATCCCGTTGTACCGACCAAGGCTGCCACTTCGTTGAGACACGACTTGGAACCCGGCAGCCTGTACCTGCGGGACTCCACACATGAGCTGCACCTGCTGCGCCCGTTCCTGACGGGCGAGGTCTGCCCGGTTTGCCGCGCATGGTCGACCTTCCATGCCGATCTCGTCCCCAAGGGCGGTGTGCAGCTGAAAAGCCTTGAACACGGGCATGTACTACATCAGTCGGCAGACAAGTCAGAGGCGTTGGCGGTCGTCGGACTGCTCTGACGTGTGGCTGTCGCCTGCGGCCTCAGTCGAAGGATGCCCGCCGTCTGCACCAGCCTGGAATCGCTACTACGCCGCCCCCTTCCGACGAGTGCTCACCCAAGGGCGTGCAAAGGGTCCAGGCGAGCAATACGCCGCTGTGCATCCGGCCGTGGCTCCAGCGATGTCGGTTGTCAGGTGCCGAGTCACCCTGTACTCGGCCCGGTCACCGGCCGGGGACGAAGCGCACGAACTGGCCCGGGTGTTCGTCAACATCACGCGTAGGATGGCCTGCCGAGCGGCGAGTGGCCGACGCGGGTCGGCCATGCACCACTGACTCAGAGGACGGTATGTGACGTGATGTCGCATCTGACGTCACTGGAACGTGTGGCATCGCCGCATCTCCGCTGATCGGGAGGCTCGGGCGTGCTGGAGTGTCACCCGTGAGCGACCGCCAGCCCTACAAGAGCGACTTATCGGACGAGCGCTGGGCTCTGATCGAGCCGGTGATCACCTCGTGGAAGGCCCGGCACCCCTCCGTCAGCCGCCACCAGGGCAACTACGACATGCGGGAGATCGTCAACGCCCTGCTCTACCAGTCTCGAACGGGCTGCCAGTGGGACTACCTCCCCCACGACCTGCCCCCGACCGGCGCGGTGAAGTAGGGCCTTTGCCCCTGATCGTGGACACCCTGATCATTGGATCGTGAAGATCCACAGGACAGGAGTTCCCGTTGGGGACGTCGAAGTACTCGCCTGAGTTTCGGGCCGATGCCGTCGCGCTGTACCGGGCCAGCCCCGGGCGCACGTACGCCGCGGTGGCCAGGGACCTTGGGGTGAACCACGAGACGCTGCGCGTGTGGGTGCGCGAGGCCGAGCAGGCCGCTGTGCCCGGCGTCGCGGAGTCGAGCGCCTTGGAGAAGGAGAACAGGCAGCTCAAGGCCCGGGTGAAGGAACTCGAACTGGAGCGGGAGATCCTGCACCGGGCAGCGAAGTATTTTGCGGGCGAGACGAACTGGTGAGCCGCTTCACGTTCGTTGCCGACCACTGCAGCGTCTACGGCGTGAAGCGGCTGTGCAGGCTCCTGCACGTCTCCCGTTCCGGGTTCTACCGCTGGCTGCGGGCTGCCCCGGCCCGCGCCGAGCGCGAGCATGCCGACCAGGCTTTGGTGGAGCGCATCGCCCAGATCCACCAGGAGTCCGACAGCACTTACGGCAGTCCCCGGATCACCGCCGAGTTGCGCGAGGAGGGCCGGCCGGTGAACCACAAGCGGGTCGCCCGGCTGATGCGTCGCTTCGGGATCGTCGGGGTGCACCTGCGGAAGAAGGTCCGTACTACCGTCCCCGCCCCCGACGTGATCCCGGTGCCGGACCTGCTCCAGCGCGACTTCACCGCCTGCGCGCCGAACCAGAAGTACGTGGGAGACATCACCTATCTCCCGGTCGGCGAGGGCCGGTTCCTCTACCTGGCAACGGTGCTGGACCTGCATTCCAAGCGCCTGGTGGGGTGGTCGATCGCCGACCACATGCGTACCGGGCTGATAGCCGATGCCCTGAGGGCCGCCGCCGGCACCCGTGGCGGGGACCTGCGCGGAGCGATTTTCCACAGCGACAACGGGGCCCAATACTCATCGAAGGAATTCGCCTTGCTCTGCAGCGAGTTGGGCGTGATCCGATCACGCGGAGCCGTCGGTACCAGCGCGGACAACGCCGCCGCGGAGTCGTTCAACGCCAGCCTGAAACGCGAGACGCTCCAGGGTGCGAAGCGCTGGTCCGGTGCCCGCGCCGCCCGCCTGGACGTATTCCGCTGGGTCACCCGCTACAACACCCGGCGACGGCACTCCGCCCTCGGCCAACAGAGCCCGATCAGCTACGAACAACGATCAACTACGCTGACCCTCGCCGCATGACACCCGGTGTCCACGATCAAGGGCGAAGGCCCGTACTACTTCTACAAGTGGCGCGACGACGGCACTGACCAGACCATCCACGACCTGCTGCGCTGGCAGGTCCGCGAGAAGAAGGGTCGATTAGCCGACCCCAGCCTGGTGGTGCTCGACACCCAGAGCTTGCACGCCGCCGCGGGGGTCCCGGCCGGCACCACCGGACGGGACGCGAACAAGAAGGTGCCAGGTCGCAAGCGGGGCCTGGCCGTCGACGTCCTCGGACTGGTGATCGCGGTGGTGGTACTCGCCGCCTCCGTTCACGACAACGTCTTCGGAACTGCCCTGCTCGACAAGGTCGCAGCCAGCGCCGGCACCGTGACGAAGGCCCTGGTGGACCAGGGGTTCAAGAAGACGGTCGTGGACCACGGGCGGCAGGTAGGCATCGAGGTCGAAGTCGTCGAGCGTAACCCGGCCGACGCCGGGTTTGTCCCGCAGCCCAAGCGGTGGATCGTGGAGCAGACGAACGGGATCTTGATGCTGCACCGCAGACTGGTGCGCGACTACGAACACCGAACCGCCTCAGCCGAGTCCCGGGTTTACTGGGCCATAAGCGACCGGATGTCGCGGATGCTGACCGGCACCTCCACCCCCGCCTGGCGCGGCGCATGACCGGCGGGGAACTGACCCTGGGGGCATTGCTGGTGCGGCTGGAGGAGCAGGAGCGGGAGATCGCCGCGCAGGCCGAGGTGGCCCGGGAGAAGATCGCGGATCTGACAGCACTGTTGGACGGGCTCGACACCGCCGCCGAGGAGATCCGGATCACCCGCAAGACGCTGCTGGAGCTACCCGAACCGCGGCCTCCCGCGCCGCCTGTCGCGAAGCTGCCGGACCATCCGGCCTACCAGCAGATCATGGCGGTATTCGCCGCCGCCGATGCCCCGTTGCGGGCGCGGGCGGTGTGTGAGGCGATGGACGTGGAGATCGCGCCCAGCAATATCAACAACGTCCGCCTGAAGCTCAAGCGGCTCGCTGACCGGGGAATCCTGGCCGAGACCGAACAGGGGCTGTTCACCCTGCCGCGACCGTGACCCCCGTCGCGGACACCGGGCATCAGCTCGCGCGTCGCCCTGCGAGCAGATCCTGAAACGACTTGGACTGGAGCTGCAGGGGTGGAGCCATGTCGCCAAAGGACTTGCCGAACGCTTGCGGCGACCGCTCCAATTCCATCAGCACCTGCTCTGCTATGTC
Organism: Kitasatospora sp. NPDC048545; assembly: GCF_040651155.1. Lineage (NCBI taxonomy): Bacteria > Bacillati > Actinomycetota > Actinomycetes > Kitasatosporales > Streptomycetaceae > Kitasatospora > Kitasatospora sp. NPDC048545. The sequence continues at coordinate 5,787 of NZ_JBEZIQ010000085.1, forward strand.
GTCGCCGGAAAGGTCGGGCGCCAGGGCCGCGCAGGCCCGAACGCCTGCATGCGGGTCAGTCAGCCAGGGGCGCGTGTCGCCGCCGAGGTCGCCGATGGCAATCAAGATCGTTGCCTGGTCGTACGAGGAATCGGCGGCCCGGGCCATCGAGGTCAACTGTTGCAGCAGCTCCGAACGTTGCGCGGAGGCCGCGGGATGCCGCGCCAGTGACCCAACAGCTGCGGCGGCACATGTCCTGCGCCTGGCACGTTCCGACGCGATGTACGGCAGTGTTCGCCGCAGGAGCACGGGAACCACGTCGAAGCAGGCGAGCGCCGCCTGATCGAGGACGAGTTCACCGAGCCCTGTGCCGTCCTGCCACATCCGAGCCCTGCCATCTGCATCAGCCGACACGTACTCGACAGTCCAGGCCCGCAGCTCCGGCACGCGGTCCTTGACCCGAGCACGGACTTCCTCAGCCCCGTCGCCGAGGTCGGCGGCGGCGCCGACCTCGTACAGATACGCGAGCATGGCATCGGGCAGCGAGGGATCCTCGAGCCCCAGCAGCGGATTGTCCAGGAGCTTGGCGACAAGCATCGCGGTGGGCGCCGTCGCAGGCCAGGCCTTGCCCTCGTGGCGAAGCGTCGCCGACCACAGGTGCGAGTACCCGTCGACGGAAGCCCACGCATCGTCGCTGAGGAGAGCTGCCAGACGCCGCGGCGTGTCGTCGGCGGGGCCTGAGGCATGGAACAAGCCGGACCAGTCCACGTCATCCGTACGGTCATCCACGACGTGGATGGTGCCACAACGCTTCGATGGGCTCACGCTGACCCGCTCCGGATCGCGGGACATGATCACCCAGCCCGGCCCCTGACCCCTCACGCGGACGCCCGACCCGCCGCCCTCACTCACCCCAGTACCGAACCGGACATCAACTTGCGTATCGCCCTCTCAGGCCAACGTGCCAGTGAGTCAGCCCTTGTACCTACAGGTGTGAAGCATGCCGCGAACTGCTGTGACGAGCTATTCCGGTACGCAGAAGGTTCCATATCGGGAGAGCTTGGAGCCGAACCGGCTGGTGCTGCTGGACGGGGCGGAGTCGAACCCGGAGTCCTGGTTCTGCGCCCGGTCGTTCGCCCTGGCCGCCGACCGGGGGGTGCGCGGGGTGGTCGCCCACTCCGACCCGCAGCCGCGCACCAGGGCCACCCCGCAAGGGCCGGAGCTGGTGTCCCCGAGCCACGTCGGCCACGTCTACGCGGTCCAGGGGTTCGCCTACCTCGGCCGGACGCGGCCGCGCCGGCTGACGGTGCTGCCCGACGCCACCGTGCTGTCGGACCGGGCCGCGTCGAAGATCCGCAACGACGAGGCCGGACACCGGGCGGCGGAGCAGCGGCTGGTCGGCTTCGGCGCTCGGCCGCGCCAGCCAGAGGAGGACGGCGGGCAGTGGCTGGACGAGACACTGACGGCCGTCGGGGCAACGATGCTGGCCCATGGGGGCAACCATCGGTATGTGCGGGCCACCGGACCACATTGCACGCGTGTCACTGTGGCACCGACGTCCTACCCGTCACCCAGGCGGTAGCGGCGCAGGCGGGACCAGAGGCTGCGCCGCTGCGCGGCCTCTTCAGGCTTCGTCAGCGCGAGTCCGCTCGGCTCGGTGCTGTGGTTCTGCTGCCCGAGCACGGCAGCACGCACGGCTTCCCAGTCTTCGGTCCGCCACCACCCGAAGAGGACGGTGGCGGGAATGACGGGGTGCTGGAGTGTGGCTACAAACTCGCGGCGCCCGTACACCGCCGGCGTACGCTGCGCCGGGTCGAGCTTGCGCTGGTGGTTGACGACCAGAGTTCCGCGGGTGACCGGCTGATGCGGGCGCAGCTGCGGCCAGGTGCTCAGATGGCGCTCTAGATCGGCCACCAGCGCTTCCTTGGCCTGGCCGCCTTCGGACTTCACTTCGACGAGGCGTGCATCCTCGCCCCGGATGGCAAGCAGGTCCGCGGACTTCGTGCCCAGTTCCTTGTCCAGGTCGGTGACGTCGAAGCCAGCCGCGCGCAGAACGGCCGCGACGGCGTCGACCAGTTCACTGCCGGTGCCGAACAGCAGCCCTGACCGTATCGGCTCGGCCGCCTCCTTCGCGCGCTTCTGCTCGGCGTGAAGCCGGGCCTTCTCGGTGGCGTAGTGGCGTTCGAGTTCTGCCAGCGCCAGCCGGGCCGAGGATTCGGCGGTGGTCTCCAGGTCGGGGTCGAGGCTGTGCGGGGAGCGGACCCGGCGAAGAGCGCCTGGGACATACGCGGGTAGAGCTCGCTCGACGAGCCAGCCGACCACCGTGTTCCAGTTGATCCCGTCCGGAAGGATGTACCAGATCTGCTTGCCGTCGCTGGGCATCCAACGAGCCACGACCGGATCACCGAGGGTGTCCACCATGATGGGGACGAGCTCACCCTCCGGCTCGTAGACGGTGGTTCCTGATGGCCCCTCCGCCGCCAGGGACCGCGGGGCCATCGCCCACCAGGGGCCTTCACCGGAGCTGCTGCGGATCCGGAGCGCGAGGTCCTGGTCGACCGCATCGAGGCCCGGGACCAGAGCGATCTCCGAACCGGACCCGAGGCGCTTGCCGGCGATCGAACCGTCAAAGCCGCGGAAGTACACGTGGGCGACGTCGGCACCGAAGACCGAGTTGCGCGGCTCGCTGTCCGCGTCGCCGATCGTGGCGATGATCAGGGCCGTCTCACCGCGCGAGGCGGCGCCGTCGAGAAATCTCGTGAACTCGTCCGCGCCACGCCCGCCGAAGATGCTCGGGTTGATGGCCGCGGCGCAGGTGCTGGTGTCCGTCCCAAGCCACCGAGGGTCGGCGCCGGCCTTCTCCCAGGTGATGCCGTCGTACTTGTGAGCGGCCACCCACTGGTCCCGGAGGGTTTCATGCGCGTCCGGATGCGGCTCGGGGAACTCGGCGGGGTTCCGGACGGCGACGTGGACAGCGACGAGCCCGCTCGGGGCAGCGGAGGGTGCCATGCGACCACCGTAGTGGCAGGCGCAGTCACCACGAACACCCCGGTGTCGGGCGACACTGGCGACACCGCCTCCCGCTGCCGGCGCCTCCGTTCTGGACAGCGGCGGCAGTCCGGCGCTGAGAAGCCGATCCGCAAGGCCGGGGACGGCCAGTACGGTCGCCGTCGACCGCGTCGAGGCCTACGGGAGGGTACCTGCGTGCTCCGGGAGGCGGGCGCCCCCGGGGCCGGGGGCCGATCAGGCCAGAGGGCGCCGGCGCGCCCGTGCGTCTCAGTCTGCGGGGAGGCTGGAGATCAGGCGCGGAAGGTCTGCGGGCTCCAGGGCGTCCCACGGGAGCGGCTGCGGCTCGTTTTCCCCGTCCAGCACCAGGATCTTGACGCCGACGGGGACGCTGCCGTTCAAGGTTCCTCCGGGTTCGATCTCGACCTCGAACTGGACGCGCAGCGTCCTGGGCGGAGAGCACCTTCCCCGGGCCGGGGCGGCGGTGGGTGACGAACACCGGCCCGCGCGAGCCGGACGGCCCGACGCCCCAGTCGCTCAACGCATCGACTCACAGATCACACATGACGCGACCTGGGAGGATGCCACCTTCCGGTGCACAGAAGACCGTCGACCAGGCGACGCCGGAGTTCGGCCGATTCCGCCACCACGTGCGGGCCGAGCGGATCCGCTACGACATGACCCCTGCGGACGTCTTCCCCCTGCAGTCGGCTGCGCCTGAGAGAACCGCACGGACGGATCCGGTGGCGCCGCGGCGAGCGGGGCCGGGTACCGTCCGAGGATGAGCAGCACCCACCCACTGCAGGAACTCCTGGAGATGGCCGCCGAGGACACGGTCGCCACCGCCCACCCGGCGGCTGGCCGCTGGCTGATCACTGAGCTGGAGCGGCGCGGTACCGAGGCCATGTGGGAAGGTGCATGTCTGCTGCTCGCCCTCCTCGCAGCCCGACCCCACGAGGGTCTGTCTTCGGAGAAGGCCGCCGACCGGATGCGCCTCACCGCCAAAACGGCGCAGCCCGACGTCGCCCTGGCCCTGCTAGCCAAGGCCGCCTACCAGACCACCGGCGGGGCCGCCGCCAGCGAAGTGTGGGAGGGGGCCACCCCCGAGCTGCACCGGGCCGCGATCATGCACTGGCTCATCGTGTACTGCTCGACCATCGGGTACGACGGTCGGCGGCTGAGTCCGGCCGGGACCGTGGCGCTCATCCGCCAGGCGATCCCCAAGCCTCCCGGTGCTGCCGGGTAGCCGGACGGTCCTTCGATCCGGAGGTCGACGACCCGGCCTGCCTGGAGCCGGCCGCGGGCGGCCGCCGCCGAGCCGCCGGTTCGGGGCCCGTCAAGCGGTCTTGACGCGATCACCCCCGTCCTGCCGCGTCTGCTGGCATGCTGGCCCACTGGGCCCGGACAGGGCCGGAGCGAAGGGGAGGAACTGCCGCCGTGGGCGATGCCGTGCTGACGACCGCCATGATCCTGCCCTTCGCCGTTCTGCTGTCCCGGCGCCACCTGCGCACCCTCCGGCGTCCGGCCGCCGATGTGCCCCGCTCCGACCGCCTGTTCGCCTGGGCCGTCGTCTCGTTCTGGTCGCTCTTGCTCGCAGCCGGCTGGGTCTGCCTGTCCGACGACGTCACCGTCGTCCTGGTGTCCGTCCTGGTCTGGCTGGCCGCACCTCCGGTGCTGGCCGTCGCCGCCGCCCGTTGCCGCCGCACCGAGCGGAGGGAAGAGGACCTCCTGCGGGCCACCCAGGGACTGCCCGTCCGCCGCCACCTCGCCTCGCCATGGACGGTCGCCGCCGGGTGGGCCGTCGTCGCCGTGCTGCTGTTGCTCGGGATCGCCGTCGGCCCCGCTCTCGCCACCGCCCACGGGCAGCCCGTCCAACGGGACGCCCACACCCTGTACCTCGTCTACATCCCGACGGTGCTTGGCGCCGCCCACACGATCGCGCAGTACGCGCGCCGCGAGCAGGAGACCGTCCGTGCGGCACGCGCCGACCGCCTCGCCGCCGGCCTGGAGAAGACAGCGGCGAGCTGACGCTCGACCACGCCCGTGTACGCGGGTCGGGCGCTCCCCGGAGAAACCGGCCTGCGGCCCCGAGCGGGCCGCCAGCCCGACCGTCGCCGTCAGGGGGCTGGCCGCGCTCGGGGGTTCACGGCCAGCCGCCTCCAACTCTGCGCCGTCCCCAGACCGCGCGCGATGCACCGCCGCCGGCCGGAGCAACACCGCACCCACCAGCGGAGCCCGCCGAAAAGCCCGGACGCCACCGACCCCCACCCAGCACACTGTGCGGATGACCCTGTTCGATGCCGACCACTACGAGCCCGACGAGATGCTCGCGCACCCCCGCCACCTGGCCATCCAACCAGTCCTGACCGGCCTAATCGAGCAACTGCGTGACGTCCACACCCCGGAGGACGGCTACGCCTTCCAGCAGGACCTCCTCACCCGGCTGCTGGAAGTCGAGAAGGACCGCGATGGGTTCAAACGCGCCGCTGCCCGGGCCCGCAAGGGCAAGGGACCGAAGGCCGACGCTCCGGAGCCGCAGTCCGGCCGCGACCCGGCCGACCTTGGGACCTGGGCGTTCGAAGCCGACCTGTGCGAGCGCTTGGCCCGGCAGCTGCGCACGGTCGGGGACGCGCTGGCCTGGCGGGCCTTCGGGTTCCGCCGGCCGTTCATCCTCGCACTGTCCCGCAACGCCTCGCCGGGCCCGATGTACGGCAAAGACGGCCTCCAGGAAGAACTCGATCAGGTCCACCGCGCGTGGAAGGACGACGGCGCCTTCACGCTCCTGCACGACCTGACGAACTGCCTGCGCATCGGCGACATCACCGTCTGGGACGACGCCACAGCACCGCGAACCCTGGAGATCAAGACCAACCCGAAGAAGAAGAATTCGACGCAGCTGAAGCGGATCAACGCCGCCCGCGACGCTCTTCTGAACGGCGGGCCCCTTCCCAATGAGCCCACCGAAGCGCTGCACGACCTCGACATACCGCTGCGCACGCACCTCGACCTGCTGCGCACCACCGCCGACCGCGCCCTCGCGGACGGCATCGCGGCCACCGCGATACCCGGAAGCCGCGCGCTGCTCCTGGCCGACCAGAGCACCTGCGCGCACCTCGGCATGACGGGAGACCAGTTCGCCGAGCGCGTCAGCTTGGCGATGGGAACCGCGCTGGACCAGGCGGGGATCGCCGCGAACCGCGAGCACAATGTCCACGCCACCAGCCTGGACCACACCGCCCGCGACCCGCTGCGAGTGCCCTGGGCCTGCTACCCGCTCCACCCGGCCGTGTGCGCGCGCATCATCGGCGACTACATGGTGCTCCTCGTCGAAACCTCCGGCCCGATCCTCACCCGGCTCCTGCGCGCAGCGGGCCTGGACGCCCGCTGGGTCCGTCCGCCCGGCCACGGCGACCTGCAACCCGGCGAAGTTGTGATCGAGATCGACCGGCCGCAGCGCGCCGCCGTCCTCGCCGGAGGCCTCCAGCTCACCTCCACGCGGACCTTGCAGCTGCGCCGCTCCGAACTCGACCGCTACCTGGCCGAGTTGGTCCGCCCGGGTACCTGGGCGGCGGGCATCTCCCGCCTGTTGGACAGCACGGCAACCGGTCAACCGTGGCCGCACTACCGGGACGAGGAACAGGTGTGGCGCTGACCCCTCCACAGAACCTGGGCCGCTACGCCGTCGACGCCCCTGGACGGCAGCGTGGATGAGTCCCTCGTACCAGGCGAGTGCCTGCTGCCTGTCTCGGGCGGCCATCACCGGCTGGACCTGGACGCGCGCATCGGCGAGGAGTTTCACGAGGACCTCCCGCCGTAGGGCGAGAGGAAGATCGTGAAGGTCCTCACCGGGGCGCGAGAGCACATCCCAGGCGACGGAGCTCAGGGCGACGCCCTCCGCCCGGCGCCTGGCCGGGGAGCGCAGGAGCTGCCGGAAGTCGAGCCGACCTCCGGACCAGGCGCAGATCTCACCGTCCAGGGTCACGCCCGGCTTCACGACCGCCCGCAGGGCGGGAAGCAGTTCGGGGTAGCGATCGGACAGCTGATTTGCCCTGGCGTGACCAGAGCTGGACGTCGCCGTCCCCACGCCAGGCAGCTGAGCGGACGCCGTCCAGCTTCACCTCGTACAGGACCCCGCCCGGGAACGCGTCCTCCGGCGGCAGCACGGCCGCGGGCCGCGGCCGCATCGGCTCGAACGGCGGTCTGATGACCACGGCGGGCGCCCGCGAGATCTTCCCTGCCGTATCCCCAGGGTGCGCCAAATTCCTGACACGAGAGCCCGCGCTATGCCAATATGGCATAGCGCTAGTTTCAAATGGCATGACGCTGGAGGAAGCATGGCCAGGTACCCGAGCCCGGACGCGGTCATTCCTGCGGGCTGGCTGATCACGCAAGCCCGACTCCGCACTGGCGACCTCAGCCAGTCCGCCCTGGCTGGCGACAGCGGTGTCGGGCAGACAGCCCTGAGCCGCTACGAGACCGGCCGGAGCGCACCGTCGTTCGAGGACCTGCAGCGCATCGTCGCCAACACCGACTACCGCCTGGAGGTCACGCTGCGCCGCGAGCCGCGGGACCTCGGCCCGGTGGAGCGCCTGCTCCGCAATGACCCGCTGCGGTTCGAGGTGTCGGACCTGAACCTGAGGTGCCGCCTGCCGGCCCAGCTCGCTCCAGTGGCGGGCCGGTTCGGACCTTCCGAAGCCGACGGTCCTCGCCTGTCCGAGGCGCTGCTTCATCTCTACGAGATCCAGGACTTGGCCCGGGACGCTCTGCGCCCGGAGGAGCGGCTCCAGCTGACCTACGAGCGCTACGGAAGCGAGCGGGACCGGGACCTGATCCACCAGATGCTCTCGGTGGGTGTCGCCGCCAGCCAGGCCGCGGCGGTCCTCGCCCGCATCATCCACCACGGCACCGACCGGGCGGCCCGGCGCCGGGGCCGCAAGGACACAGCGGAGGAGCCCCGGGTCGCGCGCATCCTCTGGGCCCACATCGTGTGCTGTCTCAGGGCCCAGGAGGCGATCTGCCGCGACCGCGTTGCGCGCATGGACCAGGCTCTGGAAGCGGCCCGCCGCCGCCAGCGGGCGGCCGACCGCCTCCAGGAAGCCGAACTGCTCGCATCGAGCGGGGGCCCCAGCATCGAGGAGGCCCGCGCCGACCTGGAGAAGGCCAGCCGGCGCTGCGCCGCCCTCGCCCGCAACGGCGGCTCCACCGGCGTCGGACTGGCCGGCGAGCGCTACCTAGCCGTCGAGCTCGGCGAGCTCGCAGACCGGGCCCGGGCACTGTTCGGCCGGCTCGCGGAGCATCCGTCGTTCGGGGCCTGGCGCAGCGAGCACGCGAAGGTCGATCCGCTGTATGACGTGTGGTTGGACGGTCAGCTGGCTGCGGCCCTGGCGCCGCCGAGGCTCTACGTGGACCATGCCAGCCTCGTCCACGACCGCCGCCTTCTCGCCGGGGCACAGGCAGCGGAGGCGACGCCAGGTCAGGGCATCCCGCAGCTGTACGAGCGCGACGGGCGGCGTGTGCGGGATCAGCACGGCCGCGAGTGGCAGATCGCCATCACCAGCACCACCTCGGCCACCGCGTCCAAGCGGAAGCAGGCGGCCGACGTCGTCGCCGCCTTGGATCTGCCGGGCGAGGTGTCAGGCGCGCCCGTCTACCTGCTGGCCGAGAACGTCGACGCGGCCGAAGCCGCCGACGTCATCGCGGCGGCGCCCAACCCGGTGTCCCTGGCCGACATCGCCGCCAGGCTCCTCACCCACTGCTGACCCGGACCCGTCCGGACCGCACTCACCGGTCGGTCCGGACGTGAGACCGTCAGCCCATCCACCACGGAAGGTTGCTATGTCAGACGAGCCGAAGGACACCTCCCTTCGAAACACGGACCAGGTGAGCGGCGCGGGAGCCCTCCCTCGCTGGCCAGCTGTCCCGTTGTGGGGGAGACCGCTCGTCGACCCCAGCTCGCGGCGGGTGCCCGCGCATCACCGTGAGGTGCTCGAACGGCAGAGGTACCTGCCGCCGTCGGTGGGGGAGCTCCCGCGTCGTCCCACCACCGTCACGCCGTTCACCACCGAGCACTACGACAAGGGCCTGTGGGAGATGGCCCGGCACTACCGCGACTGCTACATCCGGCCTGAGGACTTGGAAAGGGACTGCCAGGACATTCTCCGAAGGGTCCGCGCGGCATCACAGGCCATCCTCGATGCGCCGGGTGGAGCCTGGAAGCGGCTCGTCGACGTCCGGGAGAACAAGATCGGAAGGGGCCTCGACCGGAGGATCTGGCGGATGGCCCGGACCTTGAGCACCATCAGGCACGACGACGACATCGACATCGACGCCGCCTACTGGCCGTTCCTCAGCACCCTGGAGCGATGTGCCGCCCAGGCCTTCGACTACGCCTTCGAGGAAGCGAAGGTCATCGAGGTTCTCAAGATCAACACGTTCAACACAACGCACGCCCTGCCCCCGGCCGTCCTGAAAACACCGCCAGACTCGGAGTGGCCGACGGTCACCCACCAGCTTGCCTGCGACTGCGGCCGGACCGAGGACTGGCTTCTGGTCATCCCCGACGGACATCCTGCGGTCGGCTGCAAGTGCGGCCGCATGTGGTGGTGGCGGGGACTATCCCTTGACCAGCTCAAGGCGCAGATTCCCGAGTACACGGGCTACAACTTCCGCGACGGATTCGACCTGAACTCCCTGGCGGCCGAGCTCGGGTTCGGCCCCTTCCATCACAGCTGGTGACCACGAGGCTGGCGGAGCGCGGGCCCGTGCTCCACCGCCCGCCGCGCAGACACCACACCCGTAACCTCGCGAATTTGACAAAGCGCTGGGACCCGCCACCATGACCCTTTCCTTCGCGAACGATCTCTGGCAGCCCAGGACGAGGAACAGGCGTGATGCTGACCGCGCCGCCACATGTCGCACCGCCACGCAGTCCCCACGGCGCCCTGGGCGTGGTGGTCGCCGGAGCCACCCCCCGGTCCGTGGTGGGCTCCGGACGCGTGCCTGGACACCGCGTCCTTAGGCGACGAGAGCGACTGAACCTTCCCGCCAACCTCCGGCGGCATCATGCAGGGCCGGCTGCTCGGCTGGGGGCTGGCCGCAGTTCAACGACGTTGCCGCCAGAGGCCCGGCGGTGATCCATCCAGGGGACCGGCCGAGCCAGTCAGGTTCGGGACCAGCAAGCGGCGCTAGCGCGTCCAAGGGGGGCGAGCGCCGGGTTCAAGCGATCACGTCCTGGCAGGCCCAGCTCTCCAGGCCGGTGAAGGATACGCACGCCTTCCCTTCGGCCAGCCGCAGGCCCTTCCACTCAGCCACGAGGTCATCGCCCTTCTGGTAGGCCCGGACATCACCGTGCAGGGACTTCCCGTTGCCCTCATGAAGGACCCCCCAGCGGCCGAGCTGGGAACCACCGCCGGGCCACCGGGCGACCACCCGGTCCGCCCACGTTCCACGGCCATGGATCTCGATGCAGACAGCAGGCCGCGTCGTGCCCGTGCCATAGAAGTTGTGGGTGCAGGCGCTCGACGACCGAACCTCCCCCGACACCGCAGGCGACGCGGACGCCACCACAGCGCCGACAGCGACCGTCACTACTACCGTCGTCCTCGAACCCAGGCGCATCAACAAGCCCTCCTCCCGAACTGCCGGGCGCGACCCGGCAGGCACCAAGGGCCAACGAGCGCCGCCTCGGGCCGTTCCCGACTCGCCCTACCGTTCACCCGTTCAGCTGTGCGCTCGGGACCCAGACGGCACCAGATCGGCAGCGCGCCGATCGCCTCCCGCCCGGACTCAAGATGCCGAGCGCGCAGGCCGACGACCCTAAGGTGACGATTCCTCTCGCTCCCGGGCTGGTCTTCGACGGCCGGCCGATCCTGTCCGTCGAGCAGGACCTCGCGGACTCCTACAGGGGCTCGGACCTGACGGTGGCCGAGCACCTCGCTGAACTCTTCGTCCCGGACGGGGACTGGTGTCACGTAGGCCCGGACGTCCACTCGGTGACCGACGGCGGCGCGGAGGTCCGGCTGCGCTCCACGGCAGCCGGGTGGCGTGCGGACTCCTTCGACTCCGGCTGGGGCCCCTTGGCCGAGTTCGGGGATGTGCCGGCGGAGCACCGGCACGCGGTGGCTGTGTACGTCGACACGAGGGAGCGGTTGAGAGCCTGTACACCGACCGCCGAAACCCTGCGTGAGGAAGGCGAAACGGCCCCGAGGCCGTCCACGCCCTGGTCGCACGTCACCTCTGGCTGCTGGATGACCAACTGCGCGCCATCGACGTCCTCCAGGCATCACTCCATGGGGTCCGGCGCCAGGTCTGGGCGATCGATCTGCTGACCCACGAGTGCAGGAACATCAAGGAGCGGCAGGACGAGGTGTCAGCCGCGTTCGTGGAGTACCACCTCGGGTCTGCCGGTATCCGGGCGACCAGGCCGCTGTTCATCCCGGGATTCGAGCTGCCCGCAGGATTCATTCCGCTCATTAGCCTTCAAACTCCCGAGGAACGGCGGCAGGGCGCCACCGAGGGGTGACGTCCTGTCGGACAGCCGGTCGTGCGTGTCCGAGGCCGAGCCGCTTGCAACGCACAGCGGTGCGCTCCACCTGCTCCATGCCGGGCGGAGCGTCGTCCGTCCGCAGCTCTTTGGCCCGGGTGCCGTCGTGGTCACCTGCGGCGATGGTCGTTGGGCGCCAGGCGGGGGCCGAAACGCGGCGCCCGCGTCCCGGTGGCCCGAATCAGCTGGCACACCCGGTGGCGCTGGCCGGCGTACGGCTCCAGGAGCGCGAGCATCTGCTCGTCGGTGCTGCGGGCGCGGCCGGTGAGCGCGTAGCCGACGTGGTTGGCGAGGTGGTAGTCGCCGACGGAGACGGCGTCCGGGTCGCCGTTGCTGCGCTGCAGGGTCTCGGCCGCGGTCCAGACGCCGATGCCGGGTACGGTCATCAGCCGCTCGAACGCCGCTGGGCTGCTCATCGCGGACGCCTCTTCGAGCCGGGGCGCGAGCCGGACGGCGCGGAGTACGGTGGCCGCCCGCTTCGGGTCGACGCCGGCCTTGTGCCATTCCCAGCTGGGCACCGCGGCCCACTGTCTGGCGGAAGGCGTCACCCGCAGCTCGGGCCGGGGGCCGGGCGCAGGAGTGCCGAATCGCCGCAGGAGGTAGCGCCAGGCCCTGTAGGCCTCGGTGACCGTGACCTTCTGCTCCAGCACCGCTGGGACGAGGGAGTCCATTACCAGTCCGCTCCGGCCAAGCCGCAGGCCGGGGTTGCGGCGCTGGACCTCGCGTAGTGGCCCGGGCGGCAGGACCAGACGCTCGGGTTCGTCGTCGGCGCCGAGTAGGGCGGGTAGCTGCTCCAGGAGCCAGTCGGCGCCCGGACCCCACGCGGCCGCGGCGACCTCCCCGTCGGCGGACCGGGCGGTGATCCGGATCGTGCCGGGACCGGCGGGGGTGCGGAACACCCGCCAGACCCCGCCCGGCTCGTGGGCCGAGACCGGATCGCCGCCGCCTCGCAGGAGCGGGCCGAGGGCCCGGGCGAGGTCGACCTCGAAGTCCGGGCGCCAGCGCCGCTGCGCACCGTCCACCGTTGCCACCGCCGTGCCGAATTCACTGTGCCCGGACGTCCCGGGCACGGCGCACCCTACCTCTGGCGGAGGGCCTTCGGCGACCTCTCACTGAGAGCGTTCGATTAATCCATGCAGGTGAAACGCGAGATTGTTCGAATCAAGCCGTTCGACCAAACGTTCGAATAGCTCTATCGTGGGAACCACAAGCGGGGTCACAGAGACAACCGAGGGGGCTGAGCACAAGGAGGCACAAGCGGTGTACACGCATCTGCACGTCGCCTCCGGCTACTCGGCCCGCTACGGCGCCTCCCTGCCCGGCGCCCTGGTCGAACGGGCCGCCGAGCTCGGCCTGGACACCCTCGCCCTGACCGACCGCGACACCGTCGCCGGCGCGGTGCGCTTCGCCAACGCCTGCGCGGCCTCCGGCATCCGGCCGGTCTTCGGAGCCGACCTCGCCGTCGAACCGCTGCACCCCCGGCCCGGCCAGACCCGGCGCAACCCGGCGCGCGGCGGCGCCTTCGTCGACGAATCCGCCGCCAGGGTCACGGTCCTGGCCCGCGGCCGCACCGGCTGGGCAAGCCTGTGCGCGCTGATCACCGCCGCCTGGGCCGCCCGCGCCGAGGCCGGCGGCGGACAGCCGATCGTCCCCTGGAACGCGCTGCGCGAGCACCCGGACGGGCTGACCGTCCTGCTCGGCCCCGCCTCCGAACCCGCCCACGCCCTCGCCGCCGGCCGCCCGGACCTCGCCACCGCACTGCTCGCCCCCTGGCGCGACCTCTACGGCCCCCACCTGCGCCTGGAGGCCGTCCACCACCGCCGCACCGGCACCGGCCCCGGCTCCCTACGCCTGGCCGCGCGCACCGTCGGCCTCGCGCGCGACCTCGACCTCCTGCCCGTGATCACCAACGCCGTCCGCTACGCCCGGCCCGGGCAGGGGCCGGTGGCGGACGTCCTGGACTCCGCGCGCCTGCTGATGCCGATCCAGCCCGGCCGCACCTGCAACGGCGAGCGCTACCTCAAGTCCGGCCAGGAGATGGCCGACCTGGCCGAGGAGGTGGCCCGCGCGGCCGGGCAGGAGCGCGGGGGCGCGGCCCACCTGCTGGCCGCAACCGCCCGCACCGCCGCCGACTGCCGCCTCGATCCCGCGGCCGACCTCGGCATCGGGTCCGTGCACTTCCCCGAGGAGCACGTCATCGGCGCGGCCCCCGGCACCTCCGCACGGGTGTTGCGTCAGCGCTGCGAGGCCTCGATGACCCGCCACGGCTACGACCGCAGCGCCACGATGCGCGCCCGCCTGGACGACGAGCTGCGCGTCATCAACACCCTCGGTTGGCCGACGTACTTCCTGACCGTCGCCCAGGTCGTCGATGACGTGAAGGAGATGGGCATCCGGGTCCAGGCCCGCGGCTCCGGTGCCGGCTCCCTGGTCGTCCACCTCCTCGGCGTCTCCTTCGCCAACCCCCTCGACCACGAGCTGATCATGGAGCGGTTCCTCAACCTGCGCCGCCGCTCCCTGCCGGACATCGACATCGACGTCGAGTCGGCCCGCCGCCTGGACGTCTACCGGCGCATCATGGACCGCTACGGCCCGACCCGGGTGTGCACCCTCTCCATGCCGGAGACCTACCGCGTCCGCCACGCGATCCGCGACGCCGGCCTCGCGCTCGGCCTGCCCCCGGACGAGGTCGGCAACCTGGCCAAGGCCTTCCCCCACATCACCGCCCGCTCCGCGCGCACCGCGCTGGCCGAACTCCCGGAACTGCGCCACGTCGCGGCCGCCGCCGGCCGCTACGAGAAGCTCTGGGACCTCGTCGAAGGCCTCGACGCCCTGCCCCGCGGCACCGCCATGCACCCCTGCGGCGTCATCCTCAGCAACGACACCCTGCTGCAGCGCACCCCGGTCGTCCCCACCCCCGGGGAAGGCTTTCCGGCCACGCAGTTCGACAAGGAGGACGTCGAGATCGACGGCCTCGGCCTCCTGAAACTCGACGTCCTTGGGGTGCGCATGCAGTCCTCCATGGCCTACGCCGTGCGCGAGATCCAGCGCACCACCGGCCGCCGGATCGACCTCGACGACCGCACCCAGGTCCCGCTGGACGACCCGAAGGCCTTCGAGCTCCTGCGCGAAGGCGAGAGCCTCGGCGTCTTCCAGCTGGAGAGCCCAGGTCAACGCGACCTCCTCGGCCGCCTCCAGCCCGAAACGTTCGCCGATCTCGTCGCCGAGATCAGCCTCTTCCGCCCCGGCCCGGTCCAGGCCGACATGATCAAGCCGTTCCTCCTCGGCCGCCACGGCAGGCGCCCCGTCACCTACCCCCACCCCGACCTGGAGCCCTGGCTGTGCTCCACCTACGGCGTGATCATCTTCAACGAGCAGGTCGCCGGAGTCTTCTCCGCGATGACCCGCACCGACCTGGCCATGGGCGAGGAAGCCCGCCGCGCGCTCGCCAAGCCCGAACGCCTCCCGGCGCTCCAGGCCTGGTACCGCCAGCGCGCCGCCCAGGCCGGCTTCCACCCGGACGTGGTCGACCGGGTGTGGAAGATGCTGGAGAACATGGGCGCCTACGGCTTCGCCCGCAGCCACGGGGTCGCCTTCGCCCTGCCCACCCTGCAGAGCGCCTGGCTCAAAGCCCACTACCCCGCCGCGTTCTACGCCGGCCTGCTGGAACACGACCCCGGCATGTACCCCAAGCGGCTCGTCCTCGCCGACGCCCGCCGCCGCGGCATTCCCGTCCTGCCCGTCGACGTCCAGCACTCCGACGCCCACTACCGCACCGAGACCACCGCCGACGGCCGCCTCGCGGTACGCGTCGCCCTCGCCGACGTCCACGGCATCACTGACGACCAGGCCCAGCGCATCGCCGCCGGGCGCCCCTACACCGACCTCGCCGACTTCTGGACCCGCGCCCACCCCAGCCAGCCGATCGCCGAACGCCTCGCCCGCATCGGCGCCCTGGACACCCTCGCCCCCGGCGCCCACCGCCGCGAGCTGCTCCTGCAGATCGACGAACTCCACCGCACCCGCCGCGCCGCCGCCATCCCCGACCAACTGGTCCTCACCCACCCCGGCCCGCCCGCCGCCGGGTCCACCGGCCTGCCCGCCATGACCGCCGGCGAACAACTCCAGGCCGAGCTGGAGGTCATCGGCATGGATGCCACCCGCCACCTCATGGAACCCTTCCACCCGCTGCTCGCCGAGCTCGGCGTCGCCCCCGCCCACCGCCTGGCCGAGCACCGCACCGGAGAAACGGTGCTGGTGGCCGGCGCCAAGGTCGCGATCCAGACCCCTCCCATGCGCTCCGGCCGCCGCACGATCTTCGTCTCCCTCGACGACGGCAGCCAGGGCCGGCACGGGCAGGTCGACCTGACGTTCTTCGACGACACCCACGCCCAGGCCGCCTACCCCCTCTTCCACCACTTCCTGCTCCTCGCCCGCGGCCAGGTCTCACGCCGCGGCAAGTCCGTCACCGTCATCGGCACCCACGCCTGGAACCTCCAGGACATCGCCGACGCCCACACCACCGGCGGCACCGCCGCCGTCCGCGACCTCATCACCCGCACCACCCCCGACCAGACCACCGGCCCGGCCCCGCACGAGCCCGACGACGACAACAACGACGGCCGCCGCACCGCCGGCGCCAGCCGGCTGTGGCATGCCAGCCCCGGGAGCGCAGGATGACCACCGACCGCGCGATCCTCCACCTGCGCCTGCACCACCCACCCCTCGCCCTCTACACCGAGACCTTCACGGTCCTCGCCGACATCACCCCCCTCGTCCAGGCCCTGCCCCCGGACTCCGCCGCCCTCGACATCACCGGCGCTCTCACCTACTTCCACCGCACCCCCGAAGAGATCGCCGACACCCTCGCCACCCGCCTCCTCCTGCGCTACGGCCTCACCTGCGCCATCGGCGGCGGCCCCACTCGCCTCCACGCCCAGCTCGCCGCCGACACCCTCCTCCCCGGCCAGATCCGCATCCTCCACCCCCACCACGACGACACCGACCGCTTCCTGCGCACCCGCCCCACCCAGGCCCTGCCCGGCATCGGACCCAAACTCGCCCGCACCCTCGCCCGCTACGGCATCACCACCACCGGCGACCTCGCCGACCTCCCCCTGCCCACCCTCCAGCGCATCGCCGGCACCACCACCGCCCGCCTCCTGCACGACCGCGCCCACGGCACCGACCCACGCCGCGTCGCCCCCACCGGCCCACCGGCCAGCATCACCGTCACCCGCCGCTACCCCGCCGACGTCCTCGACCCCGACACCACCCGCCAGGGCCTGCTCGCCCTCGCCACCGACCTCGGCACCCGCCTGCGCACCGTCGACCAGACCACCCGCCACCTCGAACTCACCATCACCTACGCCGACCGCTCCACCACCACCCGCTCCCGCACCCTGCACGAACCCACCCACCACACCCCCACCCTGCGCGACACCCTCTACGCCATCCACACCCGCCTCGGCCTCCAACGCGCCCGCATCCGCGCCCTCACCGCCCGCGCAGGCCACCTCACCCCCGCCACCCACGCCTACACCCAACTCACCCTCGACCCCACCACCGAAGACCAACGCCGCCTCGAACCCGTCCTCGACAAGGCCAACAACCGCTGGGGAACCGGCACGCTGCGCCCCGCCGCGCTGGCCACCCCGGGCCCGAACGACAAGGCCCCGGCCCACGGCGTGCCGATCCGCTAGCGGGAGACCAGCCGTCCGTACCCGATGTCAGCACCCGGGACTAGGGTCAAGATCAACGGAAAGGACGTCAGAGCACATGGACACCACTGCCGTCCCCGGACGGGCAGGCCAGCCGCCGGGGATCCACGTCGGGCCGGACCGGCTGACCACCCGACAGCGAGCCATCCTGGACTTCGTCGCCACCACGGTGAACCGTCAGGGATACCCGCCGAGCATGCGCGAGATCGGCCAGGCCGTCGGCCTGTCCAGCACCTCCTCGGTCGCGCACCAGATCGGTGTCCTGGAGAAACGGGGACTGCTCGCCCGCGACCCCAAGACCCCGCGGGCCTACCGGCTACCCGGACGCATGGACCGCCACCTCCCGGATGGCATTCCCGAGCACGGCGCGGTCGTAGTACCCCTTCTCGGCAGCATCGCCGCCGGCCAGCCGACCCTGGCAGAGGAGGACTACCAGGACTTCTTCACCCTGCCCCGCCGCCTGGCCGGCGCGAGCGATTGCTTCCTGCTCCAAGTGCGCGGCGACTCGATGATCGACGCGGCCATCTGCGACGGCGACTGGGTCACCGTGCGCCGCCAGCCGGTTGCCGAGAACGGCGACATCGTGGCCGCGATGATCGACGGCGAGGCCACCGTGAAGCGGCTCAAGCGCGAGGGCGGCCGGATCTGGCTGATGCCGCACAACCCGGCGTACGAGCCGATCAACGGCGACAACGCGACCATCCTGGGCAAGGTCGTCGCGGTCCTGCGCCGCCTCTGATTGGCCGGGGCACCGACCCCCGACCCTGGCCCCGGCGGATCGTCCAGCTCTTCTAGGACCAGCGATACTCCGGGTCCTTGTACTTCCGTTCCTCGGGGAAAGGCGTGCGAACGTACTTGGCCCACTGAGGTGCACAGGCGCCGATCGTCTCGTAGTTGTGTTGTGTCTCGGCAAGGCTCAGTGTCCCGTTCGCACCGCCGCGGATCTCGTCGCGGTCGTGCTCGTCCTGCCCGTCGTCCTCCCAGTAGCACACGAGGCACGTCTCGTTGGCCCCGCGAGTCTCCATGGTCAGGTAGCCGCAGCACGGGCACGCGTACGGGCCGTTCTCCGGCCCGAGCACGATGTTGAACCTCTGCGGGCTGGCGCCCTTGTCGTCGCTGATAGCAGCACTCACCGACAATCGGCACAGTACGAGCGTGGTCGGAGGTTTAACGCCAAGGTGAGTGGTGCGGCGGCTACTTGGGGACCGTCATGGCGTCGCGGATGCGGCGGGTGCGGTCGGCGGCGCCGGCCTGGTCGAGCGTGGCCGGGTTCCCTTCGGCCCAGGGCGGGAAGGCCACGGAGCCTGCGGTGTAGTGGTCGGCCCAGAGGCATATGGACACGACGAGCAGTGCCTCGGTCGAGACTCCGCACTTGAGCCGGCCCTGCGGGTCGTGCGGGTCCTGGGCGTCGTTGTCGGTCAGCGGCACCGTCCACTTGCCCCTCGGGGACTGCATCCTGGACCCGGATGGGAACGGGCCTGCCGGACGGTTTCCTCGACGCGGTCTTCGCCGCACTGGCCTTGCACCGCCGACAGTCGAGTTCTTAGCTGACTTCACTCCGTCGCCCCGTCAACGGGCCGCCCCCACGGACCGGGCGGACACTCGACGTGTGCCTGCCGCCCTGCTGACCGCCGACGAGTACGCCCTCGTTGACGCCGTGGCGGCCCTGGCCACCACGACCGTCTGCCCGGCTGCCCGCGTCGTGCTCGCCCAGGGACGCCTGTTCACCCCCGCGCCCTGGCCGCGCTCCGGCACCCCGCGCCGCGGCGCACCCGGACGCTGCCACCGCAACGCACTTCGCGTCGCCCGGCTCCTGCCGGGCGTCTACGTGGAGGGGTACGCGCTCACCGCCGAGGGGGCGGTGCGGGCGCACGCGTGGTGTGCGACCGCCGACGGCACCGTGCTGGATCCCGCGTGGTCCGAGGGGGTGGCTCGGGCCTACCTGGGGGTGCCCATGGCCCCGGAGTTCGTTCTCGCCTTCCAGCAGCGCACTCTCACCAAGACGAGGTTCCGCGGGGTCCTCGACAAGGACGTGCAGGTCCGTGACGCCGGGCGCATCTTCCAGGCCGGTGTGCCGCTCTACGGGAGGCTCGATGTCGGCCGGATTCCGCCGGATCCGATCCACGGCCGCTTACCGGCGGGCGTCCTCAGCCACCATCACCGCCATGCCGGTCAGCCCGCCCGTCCGAGGGTGCGCCGCAGCCAGTTCTGACGGACCCCCGACGACCAGGAACTGCCCGACCACCGTGGGGGGACCACGCATGGGATCGGGGCAGGACTACTGCGGCAGCGGCCTCGGGAAGCCGGGTGTTGGGGACGGTACGACGACATGGTTCAGGTTGGCGTCGGCTCGGGTTCAGGAGGGGATTCTCGGCAATGTACGCAACGGTGAGCGCGTTTCTGCGCGCGGTGGCAGAGCAGGTTCCGGGGGAGATCGAGGGAGAGCGGCTCGTGGTGTCGCGCGGTGTCGGCGGCACGTTGAGCGTGGGGCGCCACCGCGGTGTGTACCAGGTCGTCGAGTTCGAGGTTCCAGCTGATCGGGGAGAGCCGGCATGGGCCGCATTCCTGAAGCTGTGGGAGGACGCGAGCCGGAAGCTCGATCTGCGCGGCGCGTTCCTGATCCGCAATGAGCGAGTGGTCCGGTCTTACGGCACCAGCAGGGAGTGGGGGCACCGCCCGTGGTTCTCCGACTACGCCGTGAGGGACACCGTTCGTAGGATCCGCGCGCTCGAACGGATGATTGCCACTCCGCTGGAGATCACCCTGACCGGAGCGTTGCCCGCCTGGCTGACCCCGCCTGGCGCGTCCCAGGCGCAGGCCGCTCAAGAGACATGGTCGGTACCGTCTATCCCCGCGCAGCAGACGGTGGACGAGGCGCGCCCCGCCGAGGTTCAGCGTCTGGGCGTGTGCCCGGTGTGTGACAAGGGCGGCCTTCCCCCGGGACGGCTGCGGCACCTGCGCTGCGAGCGCTCGGCCAAGCACCCCGAGGAGCCCGCAGCCGTCGCGTCGACGACGGCGACAGGGGACACCGAGTACCGGCGCCTGGTCACCATGGTCGAACAGCGGGAGGAGAGTACGCGAGGACAGCGGCGCAAGGGATCGGATCGTCCGGTACGCATCGACGCGGCGGTACGGGCGGTGCTGCTCCGCTGTGGCGGGTTGTGCGAGAACCCGCAGTGCACCGGACAGCCCGATGACGTCACTGCCGGCGGCGAGCCGATCCTGGAGGTGGACCACATCGACCCGATCGGAAGCGGTGGCCGCGATCACCCCTCGAACATGGCCGCTCTCTGCCCGAACTGCCATGCAATCAGGACACGGGGCAGCCGAGCGGTCGAGCTGACCGGGATCCTCCTCGACGTTGCCGCCGCCGCGCATCGGAAGTGGCTCTCGGTGGAGTAGCCGGCTGCTAGACCCGGCCCCGGGCTCGGCCTCTGACCGGGTGGAACCATGGGGGCGGCGACGGCGCTGGCCGAAGCGGGATCTGACGGTCCGTGTCCGGCGAAAGGTGTTGACCTTGCTGTTCGGCGGGCGTTGGATGGGCGCTCCCGGGCCGGGCCCCACACCCGGCCCACAGCACAGGAAGGAACTGGTGCCCTGTGACCGAACCGCATGCCGAGCAGCCGAACACCCGCCGCCTCCTCGACTGCGAGGACTGCCAGGCCGGACCGGACAGCGGCGACATCCGCACCATCTCGATCGGCCGGGACGGAGCCGTCAAGGAGATCTGGCACACCGACCAGTGCCCCACCTACACCATCGAGCGGATCCTGATGGAGGCCAGCGCCGCGAAGGTCAAGGAACAGGACGCGAGGGCCAAGGAAGCCTTCCCCGCCGCCCACAGCCGGCTACGGGAAGCCGCCGCCACACTCCCGGCCAGCGCAGCCGCGGGCCCGTTCATCGCGGCCCTGCTGGAACTCGTCCAGGCCCAGGCCGAGGACACCACCCGCTTCGTCACCCTGCCCACGTGGGCCGAGATCCTGGAGCGGCACTTCCCACCGAAGGACTCGGCCTAGCTCGCAAGGGCGGTCCGGCCGGACGGGTGAAGACATCCCCGGCCGGGCGACACAGCTGCTCCATTCGTCCTACAACCTGTCAGAGGGCGCTCCTAGCGTCCCCGGTATGACGAAGCACCTGTGCACCACTACGCCGACCACGCCCATCTCCACGCTGCTTTCCGCCGGCCAGGCCCGCAGCAGAGCCACAGAGGGGCGGTGGACGGCATGAGCCTGACCTCCGGCCTCAGCTGCCCCCGCACACCGCTGCGCCGCTTCCTGGACCGGGAGATGTCCGCGGGCCCCAAGCCGCTGCGGGAGAACTTCCGCTCCCGGTACGCCGCCGAGCCCGTCCTGTTGCCACCCGGGGGAGTGGGGACCGAAGCCGGGACCGTCGGGACGGCGATCGACCAGCGCCTGCGCCTGGCGTTCACCGCCGCCGCCCCCGTCGATCTGGCCACTCGCCTGGGCATCGACATCAGCGCGACCATGGGCGGCCGCCGCGCCGGCGAGCGCATGGGCGCTGTCGGCGAGCAGCTCCTCCAGCGCCTGGCCGAGACCGTCCATGCCCTGGACCTGGACAACAGGGACCTGCCGATGGACCGCTCCTGGGAAGAGGAACAGGACCTCGCACGGCTCCTGCTTGCCGCGGCCTGGTACCAGGTCGCCGCCCGCAACCCCTTCGGCTTCACCTACACGCCGCTGTTCCTGGCCACCGCCGAAGACCCCAAGGACTTCACCCTGGAGCGTCTCCTGGACCTGCCCCACCGCGACCTGGCCGGCGACGTCACCGCCCAGCTCGAACACGCGGCCACCGGCCCCCTCCAGGCGCTGCGCGCCACCACCGACCCCGCCCACTGCGCGGGCGGCGTGATGTTCGCCGGCATCGACATCACCGCCGACGCCGACCTCCTCGCCGACGGCACACTGATCGAGATCAAGAGCACCCGCCACCCCCGCCGCTTCGAGAAGGCCACCGCCTGGCAGATCCTCGGCTACCTCCTCCTCGACACCCCCGACCACCACCGCATCGACACCGTCGGCCTCTACCTCACCCGCACCGCCACCCTGGCCACCTGGCCCATCGAGGACTACCTCGCCCTCCTCGGCGCCCGCTGCCGCGACCTCACCCAGCTCCGCGCCACCTTCGCCGAACTGCTCATCAACTGCACCGCCGACCAGGAACCCTTCGAACCCGACGAGGAGCGCCGCGTCCAGCGCCTGCTGGAACGCCTGGCCACCCCCATCCCGCCCGGCCACTGCCCGGTCTGCGCCCAAGCGGTGCCGCTGTCGGCATCCGCCTGCCGCGCCCGCTGCTACTGCACCAGCTGGTGCGGGCGTAGGGCTCCGGGGCTGCGGCAACGGGGATGGCTTCCCGGTCGGCTGCCGGACCTGGCCATCGCCGCGTGACTTCCCCGCGCCCCACGCTGCAACGGCACGTCCGAGGCAGTGTGGGACGCGGGCGCCCTTCTGCTGCTCGGCCCAGGTTCATAAGGCCCAGGACGGTGTCAAGAAGGGTTCCGCAAGCCGCCGCGCGAACATCAAGCGCCTCGCCGCTGAACTCGGCGTCTCCCACGCCCACGCCGCGCGCATCAACGACGGCGCTGCCCCAGCCGAACCCAGGCCTGCACCAGCTTGATCACTGATTTGGTGGCGGGAGGGTGTGTCCGGCCGAGCCAGCCATAAGGTTAATTAGTATCAATTATCTAAGACTTGTAAAGAACGATGGTTTCTTTGCTATGCTTGGCTCATGACTCTCTATGGCGCGGATCTTGAGCGGGTCGAGAAGGAGCTCCGCGAGGCGGAGCGGGAGTGGGGCCTGCTAGGGGTGCGGATCGAGGGCCTGAAGGCGCAGCGGGAGGCCCTGCGGAAGCTCGTCGAGACGTCGGTGGTGCCGGAGGTGGAGGTCCAGGACCTGACGAAGGCGGACGCCATGGTGAAGATCCTGGAGGCGTCGGCGAAACCGATGACGTTGGGGGAGATCGCGGAGGCGATGACGGCGGCGGGCAAGAAGACGAACAGCAACGGCGCGTCGGTGTACATCGACGGCCTACTGAAGGCGGGCAGAGTCATCCGCGTCCAGCGCGGTCAGTACCGCGCGGCCTGACACCGTCCGTCCACCGTGGGAGAGAGGGGAGAAGAGGAGATGCCCGGTACCTCGCCAGGAGCCTCCGATGCGGTCGAGGCGCTGCTCGGCGCGGGTCCGCGCCGCCAGGTGCCGCTGCCCGAACCGGCCGAACGCGAGCGGCTGCGCACCGAGTACGGGCTGACGAAGGCCGCCACCGCCAAGGCCCTCGGCGTCAGCACCAGCACGTTCACCGCCTGGGAAGCAGGACAGCGCGATCCGCAGGGGGAGGCCCGCGCGGCCTACGCCCGCCTGCTGGAAGGCATCGCCGCCCAGCTGAGCCGCGAACCGGCCGCCGTGACGCCCCCTCAGCCCCAGACCCCGGCACCCGCACCGGCCGAGACGCCCGTGCCGGTGCCGATGCTCGACCAGCATCCGGACGGCTCGCTGGTGATGGCCGAAGCCGCGCCGTGCGTCCAGTGCGGCAACCCGTCGGTCTACCGCTCCCAGGGCGTGCCCATGCACCTGGGAGGCTTCTGCCGCCCCGGTACCCAGCCGCCCGCAGCCCCCGTCGCCCCTCAGCCGGCCCCCGCTGCAGCCGCCCCGCCGGTGGCACCACCGCGCCCAACCGCGCCCCACGCCGCCGGTGCCCCCTCCTCGCGCCCGGCTTCCCCGCGAGCCCGGAAGGCTCCGGTGAAGGCGACGGCCACAGCCCGGCCCCAGGCCGCATCCGGCCAGGTGGCCTCGGCGAAGTACCCCAACGGACCGCTGACCGTCATCGACCTCGCCCCCTCCGGCCGCACCCTGCTCGCGCACCTGGTCGACGGGCGCGTGCTGGACGTCCCGGCCACGACGCTGCCCCAGCTGACCGAGTGGGCACTCACCGCCGGCCTCGGCCAGCAGCGGCTGCACAAGAACGGCAAGGATAGCGACCCCCTGGTCGTCGTCATGGCGGACGCAGCCGAGTTCCTGGGCCTGCCACCGATGGGCGAGGACGCCGACGGCAACTTCGAGCGCCGCATCGGCCGCCTCCCGGAGACCGGACCCATCGTCAAGAACCTCGTCAAGGCCGGCTGGCAGCTCACCCAGCGCGGCTTCGGCCCCTGGGCCCGCGTTTTCCGCAACCCCACCGGCGCCAAGCGCGAGTGCGTCCAGTACTGCATCCCGATGTGGGCCGCACTCACCTCCGGCGGCTGGAACGTCCCCACCGACCTCGACGCCGCCCAGCTCACAGCCCTCCTCGGCGGCTACGCCGAGCGCGTCCAGACCCCGCGCGGCTCCACCGCCGTCACCGGCCTGGCCCTCATGGAGGCACTACGCCCGCCGACCCGCGCCGTACGCACCGAGACCGGCTGGACCTCCGGCCCGGTCGAGGGATCGCGCACCCGTGCGTTCGACCCGGCACCGCCCGAGGCCCCGGCCGAGCACCCCGTCGCCAAGGACCGCGCCCCCGGCGACGTGCTGATGACCGAGACGTGGGACTGGAACCGCCCCCTGGACCTGATCGAGGACCGCGAGCGCGGCTACCCGAACGTGGTCGGCATCGACGTCAACATGGCGTTCCTGGCGGCAGCGGGTCGGCTCACCATGGCGCTGTCGGAGCCGGTCCACGAGCTCAACCCGGTGTTCGACAAGCGGATCCCGGGCAGCTGGCTGTGCGACCTCTCCGCCGCCGAGTTCGACCCCCACATGCCCAACCCCTTCACGCCGGACGGCCTGCCGCCCACCGGCCCCGCCTGGTACAGCACTGTCAAGGTCGCCTACGCCCACGAACTCGGCATCCCCGTCCAGCCGACGGAGGGCTGGCTGCGCCACGAGTCCGGCCCGTGGCTCGATCCCTGGCACAAGCACCTGCGCGAGGCCTACCTCACCACCATGGTAGGCCTCGGCGTCCCCCTGGACCTCGCGGACCTCGACATCGAGGCGTTCCTCGCGGCGATGGCCGAACTGAAGAACGGCGACGCGACGGAACTCGCGATCCTGCACGCCATCAAGTCCACCGCCAAGGGCGGGATCGGCAAGCTCCGCGAGCGCCCCCGCGGCGCCTCCTACCGGCCCGGCCAGCGCTGGCCGGCCCTGGACCGCCCCACCTGGGACCCGCTCAACCGGGCGCTGGTCATCGACACCGACACCGTCAACAAGCACCGCAAGATCCGCCGCCACGCCGAAGCCACCGGCGAGTACCCGATCGCCGCGCTCGCCGACTGCATCGTCTACCCCTCCAAGGGCCCCTCGCCGCTGGATGTCCTGCGCAGCTCGGACGGCACCCTCGCGACCGCCTGGCGCCTGGGGATCTCACCCGGACACGTCAAGCACGAGGGCACCCAGACGATGGAGTGGGCGATGGAGCTGATCGCCGACGACGTCAACCCGGGCCGCCACATCAAGGGCGGCGACGCCTACGCCGAGGGGGAGTGACCCGATGAGTGAAGAGCTCGACCGCGGGCTGGAACGCGCCATGCAGACCAAACCCATTCCGAAGACCCTGGCCGGCCGCACCAGCTTCCTGGTGAAGCAGTTCAAGGGCACCAAGAACGCCGCCCGCGAACTGGGAGTCTCCCAGCGCTCGGTGGAGCGCTGGCTCAAGGGCGGCGGCATCAGCAAGGACAACGCGAAGAAGGTCGAGGACGCCGTCCGGGAGCGCTGGCAGCCCCGCATCCGCGACCGGATCCGCAAGGCCGCCGAGACCAACGGCTTCACCGTCGAGGTGTCGGCGACCTTCGGCTTCAAGACGACCGGCCCCGGCACTGACGATCCCCGCGACCGCATCCTGCCCCCGCAGAAGCTGTCCGGCGACATCGCGCGCAGGCTGTTCGAGGCCCGCGACGCCGGTGCCAGCCAGCAGAAGCAGGAAAAGATCATCGCCGAAGGCCTGCGCGACGCCTACTTCACCGACTGGGGCCGCCGGGCCCGCGGTCTGGAAGTCACCCTCACCGGCCTTCACTGGGCCGAGTTCTCCGTTGACTGAGCCATTGACGGCCCACTGCAGGACTGCGGTCTGAGTCGTCCGATCAGCGGCCGGCAGCGTACGCGGACATTGCCGGACGGGCGGAGTCGAAGGCGAGCCCGGCGGGGCGGCTGACCCGGCCGTGCCGGTCGGGCAGGATCAGCACTGATCCCACCGCGTCAGGTGCTACGCCGCGAAGGTCAGACGGTGACGAGCGAGCGTCGTGGCCTCGTTGGCCTGGCCGTGCTCAGCGCGCCGGTCGATCCGGCGGGACGACAGCGGGCACCCTCGCCGCCTCCCTTCTACTTGCGGACGACAGCGAGGGTGCCCGCTCACGGGCTGCCACCGGAGCCGGCGGGCTTGGTGGTCAGAAGCCGATTGCTGGGTAGACCGAGAGCGCGGTGCCGTCGGCGTCGGGGCTTCCGATGCCCATGTAGGTGTTGACGATGAGCGGGGCGAGTGTCGGGGGGCTGGGCAGATCCTGGCCGGTGACGGCGTTGAGGGCCACCGGGCCCCTTGGGGTCGTGCCGTAGACGACGCCGTGCCATGCGGTGGTCACGCGGGGAGCGATCCGGGTCTTGGCGTCATCGGGCAGGCGCCACAAGGTCTTCCCGCTGGCCGTGTCGAAGGCGAAGGCGATGTCCTTGTCCGCACAGACGGTCACCGATCGCTCGTCGTAGGCGCAGCCGAAAGGCGTCGAGCCGCCGCTGAACTCAAAGATCTGCTTGCCGGTCGTGCTGTCAAGGATCCAGGCGCTGCTCTTGAAACCGACGAAGCTGCGCCCCTGGATTGCTACCCGGTTGGGTCCGGCCGGGGTGAGGGTCGTGTCCAGCAGGTCGTAGGTCTGCTCCGTGGTCCAGGCCGCGCTTCCGTCCGCGATCTTCAGAGCCGACACCTGGTGCTTGGTGTACTCCGGCGAGACGAGACCGACGACCTGGTCGTCGGTGAGCTGGGCGCCGGTGAAGTTCTTCTGCGTCCAGAGGACCTTCTTCGTGGCGAGATCCACGGCCCAGACGAGGCCGTGGTCCGCGTCCGCCCCGGCGATGACCGCGGTCGTGCCGCGGACCCCGAGCACCGTGAGGGACCTGATGCCGGTGTAGTCCTGCGGGAGGTCGATCGGGATGGTCCAGGAGTCCGAGCCCTTGGAGGTGGACAGGGCGACCAGTTCGACAGCGGTGCGGTCCACGGATGTGCCCTGGCCCTGGATGACCATCCGGACCGCGGTCAGGACCACCTGCTGGCCGCCGGCCTGCGCGAGGACCGGCGGCGAGTGCAGGTTGCCGCCGTGCGTGGCGTTCGCAATGCCAACCGTCTTGTGTCCATACAGGGCGTCAGCCTCAAGGCCGTAGTTGCCGGCGATGTAGTAGACCGTGCCATCGAGGAGGACGTCGGAGGCGCGCACTTCGTCCGGCAAGGGTGCTGATTCCTTGCCCTGGGAGAACTTGGTAGGCGGGTCGTAGCCCTTGAACGTCGGCGACCACGTCATCGACGGTGTGGCGGGCGATGCGGCAGACGCCCCGCCAACTGTTGTACTTCCAGCGTCTCCTGTGGCCCCGCGCGTGCAGCCCGTCACCAGCACGACAGCGGCGGCAGTCACTGCGAGATACGTGGGTATTCTCCGCGTCGTCATGTGTGAGCCCCCCCTCATCCACCCCGCAGACGTGGCGCCCGGAGGACAGTGATCACTCTATCGCGCTGGGTGAGGGTCCACAGGCCCGCTTCCTGGGCAGTAGGCGATGCTGGCAGCAGTCTGCCGTGCCGGCGATGGGAGGGTTCCCGACGCAGGCCGGCGGTCGGACATGCCCGATGGTCCGGCCGCATCTGGGCGGCCGGGCCATCGCCGGGTGTGCGTCCTGGAGCCGGTTCTCAGCCGATGGCGTCGAGCGTGGACTGGTCGAGCTGGACGACCGGTTCCGTGCTCAGGTGGTTCTGCCATCGAGTCGGCCCGGTCGAAGGTGACGGTGCTGCGGGACGGACGTCGAGCCGGGCTCGGAGGCCTAGTACCAACGCCGTTCAGTTAGGGCGGTCCGGGCCGTGTCAAGGGTCGGTTGTGAGCATGTTGATGCTGATGGTGGCCTGGTAGGTGGCTCGG
>NZ_JBEZIQ010000086.1:0-33456 GCF_040651155.1 Kitasatospora sp. NPDC048545
CTCTCACCTCATCGACGGATGCCTCGCCGCCACCGGCCTGATCATGGACGGCTGACCACCTTCAGGCCGACATCACGAATTCAACTTCAGTAGCGCCTCGCGCTCCGGTTGGCGGGCCGTGCTGACTGGGTGTTCGGGACAGGCGGGACAGTTCGAGCCGCGAGCATGGCTCACGACGGGCAGCCGCTCTCCGCGCTCGATGCCCCACGCGGCGCCAAGGCACGCCGCACAGGCGCCGTCGTGACGACCACCGACAAGCGGAAGGTGTCCTCACGACGCCGCCGGCCCCGCCCACGACGGAGCGAGTTCACACCTGCTCAGTGCATCCCGGTCGGATCCCCGTCGGCGCACCGGCTTGGCGGTCGCCGGCCGAACAATCGGCTTGCGGCGGGCGGTGGCATTCGGACATGATCCTCCCCATGCGCGACCTCAACAGGAAGGGCGGCCACCGCCCGAGCAGGTGAGCCCGACCCGCCGCCGACGACCGGCGGCCGGCTCCCTCGCCGCCACTCACCGGGCACCCGTAGCCGGCTCCGCCGCCACGGCCCGGCCGCCGCCCCTGTTCCGCGCGCCCTGCCACGGACAGCACCACGGCCGCGGCCGCGTGCACCACCGCGACCCGCGTGCGTGACCGTGCACGCGCCGGCGCCGGCGCCGCCGCCGGCGCACTGGTGCCACGCACCCCGCCCCCGCACCCCGCACACCCGTGGCTCGTGCTGATCACCGCCCGCTGCCTCTGATCCCCGACGACACCAACCCACCCTGACAACCCGCCCCGGAGGAACCCTGTGACGACGACCTCGCTCGACACCGCCTGGAGCCTCGTGGAGTCCGGTGACCCGGGCGCCGCGATGCGCGAACTGCGCTCGGTCGCACGCGACTTGCCGGCTGCCCAGGTGGCCCCGCTGGTCGAGCGGCTGGCCGCCGACGGCGGCTTCGACGACCTCGTCGAGGCCGCCCGCGCCCTGGCCGCCAAGCCCGCCCATCCCGGCGCGCTCTACCAGTACGGCTACGCCTGCGTCGGGCGCGGCGCCGCCTTCCTCGCCGTCCCCGCCCTCACCGAGGCGCTGCGCGCGGCCGACGCACCGCCACGCGGCCTGCTCGCCAAGGTCCGCAGCAGTGCCGACCAGCGGCTCCCGATCATCGCCGAACTCGCCATCGCCCTTGAGGACGAGGAGCGCCACGCCGAAGCCGCCGGCCTGCTGCGCGACCACGACGCGCTGCTCCGCGACTGGCCCGAGCGCTACCTGCTCGCCTACAACACCCTGATGGCCGGCGACGCCACCGCGGCCCGCACCGCCTTCGACCGCCTGCCCGCCGAAGCCGGCCAGTGGCAGCCGGCCGCCGACCGGCTGCGCCGCTCCCTCGACCGCGCCGCGGCCGTCGCCGCCACCGCGCAGCCCGGCGACCCCGACCCGCTCCACCACCAGGCCCTGCGCGCCTGGCAGTTCACCCTCACCGGCGGCCTGCTCACCAGCCTGTCCCCCTACGGCTGGGACGCGGGCATGACCGGCCGCTACGCCTTCCTCCAGGACAGCTACGCGCTCTGCCGGCAAGGCCTGGAACGGTTGCGGCTGATCCTGGAAGCGACCGGGACACGCCCGCAGTCGGTCTCCCTGCTGCCCGGCCGCGCGGACCGCGCGCTCGGCCTGGCTGCCGCAGACCTGTTCGGCCTGCCCGCCCAGCCCTACCGCCCGGGCACGGCGAACACCGTGGTGGTGGCCTACGACCTGAGCGAGGCGGACGGCGACCTGCTCTCCCTCCTGAACGAACGCGCACCGGGCGAGGTGCTGTACGAGCACGCGACCTGCTGGACCGAGACGCCCGGCGTCACCGCCGACGTCTGCGGCGTGCTCGGCCAGACCGTCCTCGCGCCCTGGGAGCCGCTCGGCGGCGAGCCGGACGAGCGGACCGCCGAGGAACTGGCGGCCGACATCCGCACCGCCGACCCGACCCCGGACCCCGGCGACGGCGAGACCCCGGCCGACCCCGACGAGGCCCTGGCCGCCTTCGCCCGCGCGGTCGCCCCCCGCTGGCTGACCGGCCCCCGCGACCGCTGCCGCTCCGCCGGCCCGGTGCGCAGCTCCCGCTTCGCCTGAGCGACGGGACGTCAGGCCTGGCAACGGACGAGTGTCAGCCGGAGGCCTGGTGACTGCCCTGATGTGACCGGGGCTGCCGCAGCCAAGCGGCGGCCCCGATCTGCCGGGCTGTGGTGCTGTGGGAGAGGCCGGGGGCGTGTCGGTCCGGAAGCCGTCCAGGACGAAGCCGCCCGCGACGCCGGGCCGATGGGACCCGTGGACGAGATTCGTGCGGGCCCCGCTCGTCCGTTCCGGAGGTCGTCCGGCGCGCGTCAGTTCCACGGCTCCCGGTAGGGGTTCTCGCCCAGCAGCTTCGCCGCGGCCCCACAGAGGTCGTCGCCGTAGAGCTGGTTGCGGCCCCCTTCGGAGCCCCACAGGTCGGACGCGGCCTGGGCCACCGCGCGCCAGGAGTAGTCCTCATCGCATCGCCACGTGCGGATCTGATCAGCCATCTCCGGCGTGATCGTCGCCGGATCCACGGTGTCGTGTGTCATTCCGCCGACCCCGGGGACGTCGCAGAGACCGCGGCCACCGTACGCCCTCGTCTGCCCGTCCGTCGCACGGCCGCCCGCTCACCGCGATCCACCCGGCCGTCGCCGGCCCTTCCGCCCTGCTCGGAAGCCGAGCGCTCCGGGTGACGGCGGGTACCTGCGAGTGACGGCGTCGTCGGTTCCCAGGGCAGTGTCGACGGTCGCCCCGCCGCCTCCCCGCCCGACGGAGCCGGTCGGGGGACAAGCGTTACATTGGAGCGAAAAGGGGCACGATCGCCGACGGGGTGTGGCCGATGCACTCGATCACCGACTGGCTGCGCGGCCTGTCCGGCCCAGTCGTGTACGCGGTCATCGGTGGCATGGTCTTCGCCGAGGACGCCCTGTTCTTCAGCTTCTTCATCCCCGGTGAGACCGCCGCCGTCCTCGGCGGCTTCCTCGCCCACCAGGGCCGAGTCTCCCTCGGCTGGATGGTCCTGGTCGTGGTCTGCGCGGCCGTCCTCGGCGACTCCGCCGGCTACGAGATCGGCCGCCACCTCGGCCCGCCGATCCTTCGTGCCCGTCCGCTGCGACGCCATGCCAAGCAGGTCGGCACGGCGCAGGACCTGATCCGCCGGCGCGGACCGGCCGCCGTCTTCGTGGGCCGGTTCGTCGCCTTCTTCCGGCCGCTGGTGCCCTCGCTGGCCGGGATGTCCCGTCTGCCGTACCGCCGCTTCCTGCTCTACAACGCCCTCGGGGGGATCGCCTGGGGCGTCGGCTTCACCCTCCTCGGCTACTTCGCCGGGGCCGCCTACACCAGGGTGGAGGGCACGGTCGGCCGGGTCGCCGCGATCGCGATCGCCGTGATCATCGCCGCTGCCCTCCTGCTCTGGTACCTGCGGCGGCACCGCTCGCGGGGCAGTGAGCCGTCGGACGACGGCGACGGGCGGAATCCCTGAACCGTGCGGCCCCGACCGGCCACACGGACGGTCGGGGCCGGGCCGACGTCCGTGGCTGCGACCTGTCCACCGTGCTGGGCGCCGTCGGCGTGCACCGGACCGGCGCCGTCACGGTCGTCAGGCGCTCCCGGCCCTCCCGGCCTGCTTCCGGCCCCGATAGGTCGCGTGCTGCTCCGCTCCGGCCGCCGCTGACCAGGTCAGCGGTGAAGTCCCGTGCCGACCCGACACCGGGGGACTGGGCAGGCCCAGCGCGAGCGCCCCGCCCGCAGCGACGGCACCGCCCCCGCCCGGCGCGCCGCCCGCCTCCTCCGGCCGACGCGATCGACCCGAGGCCGGGACGACCGGCTGCCCGCCCCGTCCCCGTCCTACCCACCGGGCTGGCTTGGCCGTAGGTTGGGCCGATGACGGCCGAGTTCGAGACCTTTGCGCGCACCGCCACCGGCTTCACCCCCTACCCCTACCAGTCGGCGCTGGCCGCCGACGGCCTGCCCGCGCTGCTCGAAGCGCCCACCGGGGCCGGCAAGACCGTGGCCGCCGTGCTGCCGTGGCTGTACCGGCGGCTGATCGCCGCGCCGGGGGCCACGCCGCGTCGGCTGGTGTTCGTGCTGCCCCGGCACAGCCTCGCCGGGCAGGCCTTCGGCCGGATCGGGACGTGGCTGGAGCGGCTGGGCCTCACGGGTGAGGTGGGGCTGCACCTGCTCGCGGGCGCCGCGGCGCAGGAGGGCGGCTGGCGGCGGCGCCCCGAGCGCAGCGCGATCCTGGTCGGCACCCACGACATGGTGCTCAGCCGGGCGTTGATGCGCGGCTACGCGGACGCGCGGACGATGGCGCCGGTCTCGTACGCGCTGCTGCACACCGACGCCCAGTGGGTGTTCGACGAGGCGCACCTGCTCGGTCCGGGTCTGTCCACCGGCAGGCAACTCCAGCTTCTCAGAGACGAGTTGGGAACGGCGGCGGCGACCGGGACGATGTGGATGTCGTCTGTGCGGGGGCCGGGCGGTCTCGGCGGGAGGACGGTGCACGCGCCGGACACGACCGGGACGGTGCGGCGCGTCGGCCGTCTCGACCTCCCGCCCGGACGTTACGTCGCCGCCCTCGTCGAGGCCGTCACCGCCGCGCACGTGCCGGGCACCCGGACCGTCGTGGTGATCGACTCCCCGGCACGGGCGCGGGCCGTGCACGCCGGCCTGGCCGCCCGGGCGCGTGAGGCGCTGCTGCTGAACCCGCACTTCCGGGCCGCCGACCTCGACCGCATCCTGGCCGCCGCCGAGGGCGGGAACGACCTCGTCCTCGTCGCCACCCCCGCCGTGGAGGCCGGGCTCGACCTCTCCAGCCGCACACTGGTCACCGAACTCGCGCCCTGGGCCTCGCTCGTGCAGCGCGCCGGTCGCTGCAACCGCCACGGCGAACACCCGGACGGCGGCGACCTGCTGTGGTGCACGCCCCCCGAGGGCGGCGATGCGGCCACCACGCGCTGGCTGACCGCCCACGAGGGCCGGGCCGTCACCCCCGGCGAGCTGCTGGCGGCCCGCGTCGACACGCCGCCCGCACTGCCTGGGCCAGGGCGCGAGGACGTTCTGGCCCTCTTCGACTCACCTGCCGAGGACACCGCCGGCGGCACCGGCAAGGACACCGTCGGCGTGGACCATTGGATCTGCGACCCGTCGCAGACCGGCTCGCTCCCGGCGCTGGTCGCCTGGCGCGCCTGGGACGGCGCCGGGCAGGGCGAGGACGGGCCGGGCGAGGACGAGCCGGATCCGGGCGGCGCCGAACTCTGCCCGGTGCCGCTCGACGAGCTCCGGCAGCTGCCCGCCGGGCGGGCCTGGCTGCGCGACACCCTGGACCGCCGGTGGCGCCCCGCGCGGCCGGGGGACCTGCGGCCCGGCGTCCGGCTGCTCCTGGACGCCCGCACCGGCGGCTACCTCCCGGACCGCGGCTGGAGCCCGGAGAGTCCGGTCCCCGTGGCGTGCGAGGCCGCCGCCCCCGGGCGGCCTGCCTACGGTTGCACCGCCTGGGTCGGCCTCGACCAGCACCTCCAGGAGACCGCGCAGGAGGCGCAGTCGCTGCTCGCCGCGCTGCCCGCGCTGCCGACCGACCTGCGGGAGGCCGTCGTCGAGGCGGCCCGCTTCCACGACCTCGGCAAGTGTCACGATGCTTTCCAGGCGAAGCTGCGGGCCGGCCGCACCGACCCGCCCGGCGGTCTGCTCGCCAAGTCCAGGAACGGCGCAGACACCGACCTCCTGCCGCCGTACCGCTCTCCGCGCCCCCACCTGCGGCACGAGTTCGTCAGCGCCCTCCTGCTCTGGCAGGGCGGCCATGACCCGCTCGTCACCTACCTCGCCGCCGCCCACCACGGCCACGTCCGGCTCACCGTGCGCCCGCGCGGCGACGAGGCCCCGCTGCTGCTCGGCGTCGCGGACGGTGACCGTACCCCGCCCGTCCGGCTGTCCACCGGCGAGCACTTCCCTGCCCGGACCCTGCACACCGCCGCCTTCCCGGCGGCCTGGACCGCACGGGCCGTGTCCCTGCGCGACGCCCCCGACCTCGGCCCGTTCCGCCTCGCCTTCCTCGAAACCCTGGTCCGCGTCGCCGACTGGCGCGCCAGCGCCCGTCATGACGGTCCCCTGACGCCGGTGTCGGCCTCGGTGTCGGCCCCGGCGGGGTAGGCGGAAGCGGGGAGCGAGTCCTCGGCGGACGCCGCATGTCCGGTGCTGGAGCGCAGGCGACGGCGACCTCGGACGACGAGTGCATGTCCGCCGTGCCCGTCGAACCTCGCCCGCTGAACGACTCCGAGCGAGCCGTACCGAGTCATGTCCGCTCGGCGGGCTTCGTCGGCGCCGCGGCGCTGCGCGCCCGACTGGACCGAACCGAAGTGGGATCCGGCTCACGGCCGAGTGACGTCATGGGACCGGCACCGGCACCGGCACCGGCACCGGCACCGGCACCGGCACCACCGCTCGCCCGCACGCCCGCTGCGCGCCGCATCCGGCGCTGCACCAGGCCGGGCGAGTCGGGCGCGGCCGTGCGACGCCGGCGCGCGGACGGCCGGGGTGTCGTCGGCCGCCCCGACGTGCAGCGCCCCGGGGTACAGCACCCGACCTGCAGCATCCCCGAGGGGCTGCCCGGAAAGCCGTGCGCACCGACTCAGATGAAGGCGATGGCGAGCACGACCGCCGCCAGCAGGAGGACCACCGTCAGCGCCGGTGCACCGGGGCGCCCGTCGGGGCCGGAAGTGACGGCGATCCACGAGACGAGGGGGACCGCCGGCGACAGGGCGGCTGCCAACCACCCCACCGTGCCGCTGGGAACCCCGGCGACCTCGGCCCACCAGACGGTCGTGAACATCACCATCAGCCAGGCCGTCGCGGTCAACACCACCCAGGTCGCGCGTGCGGTCCACCGCTCGACCCGGTCGGCCGCATGGAAGTCGGCGCGGGTCATCGTCAGGATCCGGGTCAGGTTCGCCACCGGACCATCCTGTCGAACAACACCGCCGGGCACCAGGACTCGACGTTCATCGCCGGCGGCGGTTCCCCGCTCCTCGACTTGACCGACGATCGGTCCAGGAGCCTCGCACCGGCCCTGAAGCCGCCGCGGACGGCCCGTACCGCCGGGGAACCGGAGGCCTGACGCGTCGCCGGCCACACCGGGGCGAGGGCACCACCGGGACCGCCCGGTCCGGCGAGCCGGATCGCCGGGCGACCTGGGTGCGGCGTCCGGTGAGGGCGGCCACCGTGCCGCCCGCCGTCCCGGTCGCCCGGGGCGGGGTGCGGTGTGCGGGGTGTGGTGTGACCCGTGGACCGTGATGTCAGACCCACTGCCTAGGCTGGGGCCAGGCCAGTGATCAAGGGGGCAGGACCGTGCGGATCGAACGTCACCAGGTGGACGCGGCGAGGGTGGAGAAGGCCCGCGAGGACTTCGTGAACCGGATCGGCAGGCAGGTCCACTCCTACTCCCGCGCCGGCCTGATGACCACCACCGAGTGGCAGCTGATCTCCGAGTCCTTCCTCGACTACCTCGGAGCCCTCTCAACGACCCGGCCCGACCTGGACTCCGCGGAGGCCAAGGCCGTCCTCAAGGACGCTGCCGAGGCCGCCGCCGGCGCCGTCACCTTCGCCGCCTACTACCCGCACGACCGCTTCCACGTCTTCCTCGACTACCCGAACTTCGGGATGAGCTACGACCCCGAGTACGGGCAGGAACGCGACCCCCGTCACCGGGTCACCGCCGGGGAGTGGCTCGACGCCTTCTGTCTCGCCATCGTCGCGGACAAGGTCTTCGCCCACGGCGAGGCGTTCTCCTGGGCCCGGCAGTTGATGCCCGACGGGCCGGTCACGCCCACCCGCGAACTCGTCGACGGGTTCGCGGCCCACTTCTTCGAGGAGGTCGACTTCCCCGACCCCGCCGAAGCCTCCGAAGCCTCCGAAGCCGTCGCAGCCTCCAACGCCGCCGCAGCCCCCGCTGCCGGACCGCAGCCCGGCCTGCGGGCTCTGCGCGCCCTCACCGACGGGGACCGCGAGGCCTTCGACGCCGCCCTGCTCGCGCTTCTCCAGGACGGCCAGCACGGCGCCGGACCCGACAGCCTCCTGCCGCTGGTCCCGATCGCCCTCGCCGCCCTCGCGTACCGCACCCACGGCTGGACCCCGGCGGTCGACACCGACTACCTTCCCCACGCCCTGGTCACCGGCTTCGAGACTCCCGGCCCGCGCGTCCACGGTCTCGGCCGCGACCCGCGCCCCGACGCCGTGGCCCGTCTCGCCGCCGGGCCCGTCGACCTCGACCGGCCGACCCCGGCCCGGCCGCTCAGCCCGGACAGCGCGGCACGGTTCGAACGGCGCACCCTGGAGGCCATCACGCCCAAGGAGGGCGAGCCGCTGGACGCGTGGGAGCTCACCGGCGCCCTGCGCTACCAGACCTGCCTCCTCTCGGCGCGCGCCTCGGAGACCTCCGATGCCACCGACGCCCAGCTCGCCAACCTGCGGCTCGGTTCCGGCCTCGGGGCCGCCGCGTTCCGGGCCGCCCTCGCCGAGCCGGGCACCGAGGTCGAGGTGACGATCGACGGCCGCCCGCTCCGCTTCCCGGCCCACCGGGACACGGACTTCGGCCCGGTCTTCTGGGAGACGGCCCTCTC
Source organism: Kitasatospora sp. NPDC048545 (assembly GCF_040651155.1). NCBI lineage: Bacteria > Bacillati > Actinomycetota > Actinomycetes > Kitasatosporales > Streptomycetaceae > Kitasatospora > Kitasatospora sp. NPDC048545. The sequence continues at coordinate 8,636 of NZ_JBEZIQ010000086.1, forward strand.
GTACGCCCTGATCACCGGAAGCTCCGAGGACCTGGAGCCGCTCGTCCTGGCCGGCCCCACGATCGCCGCCGAGGACCGCTCCCCGTTCGCCTCGTACCGCACCGCCCTGCACGACCACCTGCGCGGCGCCGACCCGCTCCCGGCCACCGAACGGGCCCTGAAGGCGGTGGAGCGGGCCAGGGACCAGGGCTTCCTCCCGCCCCCGGTCGTCCTGTTCTCGCAGCTCGTCGAGGGCGACGAGACCAGCCTCAACCTCGCCCTGCTGGACGCCCTGGAAGCCCACCGCGACCACCACTGCGTCGCCGACCGGGCCACCGACACCACGGCCGCGCTCAGCCTCGACATCCTCGCCCTCGTCTGCCACGCCCGCCGCACCCGCGGCTGGGCCGTCCACGTCCGGTCGCCCTACCTCCCGCCGCGCCTGCTCGCGGCTGCCGGGCGTGCCTGACGTGCGGGCTGCGCCCGGCCGGTGGTGACCGTCGCGCAGGGTGGCGGCCCCGGGGGAGCACCGGCACGCGGCGAGGTGCGGGTGAGGCCGGCGGCCAGGGCGGGCTTCAGGACGCCCTGGTGCGGAACGCCGCCGACGTCGACGGCAGCATTCGTCCGCACGTTCGGCCGCGGCACTCGTCCGCACGTTCGGCAGGGGGCCCACCGACGACCGCTGGGCTGCACGAGGTGCTCGACCGTGCGTCTCCTCCGCCGGTCCGCACGGCCCGGCGGAGGGTTGCGGCTGCCGGAAGGAGGGCCGGACCGCCGGCGCTACCCGGCGAAGATGCCCAGCGCGTTGGGGACCGGTCGTTCCTGGCCGTGGTCGAGGTGGTTGCGCACCGTCAGTTCGCCGGTGGCGCGGTCGCGGGCGACGAGTGTGGCGGAGGCGCCGCCGTCCAGGTAGACGCCGTCCGGGCAGCCCAGATCGCGCACCGCTTCGGCGAGTTCCGTCAGCGTCAGGCCCGTCGAGGTGCCCTCGCGTCCGTCCGTGGACAGCAGCGTCAGTACCCGCCCGCCGGCCGCGAGGCCGACCGCGCTGCGCGGTTCGACGGCCGTGGTGTCCAACCCGGCCGGCGCCGCCCCGCCGCGCAGCAGCCGGTAGGCGCCCAGCGCGAAGCGGAAGGGCACCGGCTCGCCCGACGCGAGACGGTAGTCCACGGCGACCGGCGTGCCGACGGGCAGGCCCGCCAGCACGCGGGCACCCGCCTCACGGCCGAGCAGCACCGTGCTTCCCGCGGGGATCGGACCGGTGCCCGGGGTGGCGGAGACCGCCGCCACCCTGCCCCGGCGGACCGTCACCTCCCACGTGTCCGCGGTGCAGGGGGCACTGCGCGACTCGTCGTTCCCGCACGCGGCGCGGGCCCGCGAGACCTCGCCCCAGTCGGAGGTGAACACACCGATCGAACCGACCGGGAGGGCGTACTGGTTCAGCCCGCCCAGCGGCCACACACCGCTCGCGGCCAGCAGATGGCCCCGCAGCACCAGGCGTCCCAGGCGGGCCACGCCGTCCACCCCGACCCCGAGCACGTCCTGGTCCGTGCTACCCGGCGGCGGCCACCATCCGAACCGCTGCGCCTGCGGCACCGCCGCTTTCAGCGCCCGTCCCCGGTACACGGCAGGGCCGGAGGCCGCCCCGGTGGCCGCCACACCCGGGTGCTGCTCCTCGCTGATGTCGAAGAAGTCCCCGTTCACCGCCGCCACCGCACCGCGCGCGCCGGCCAGCCGGGTCAGCGGGGCCCGGGCCGCCACCGCGCCGGGGAAGAGCAGGTCCGCCCGCACGCCGGGCCCGCGCAGGTCGGCGCGGACGGCGTACACCCGCGCGTCGCCGTGCGGGGTGCTCACCGTCAGCTCCCGGTACCCGACCCCGGGCGCGAGCTCCGCCCAGCCCGGGGCGGCCTCGGCACGAACCGGCGAGGCGACCAGACCCGCCGGGCCCACGGCCAGCACCAGGGCGACCGCACAGCGCAGAACAGTCTTCATGCCCACCATGCTGACGACCCCCACCGCGGCACCCCCGCAGCGCCGTCGGCGCGTCCCACCGCCGTCACGAGATGTGACGCGCCGACCCGTCATCCGTCCAGGACGTCGCTCCGGACGTTGCCGCTTCGGCCCGGATCCGTAACCACGTCCGCAACGACGCGGTCGCATGACGAAGGCCGTCGTGCGGAGTCGTGCCCTACCCCGGCTCCCAGCCGTCGCGGTCGTGGAGCAGCACCGGATGTCGACGGCGAGCAACGAGACGTACCAGGACGGCGGGAACCCGGCCGCGCAGTTCAGCCTCTGGGAGGCCGCCGGGGGAGCCTTCCGGACGATCGCCGGCCTCAAGCCGCCGCTGGACGCCCTCGCCGCTCGGCTGCGCCTGAGCGTGCAGCGCAGTCGGGAGCAACTCGGCGAGGTGGACGCCGCGTTGTCCACGATCGACCGGCGGCACTTCGCGCTCGGCCCCGTGCCGTACGGGCAGAGCGAGACGTGGGGTGGCTGCACGCGCCGAGTAGCATGTGGCGCCACGGCCGAAGAGGGGTTGCGACCATGGGGGGCGGCGTGACGGAGTCCACGGGGTTCGGGTGTGCGGCGTGCTGCGCCGAGGACGCCGCGGTGGCGAGGGCGCACCACCAGAGCCACACCGGGGTCCGGGTCGAGCAGATGATCCAGGACGACTCGCACTTCATCGTCTCGGTCCAGCGCTGTGGCCTCTGCTCGCAGGCCTTCGTCAGCGTGTTCACCGAGTACGTCGACTGGGTCGCCTCGCGGGACGCGCAGTACCGGACCGTGCTGCCGATCACCGACGCCGAAGCGGAGGAGTTGAAGACGGGGCGGTTGAGCCCGCACCGCGCCGGGGCCCTGGGGCACGGTCGCCGTCACCTGCAGAGCGACTGGCCGAGCGAGGCCGACGAGCCGTCCGTGTACTGGGACAGTGGCGTGTTCGAGGTGCGCGAGGGGCGCTGACCCGGCCGGGCCCCGCGAGCCGGACGCCTGCACCCGGCCGGGCGGTCCGCTGACGCTCCGGCGTCCGCGACGGTGAAGTCGGTTGCAAGGCGGCGGAGTTCGTCCGGAATCTCACCGGTGATGTCGGACGGACCTCGGATCCGACACCGTGGTGGGACGCCTCGGCGGTGGGCCGTCGACGTTCGACCGGCGAGTTCCGGCGGTGGTGCGGTGCACTCTTCGACGAAGGAGCGCACTGTGCGCACGGTCATCGTCGTCCGGGGCAGGTCCTGCTCGGCGGACGAGCACTGCCTGCCCCGGGACGGGAGCGGCCGGCGTGGGGAGACCGCTACGGGGTCGGAATGTAGTCGAAGCAGTCGGTGTACCAGCGCGGCTGGCTGTACGTCATCTCCCACAGGGCGCCACCGGTCTCCCTGCCGACGACGCCGTCGATGTCCAGCCGGCCGTGCGCCCGCTGGAAGTCCTCCACCAAGCCCTTGGTGGCGGGCCCGAACCGGCCGTCGACGGCGATGCTGTGCCCGAGTCCGGCCCGGTTGAGCAGGACCTGAACGCACTCGACCCCGTGACCGGAGGACCCGTACCGCAGGGTGGGGGCCATGTGGTCCGCCTGCGCGGTCCCGCTGAGGCCGATCACCGTCGTCACCGAGAGAGCCAGAACCGCGGCAACCCGCGCGGTCCTCGAACCGATCTTCACGTAGGACACCCACCCTTGAGTCTGCATCGAATGCGGTGATGACGGCGCGACAGCGCTCACCACCGGCGCCGACCCTACCTTCTGATGATCATTTGATTGCCATCCACCCCTCCCCGGGCCACCCCACCCGTGGACCGCGTCGGCAGGTGGTTGCCACCCGCCCGCCACGCCCGGGCCCGCACGCCGGACCGAAGTCGGCCCCCCTGCCTGTCGCCGGCCGTGGGTGCTGAGCGTGCCGGTCGCCTGATGCCGTGGCGCGGGAGGGCGGGGGAGTGGGCGACCGGTGGCCTCGGCGGGATGGGAGAGAGGGCACGGCCGATGCGACGGCGGGCTCGGCCTGAAGTGTTGCGGGGCGTCCTTGTCCTCGGCTCCGGGGCGTGGTCGAACGAGCAGGCAAAGAAAAGGAACTGACTGGACGTCATTTCCTGTAGCGGAAACGGCCCCTGCCGAAACCTGGCTTCCAGGCCGATGACCTGGCCTGATTCCCATCGGCCCGCGACCCGGAGGGCAGCGCTCGTCGGTCGACTTCCTGTCATGTCTCGCATTCTCAAAGACTTCTCATGATCTGTTGACACTTTCCTCACGCATGACCGAAGATCCGCCTCGACCTCTGCATGATCTTGAAATGAATCCGGGGCTGACTTGGAAAGAACAGGCTGGAGACCGGCCGCGCGCGGCTGGGTGATCGCGGTGTTGACCGCGGCCGCGCTGACGGGGACCGCGATACCCCCGGCCACGGCCGCCCCCGGCGCGGGCCCGTCGAAGCCGGGCCCGTCGAACCCGGGCGCCACGCAGGACGGGCAGTCGCCGGACGCGCGGGCGGTCGGGGAGGCCAAGCGGAGCGGGAAGACCGTCGAGGTCGCGGCGAAGCGCACCGAGTCCAGCGACACCGTTGCGCAGCCGGACGGCAAGCTGGTGACGACGACGTACGTCCAGCCCAAGCGGGTCCGGACCGAAGCGGTGCTGGAGAACTGGAACCACCTGGCGGTCAGCTACGACGCCTTCTCCGGCCGGCTGACCCTCTACGTCAACGGGCAGCCGGAGAACCAGCGCTGCGCGGACGGGGTGACCGGCTGCACCACGTCGGTCTCCCGGACCACCGCCCCGCGGCCCTTCGAGGCCACGTCCGGCCTGCAGTTCGGCCGGACCAGGACGGCCGGTGCGTGGGGAGAGCCCTTCTCCGGCGAGCTGGACGACGTCTGGCTCTACCAGGGCGTGCTGAGCCCGGCACAGATCGTCAAGCTCGCCGACTACAACGTCCCGTTGGACACCTCCACCGGCGTCTGATCCACCGATCCCCGTGGGCCGGGCGGCTGACTGCCGCCCGGCCCACGCCCTGTCACATCCACTCTTCCGAGGAAGTCGTGTTCCCCATGAGCAGAATCTGGTCGGTGCCGCGGGCGACCCGGCCCAGAGTGTCCGCGATCATCGCGGGCACCCTGGTCGGGTCGCTGCTGCCGGCACTGCCGCTGGCCGCCGTCGCCACGGCGGCCGAGCCGTACGCCAAGCCCTCCGCGGTCTCGCCCGAGAAGCCCGTCAAGGGATCGAACGCGGGTGCCAAGGGCCGCAAGCCCGACACCACCGTCAGCGCGCCCGCGGCCGGGCAGACGGCCTGGCCCGGCGAGGGCCGTGCGGTCGTCGTCCCCGCGCCCGCGGGCCGGGGGCCGGTCACGGCCGGCAAGCTGCCCGTGGCACTGGAGTCCGCCACCGGCGCCGCCGCGTCGCAGTCCGCGCCCGCCGGGGCGCCGCAGGCGGCCACCGTCGAGGTGCTGAGCCAGGACCTGGCCCGGCGGGCCGGGATCACCGGAGTGCTGCTGACGGTCGGCGGCACCGACTCCCCGACCAAGGTCAGCGTCGACTACAGCGGCTTCGCCCGCGCGGCCGGCTCCGGGTTCGGCTCCCGGCTGCGCCTCGTCCAGCTCCCGGCGTGCGTGCTGACCACGCCGGAGAAGCCGGAGTGCCGCACCCAGACGCCGCTGCCGGGCAGCAACGACGTGGCGAAGCAGACCGTCACCGCCGACGCGCTCGCCCCCACCGCTCCGCCGGCCGGCTCACTGCGGCTGGCCTCCGCGTCGGCGTCCGGCTCGGCCGCGGTGATCGCCGCGACCCCGGGCGCGGCCGGGGCAGGCGGCAGCTACAAGGCGACCCCGCTGTCCTCCGCCTCGACCTGGTCGACCGCGCTGAACAGCGGGTCGTTCTCCTGGTCGTACGACATGCCGCTCACCCCGATGCCCGGTGGACTCACCCCCAAGCTCGGACTGTCGTACAGCTCCGGCCGGATCGACGGCCGCACCGCGAACAGCAACAACCAGGCCTCCTGGGCGGGTGACGGCTTCGACCTCTCGCCCGGCTTCGTGGAGCGCAGCTACAAGCCGTGCGCCGACGACGACGCGCCGAAGACCAACGGCTCCGAGCCCGGCGACCTCTGCTGGGCGACCGACAACGCCACCATCAGCTTCGCGGGCCACTCCGGTGAACTGATCCCGGTCTCCGGCGACGAGTGGCGCATCGAGGGCGACGACAACACCAAGGTCACCCGGCTGCGTGACGGCGGACGGGGCAACGGCGACAACGACGGCGAGTACTTCCGGGCCACGACGCCCGACGGCACGAGCTACTACTTCGGGTACAACCGTCTGCCGAACTGGTCGGCGGGCAAGCCCGAGACGAAGTCCGTCTACACCGTGCCGGTGTTCGGCAACAACGCCGGCGAGCCGTGCAACGGCGCCGACTTCGCGTCCTCCTGGTGCCAGCAGGGCTGGCGGTGGAACCTCGACCTGGTGGTCGACGCCCACGGCGACGACGTCACCTACTGGTACACCCCGGAGACCAACAACTACGGTCGCGACCTCAAGGAGACCGACCGCACCCCGTACGTGCGCGGCGGCCACCTCGACCACATCGAGTACGGCCAGCAGCAGGGCGACCTGTACTCCGCCACGGTGAAGCCGATGGGCCGGGTCGACTTCGGCACCGCCGAACGCTGCCTGGAGACCACGGCCGGCCTGTGCGACCCGGCGAAGATCGACGCCAACCGGCAGTACTGGTACGACACCCCGTGGGACCAGAACTGCGCCGACGGCACCGACTGCAAGACCCAGTTCGCACCGACCTTCTTCACCCGCACCCGGCTGACCTCGGTCACCGCCAAGACCCTGCAGCCGGACGGCGGTTACCAGGACGTCGACAGCTGGACGCTGAACCACAAGTGGGGCACCGCCGACTTCGACTACCAGCTGCTGCTCGACTCCGTGCAGCACACCGGCGCCGGTGGCAGCCCGTCCGTCCCCATGCCGAAGACCGGCTTCGCGTACAAGCAGCTGGCCAACCGGCTCGACAAGGTCGGTGACGGCCGGGCGCCGTTCATCAAGCAGCGCCTCGGCACCGTCACGGACGAGCTCGGCGGCCAGATCGACGTCAACTACTCGGCGGCGGCCTGCGACTGGAACAACCTGCCCACCCCGCAGACCAACACCACCCGCTGCTACCCGCAGCAGTACCAGCCGACCAACGACGTACCGGTGACCACCGAGTGGTTCAACAAGTACGTGGTCGAGTCGGTCATCGCCACCGACCGCACCGGCGGCGCACCCGACATGGTCACCCACTACACCTACCTCGGCGACGCCGCCTGGCACTACGACGACGAGGACGGGCTGACCCGCGAGAAGCTCAAGACCTGGTCCCAGTGGCGCGGTTACGCCCGCACCCGGGTGGAGACCGGCGGCGTCGCCGGCATGTCCACCCAGGCCGACCACTACTTCCTGCGCGGCATGGACGGCGACCGCTCCGACCCGGCCGACAAGTCCATGAAGCGCACCGTGACCGTCGACGACGGCCAGGGCACCACCCTCACCGACGACAACGCCTGGGCCGGCTACGAGTACCGCACCGAGCAGTACGACAAGCCCGGCGGCGCGATCCTCGGCAAGAACGTCAACACGCCGTGGAAGAAGGAGACCGCCAAGCGGGTCCGCGACTGGGGCACCACCACGGCCAACCTGACCGGTACCTCGGCCCGGCGCTCCTTCACCTCGCTGGACAACGGCGCCGGGAAGTCCTGGCGCGAGACCCGCACCAACACGACCCCGGACGACTACGGGCGCCCCACCCAGTCCGAGGACCTGGGAGACACCGCGGTCGGCACCGACGACAAGTGCACCCGGATCACCTACGCGGACAACACCGCGGCCTGGATCCTGACGGCCGCCGCCCGCACCGAGACGGTCGCCGCCGGCTGCTCGGCGAACGTCGACCGCGACACCCGGCCCGACGGCACCTCCGCCGTGCTGGCCGACACCCGGCTGAGCTTCGACGGCCAGGCCCAGGGCGCTGCCCCCACCAAGGGCGACGTCACGCTCACCGAGATGCTCAAGTCCCGCACCGGCAACAGCGCGACGTACCTCGGCAACACCGCCGGCTACGACGTCTACGGCCGGACGGTGACCAGCACCGAACTCGCCTTCAGCTCGGTCTACGACCTCACCGGGGCCGGCGCGCCGGTCCGCACCCCGACCGCGCTCGCGCGCCCCACCACCACGGCCTACACGCCGGCCACCGGTCGGCCCACGCAGTCCAGGACCGTCGGTGCCCCGTCCGTACCGGGCAACGGCGCCACCGCGCACACCGTCACCACCGACTACGAGCCCGTCCGCGGCCTGACCGCCGACACGCTCGACGCCAACAACCGCCGCACCGACCTGCAGTACGACGGTCTCGGCCGGATCCTGAAGGTCTGGCTGCCCAACCGCTCCAAGAGCACCGGCCAGTCGCCCAACCACCAGTTCGCCTACGACATCGCCGACGGCCGGATCACCTCGGTCGCCACGCTCACCCTGAACGCCGACGGCTCCCAGGACACCGCGTACACGCTGTACGACGGCCTGGGCCGGGTGCGCCAGACCCAGGCCCCCGGTGACAACGGCGGACGCGTCCTCAGCGACAGCTTCTACGACGAGCGCGGCCAGGCCGCCCTCACCTACACGCCGTACTACGCCACCGGCGCGCCGTCCACGACCCTGTTCAAGGTCGAGGACGCCACCGGCGTCGAGACCCAGACCGCGAAGGCCTTCGACGGCCTGGGCCGCGTGGTGAAGTCCACCGTGCTCGCCGGCAACGGCGTCGGCAGCCCGCTGGCCACCACGACCACCGAGTACGGCGGCGACCGGGTCACCGTCACCCCGCCCACCGGCGCGATCCCGACGACGACCATCGCGGACGCGTCCGGGCACACCACCGAGGTCCGCCAGTACAAGGACCGGACCCTCACCGGCTACGACGCCACCACCTACGGCTACGACCCGGCCGGCCACCTCACCAGGCTGACCGACCCGGCCGGCACCGCGTGGACCTGGCTGTACGACCAGAGGGGACGGCAGACCAAGGCCGTCGACCCGGACTCCGGGACCACCTCCAAGTCCTTCAACGACCGCTCGGAGCTGGTCAGCACCACCGACGGCCGCGGCCGGACCGTCACCACCGTCTACGACAACCTGTCCCGCCCGGTGGAGACCCACGACGGCTCCGCCACCGGCCCGCTGATGACCGCGCAGTCCTGGGACCCGAGCGGCAACAAGGGCCTGCTCTCCTCGACGACCCGCTACGCCACCGTCAACGGCACCAGCTACCAGTACAAGACCGCCTACTCGCTCTACGACGCGCTGGGCCGGGCGACCCGCACCACGGTCACCATCCCCTCCGTCCCCGGACAGGAGGCGCTCGCCGGCAGCTACGTCACCGGGGCGGTCTACCGGCTCGACGGCCTGCCGCAGTCCGTCGCCTACCCGGCGGCCGGCAGCCTCCCCGCCGAGTCGCTGGCCTTCACCTACGACCGGCTCCACCGCGCGACGGCGGTCTCCGGCCTCAGCAGCTACCAGACCGGCCAGACCTTCAGCCTGACCGGCAAACCGCTGCAGTCCACGCTGAGCGCGGGCACCCCGGGCAAGGACGTCTACGTCACCAACTCCTATGAGTGGGGCACCCAGCGCCTCGCCTCCAGCCGCACCGACGAGTACGGCGTCACCGGCGCGCTGCGGGCCGCGGCCTACACCTACGACCAGGCCGGCAACATCACCTCGCTGACCGACAGCACGCCCGCGGGCGTCGACCGGCAGTGCTTCCAGTACGACTACCAGGTCCGCCTCACCGAGGCGTTCACGCCCTCCGGCACCGACTGCCCGTCGGCCCCCGACGGCGCGTCGCTCGGCGGCCCGGCCCCGTACTGGAGCAGCTACACCTACAACACCAACGGCACCCGGGCGGGTGAGACCCGGCACGACCCGAAGGGCAACCCCACCCTCGACACCACGACCGGTTACGGGTACCCGGCGGCGACCGGCACCCGTCCACACGCCCTGGGCAGCACCAGCACGACCGTGGGCTCGGTCGGCACCCCGGCCGTCGAGTCCTACGAGTACGACGACTCCGGCAACACCGTGGGCCGCCACCTGAAGCCCTCCGGCAACCAGACCAGCGACCAGGTCCTGGTCTGGAACTCCGAAGGCAAGCTGGACAAGGTCACGGACACCCTGCGGACCACGGTCGGCAGCACCACCGGCACCACCACGCGGACCACCGACTACCTGTACGACGCGATCGGCAACCGCCTGCTCGCCCACAACCTCGACTCCGCCGACCCGGCGGCCGAGAAGTGGACCCTCAACCTCGGCAACACCGAGCTGACCCTGGTCAAGGGCGCGGCCAAGCCCACCGCGGTCCGCTACTACCAGCTGGGCGGCGCGACCGCGCTGCGCACCGACGACAACAAGGTCACCTTCCAGGTCGGCGACCACCACGGCACGGCGACGCTCAACATCGACGCCGTCACCGGCGCGGTCGGCGTCCGGCGGACCACCCCGTTCGGCGCGGCCCGCGGCGCCGCCCCGGCCGCCTGGGCGGGCAGCCGCGGCTTCGTCGGTGGCACGAACGAACCCACCGGACTGGTCCACCTCGGGGCCCGCGACTACGACCCCGCCACCGGACGGTTCGTCAGCATCGACCCGGTGTTCGCCGAGAGCGACCCGCAGTCGCTCAACGGCTACACCTACGCCCACAGCAGCCCGCTGAACCGCAGCGACCCGAGCGGACTCTTCGACCCCGACGAGCGCAACTACTGCCGGGAGCACGCGGACGACTGCCAGGGCAACCACCTCCGGCCGGCGAACGCGAACACCGAGGGCGTCCAGGACGGCAGGAACGTCGTCTACGACGGCTACGGCGTGCCGCACGTGCTGGCCGACAGCGAGGACTTCGTCAACGACAACGAGCGGATCGCCTACCACTCCATGAACGACGACCTGAAGGACTCCGGCAACTGGTACGACGGGTCCAAGTCGGGCACCGGCGTGCGCTACCTGATGCAGGACGAGAAGAACCCGATCATCCAGAAGAACACCATCCTGGACGCCGACGGGAACAGCGTGCCGCTCGGCACCACCTCCGACTTCCTCAAGGTGACCTGGCGCAACGGCAAGATCGTCAGCGTGGAGTCGGTGGACGCCACCGGCGGGTCCAGCGTCCAGGGCGGCATCTCCACGATCAACAACAAGCTCGACATCAACAAGAAGGCCCAGGCCGGGAACGTCGTCTTCGTCGCCAAGGACGCGGCCCAGGCCAAGGAGATCGCCGACCACTTCGCCGGCAACCAGAACGTCCGGGTCCTCTCCGCGGACCGGTCCTTCGACAGCCACCGCTCGGTGAAGGTCACCGTCACCCCGCCGGAGCCGCCGATGGCCCCCAGGCCGAAGGCGCCCAAGGGCGGCGGCAAGCTCGGAGGCCTCGGCCGGATCCCGGTCCTCGGCATCATCACCTGGCCGGTGGCGGCGATACAGGCCCATGACGACATCCACGACTACGGCTGGGAGAAGGGCATCGACCTGACCCTGCAGAACATCTTCGACCCGTTCGACTTCGGCGGCGAACGCGAGACGATCCTTCCGCAGCAGCAGCCGATGGTATGACGACCCACGGCAGCCGGACCGGCTGAACCCCCGGACCCCGGCCGCTGACCCGTCCTCGACCCCCGGCCCCGGGCCGACCCGCCGCACCACGCGCGCGGATCGGCCCGGGGCCGACCACTCGTCCCGTCCCTCCCCGGCACGGCGGCATCAGTAGGATCACGGGGGCGAATCCTCCGATCCCCCTTCACCCCCACCATCCCTAGGCGCGCACCATGGCTCGTGATCTCCTGACCGTCTGCCTCCCCCCGACCCCGCCGGGCGGGGTCACGGCGGCGATCGCGGCCGCCATGGCGCCCTACGACTACGACTTCGAGGAGCAGCCCGGCGGCCCCGCCTGGCAGGGCGAATGGGACTCCTGGCACGTCTACGGCGGGCACGACGGCGACGGGTTCCCCGTCTCCCCCGCGGACGAGGCGGACCCGCGCCTCATCTTCGAACCGACCCTGCCCAACGGCGCCGTCCGGCAGCGGACCCCCTCACGCTGGGACGGCGGCCCGCGCGCCCTCCTCGACTTCGACGCCGCCCGGGCCCCCGTGGCCGCGCGCGCCGCCGAGCACTGGCGGGCCTGGCAGGAGTTCACCGAGGGCTTCCCGCCGGCCGTCCCCTTCGACGTCTTCGCCGAGCGCGCCCGCCAGGACCTCGCCGGCTACCCCGTGGCCCGAGCCCGCGCCGACTACTACGGGCAGCCGCTGATCACGGCGGCCAACGACTCGGCCGAGGTCTGCGGCCTGTTCCCGCGTCTGACCGACCCGCTCCACCACTTCCGCGGCACCCGGGCGGAGTTCATCCGCCGCGAGACGGCGCAGGTCGTCCCGACGAACCACCTGCTGACGCTGGACGGTCAGTGGATCGACGGCACCGTCGAGGACTGGGGCCGCAGGATCGGCCGGTCCGGTGACTACCACCTCTTCGCGGACGCCTACCTGGAGAACCTGCCGGGGGACTGCCTCGTGGTCCGGCTCCGCTTCCACTCCTGACTCCACCTCCGGTCGCGCGGCAGCCACCTGCCGCATTCGGCCCGGCGGCCGACCGGTCGGCCGGTCCGTGACCGAGAGCGAACGCCGACGTCCTCGAAGTGCTCAGCGGCGCAGCCGGGTTCGGCCTGTCCCCGGGTAACTCCGGGGCCCTGAGGCCCCGTTGTTTCCGCTGACGGCCGTCCGGCGTGAAGCCCGATTCCGGTGAGGGTTTCCCGGATCGGTCCGCCCGTCGAAATCGGGATGCCGCGCCCTGCCGGTATACACACGACCCGCTGTGCACGGGAACCGCACACCCCCTCTTCCGCGTCCCCGCCGGGGGCACGGCGGTCGGCCGCGTTCGGTCGTCGCCACCGTGCGACAGGTGCCGGCTCCCGCCTGCGAGAGCATCGATGACCAGCGACGATGACTTGACGGAGCGTCGCCGACCGGGTGGTCGGGCCGGTCCCGCCGATGCCGTGCGTGACCGTTCGCCACCGCTGGAAAGCCTCGAAGCAGGCCTCCTGACCACCGCGCCGCAGCGTGATTTGCCTCACGCGCCGTCGGTTGGTTCATCCGATTTGGCCCGAGCTGAACCCAATTGACGGGCCGGCACGTCGGCCCATTTCTCATGCGTTTCTGATGATCCGTTGACATTTCTTTTAGGTGTACACAAAGATCCGCTCGAACTTTTGCCCAAATATCGGAAGTTGGAGCTTACGCACAGTGAGAACAGCAGCAAGACGGTCGGGCGGCGTGTTCGCCGCGGCACTCGCCGCGGTCGCGCTGGCCACCACCGCAGTGGTGCCTGCCGCCGCCGCCCCCGGCGGAGCACCGCCGCCCGGCGTGACCGGCTCCCAGGACACCTCCGAGAGCCAGGCCGTCAAGGAGGCCGCCCGCACCGGCAAGCCGGTGGAGGTGCTCACCAAGCGCGGCGAGTCCAGTGACACCGTCGCCCAGCCCGACGGCAAGCTGAAGACCACCACCTACGTCCAGCCCAGGCGGGTGCGCAAGAACGGCACCTGGGTGGACCTCGACCCGACGCTGCAACGGCTGCCCGACGGTGCCGTCGCCCCCAAGGGGTCCACCGCCGACCTGCGGTTCTCGGGCGGCGGCAGCGAACCGCTGGTCACGATGGCCCGGGCCGGCAAGGCGTTGAAGCTCAGCTGGCCGAAGCCGCTGCCCAAGCCGACGGTCGACGGCGCGACCGCCGAGTACCGGTCGATCCTGCCGGACGTCGACCTGCGGCTGTCCGCCACCAAGACCGGGTTCACCCAGGTCGTCGTGGTGCACACCGCCGAGGCCGCCAAGAACCCCGCTCTGGCACAGCTCCGACTCGGCCTGCACGGCGACGGCCTGACGTTCGGCCAGGACGCGGACGGCACGCTCACGGCGAAGGACCCGTCCGGCGGCGGCACCGTCTTCGAGGCGCCCGTCCCGGTGATGTGGGACTCCTCCCAGCCGGCCGCCGCCGCGGACGGCGCCCCGTCCGCCGCCCCGTCCGCCGCCCCGAAGACGCTCAAGGCCGCCCCGCAGGCCGAGGCCGCCGCCCCGGCCGCCCCCGCAGCCGGTCGGAACGATCCCGCCGCCGCCGGCTACGGCGACCTGCCCGGCGAAGGCGCGAAGATGACCCGCCTCAAGGTCGACCTGCCCAAGGACGGCCTGGTGCTGTCGCCCGACCGGGGCATGCTGGACGCCCCGGACACCGTCTACCCGGTGATGATCGACCCGGCGTGGAACACCCCGCACGCCGGCGACTGGGCGGGCGTCTCGCGCACCTACCCGAACCAGGCGTACTGGCACTTCACGTACAACAGCACCTACGTCCACGACTGGGGCGTCGGCTACTGCGGCGACACCTCACGGTGCGCGCCGACCGACGTGAAGCGTGCCTTCTTCCAGCTGCCCAACCCGTTCGTCGGCAAGCAGATCCTCGCCGCCACCTTCGGCACCTACGAGAGCTGGTCGTACTCCTGCGACTCCCGGCCGGTCGACCTGTGGAGCACGGGCTACATCGCCCCCGGCCTGAACTGGAACAGCCAGAACGCCTCCGGGTTCTGGAGCCGCTACCTGCAGACCATCAACACCGCGAAGGGCTGGAGCGGCAGCTGCCCCGGCGGCTGGCTGGAGTACGGCGAGACGGGCGCAGTGAAGACCCTGGTCCAGGACGCCGCGAACTGGGGCTGGCCGACCATCACCTTCGGCCTGAAGGCGCAGAACGAGGGTGACACCCTCGCCTGGAAGCGCTTCACCGACGACGCCTACCTGTCGGTGTACTACAACCTGCCGCCCAACCAGATCCCGATGTCCGACATGACGATGTCGCCGGGCTCCGTCTGCCAGTACCCGGGCATCAAGATCAACAAGATGCCGCAGGTCACCACCCGGGCCTCCGACCCGGACGGCGAGGCGATCGGCGTGCAGTTCGCGGTCGGCTGGGACGACGGCACCGGGCTGCGCCGGCGCTGGTGGTCCACCGGCTCGGAGGACGCCGCACCGGGGTCGGACACCTTCAAGGCCTCCGGCTCGATGTTCTCCTGGCCGCTGCCGACCGGCCTCCCGCAGAACCTCCAGCTCGACTGGGAGGCCCGCGCCTGGGACGGCGCCCAGTGGGGGCCGTGGTCCTCCGACGGCGACCCGACCGGCTGCTACTTCATCGTCGACACCTCCGCACCGGACGGCCCGGCGATCACCTCCGACGCCTACCCGGGCTCCAAGGACGCCACCGCGCCGACCCTGCCGTGGACCGACGGCGTCGGCAGGACCGGCCAGTTCACCCTGAAGTCGGCCGCCACCGACGTGGTCTCGTACCAGTGGGGCCTCGACACCTCGCCGTCCGCGGCGAACGCGATCGCCACCGGCGGCGGCGCCGCGCAGACCGTGCGCATCCAGCCGCAGACCGCCGGCCTGCACTTCCTCTCCGCCCGGGCCGTGGACGGCGCCGGCAACGCCTCGCAGCCCGAGACGTACTACTTCAACGTGCTCTCCGGGCAGCCGCAGCGCAACGGCTGGTCGATGGACGACGCCGCCGGCACCACCCTCACCGGCACCGGCGGCAGCTCGGAGGCGACCCTCGCCGCCGGCGCCACCCCGGGCGCGCCCGGACACCTCAAGGAAGCCCTCGCCCTGAACGGCACGGCCAACGGCTACGCCGAGACCCAGGGCGCGGTCCTGGACACCACCCGCAGCTTCACCGTTTCTTCCTGGGTCCGCTTCGACGGCACCACCGGCACCCGCGCGGCGGTCAGCCAGGGCGGCCCGGACTACTACGCCTTCCACCTCGGCATCGAGAACGTCGCCGGTGTCCCCAAGTGGGGCTTCAAGGTCCAGACTGCGGCCGGCAACCAGGACGCGAGCACCATCGGCCTGCAGTCCACCGACGCCGCGACGACCGGCGTGTGGACCCACCTGACCGGCGTCTGGAACGCGGACGCGCACACCGTCCAGCTGTACGTCAACGGCACCCTCGCCAAGTCGGCCACCGCGAACGCGGTCTGGGACGGACACGGCCCGCTGGAGATCGGCCGCGCCCGCTGGAAGGGCCAGTGGGTCGACTTCTGGCCCGGCGCCATCGACGAGGTCAGGATCTGGGACCGCTCCCTGAACCAGGCCGAGGTCACCGACGTGGCCGCCGACAAGCAACTCGCCACCGGCCGCCCCGCCAAGGCGGTCTGGCACCTGGACGGCAGCGGCGCCAAGCCGGCCGGCACCGCCGAGACCGACAACCTGACCGCCTACAACGGCGTCGCGCTCGGCCGGCCCGGCATCGCCGACAAGGCGATCCACCTGGACGGCGTGGACGACTACCTGCGCACCGCCCGTCCGCAGGTCGACGGCACCCGGGACTTCTCGGTCTCCGCCTGGGTGAAGCTGCCGGCGCCCGCCGCCGGCGACACCACCGCGAAGGTCGCCGTCACCCAGACAGGCCAGCACAACAGCGAGTTCTCGCTGTACTACTCGACCTACTGGAAGCGCTGGTCCTTCGGCCGCTACAAGGAGGACACCTCCGTCGACACCCTGGTGCGCACCTGGCAACCCGACTGCACCCCGGGCACCCAGATCAACGGCGTGCCGTGCTTCGCCGGCACCACCGGCGAGTGGACCCACCTGCTGGGCGTCTCCGACACCGCCGCGAAGAAGCTGCGCTTCTACATCAACGGCTTCCTGGTCGGCGAGTCCGACTACACCCAGAACGCACCGTGGGCCAACCCCGGCCCGCTCCAGATCGGCGCGGTCAACCGGGAGGGCGCCAACGGCGAGTACTTCGGCGGCGACGTCGACGACGTCCGGATCTACGACCGTGTCGTCACCGGCCCGGAGGCCAGCGCCATGGTGCAGCAGCGTCCGCAGCTGGCCGGCCGCTGGAAGCTCTCCTCGGCCACCGGCACCCCGGCCGTCACCCCCGACGAGGGACCGGCCAAGGCCGGCGCCCAGCTCGGCGGCGGTGCCTCGATCAAGGCCGACGGCGGCCTGCTGCCCGTCCCCGGCACCCTGCTGCTGGACGGCGCCACCGGCTACGCCGCCACCGCCACGACCCCGCTGCACACCGGCCAGAGCTTCACCATGGCCGGCTGGGCGAACACCGCGGGCGTGCCGACCCGGGACATGACGGTGCTGTCGGTGCCCGGCGCCAACAACAGTGCGGTCACCCTGCGCTGGCACGCCCTCGGCAACGATGCCACCGGCCAGCCGACCGGCCAGTGGCAGGCCGAGGTCCGCGACTCCGACGCCGCCGGCGCGGTCCGCACCCTGACCGCGCACACCCCGGCCACCTCCGTCCTGGAGAACTGGACGCACCTGGCGGTCACCTACGACGCCTTCGCGGACCGGCTCGCCCTGTACGTGGGCGGCCAGATCGAGAACCAGGGCTGCCCGGACGGGTCCACCGGCTGCTCCCCGCACATCTCCTGGACCGGCGCCCCGCAGCCCTACGAGGCGGGCGGCGGCGTGCAGTTCGGCCGGAACAGGGCCGCGGGTGCCTGGGGCGAGTACTTCTCCGGTGAGCTGGACGACGTCTGGCTGTACCAGGGCGTGCTGAGCCCCGCGCAGATCGCCAAGCTCGCCGACTACAACGTCGAGCTGAACACCTCCACCGGCGTCTGATCCACCCCCTTCCGTGGGCCGGGCGGCTTCCTGCCGCCCGGCCCACGGTCCGTCACACCCAGTCTCTGTCCGAGGAGTTCCCCACCCATGAGCCCGCGCCCGGGCCGCCGGACACCTCGGATGACCGACGAGCGCCCGGCCGGAACCCCGGCCGGGCGCTCGCCCGTCACCGGCGCCGACCACCGGGATCCGGTGGACGTCTCCGGTCACGGCACCAGGCAGGCTTGACCGACACCGGCCTAGGCAGGCTTGACCGACACCGGCCAGTGGCCGCCCGGGAACTGGCTGTTGTCGACGGCGTTGCCGTGCAGCGCGGCCATCTCCTTGGCCTGGGCGCCGAGCAGCACCATCAGGGCACTGACCGCAGCGACGATCACCGTGGTGTTGACCCCGGCCTCCTCGATGATGATCAGGAAGCCCGCCCACGAGAAGACCACCGAGCCGAGGGCCGCGATCGCGGCGATGGTGGCGGCGATGAACTTGACCAGCACGAGTGCCAGCGCGAGGTAGAAGGCCAGCCCGGCTGCCGCGCACAGCTCCAGCGAGGTGGAGGTCTTGTCGCACGTCCCGCCCAGCGCGGTGGCGGCCGCCGCCTGGCGAGGGATCTCCTTGCCGTAGGCATCGGCCGCCGGGCCCTTCCACTCCCCGGTCGCTCCCAGCACCTGCGGCTGGAGTTCGCCGGTGACGCCGTTCGCCAGGCCGCGCAGGGTTTCCCACTGGAAGCCGTGGATCATCATGTAGACCGGAGCGGCAGCGCCCTCCAGGCACTCCTTGATCTTGTTCAGGATCCAGGCGCCTATCTCGCAGATCTTCTTCCCGAACCAGATCACCTTGTCGGCCAGCCAGTCGGGCACCCACCACCGGTCGGCGGCGTCGTTCGCCTTGCCGGGGACCGCGTCGAGTTTGGCCGACAGGTCACCCAGGCCCGAGGTGAGCTTGTCGACCGTCGCCTGGTACTGCGCCGCTTGAAATGCCACGTCGATGGCTCCGCTTCAGTTGCCGGTGATGGCCGAGAGACCGGCCGAGGTCTTCTGTTCGTGGTGGTCGTAGTTGTCCGCCACCGTGCGCAGGCCGTCTCCGACCGCCTTGAGGTTCTGCTGTCCCTCCTGCGCGCGGTCATGAACGGCCGTCAGGACCTCCGCGTAGGCGCTGACGACGAGTTGGAAGACGCCTGCCTGGCAGCGGTCCATCGACATCGAGGAGACGGACGAGGCGATCGTGCCCAGCTGGTCGCTCTGCTGGTCCCAGATTCCGGCCTCCGTGCGGAGTGTGGCGGTCGTGACCTTGAAGCCGTCGTCGGTCATGGTGTCGCTCCCTTCCGGGTCGTCCGGCCCTGCGGCCGGTCTGCGTTACGAGTTGCGGAGCTTGCCCGGGTCCGCGAGCAGGGCCAGAGCCTCGCGCAGCATCGCGTCGGTGCCCGTGCCGGCCTCCTCCTTGGCGGACCGGACGGCGGCGGCCAGCTCGGTGCGGGCCTTCGACAGGGCGGCGGCCAGCGCGTGGTTCAGCGCGGCGGTGCCGCTCGCGGCCGCCCACCGCTCGTCCGCGTCGCAGGTGACCAGCCCGCCGCGCGAGAGCACCACGGTCACGTGCCCGGCCTCGTCGCTGCCGCGGCCCTGCACGGGGACGCTCGGTGCGCCCGCCCGGTCGAGCGCCGTCAGCACGTCCTCGGCCAGCACCTCCAGCGGCCGCGGGTCGACCTGGCTCACGTCCCCGATGAGCAGGGTCAGGTCGGGTGCGGTCGTGGCCCCGGCGTCCGCCGCCGCGTCGTCGCCGGGCAGCCGGTCCGGTACGGCCTCCCAGGCCGCCTGTCCGGCGTCCTGCTGCCAGATCGACAACCGGTCGACGGCGGCGGCCTGCCCGGCCTCGACCGCCGCGCCGCCGAGCGCGCCCGGTGACAGCCGCTGCCGCCAGCCGTCCGCGACCACGATCGACAGCGGGAGGTCCTCCTGGTCGAGTACGACGGTCACCGAGCCGGTGCGGTCGGCGCCCTCGGAGCGCTGGGGGAGGATGTCGCGGGTCACCGCGAGGGAGTTGGTGAGTTCACCGAGGAAGGCGCTCATCTGCTGCAGATCGCGCAGCGGGTCGTTCATGGCACGGGCCTCTCATGCCGACTGCCCGAATCCCGGCGGCAGTCGGTTGACGTGGTGGGAAACGGTCAGGAGTGCGTGGTTGCCGTGAGGGTCAGCTGGTTGCACAGGAGGCCCAGCGCGACGACCGCACCGAGGAGCAGCCAGCCGCTGGAGGAGACCTGGGAGTCACCGAGGAAGAGGGTCGCGGCGACCACCGCCGCCAGGCCGGTGGCTCCGCCGACCACCGCGGACGCACGCCGGACACCGCGTACCGGCACGGGCCGACGCACCGCGAGGAGCACGGCCGCCGCGGTGACGGCGGCCAGCAGGTAGAGCGTCGCGTCCACCCACCAGGCGGGTGCCCATGATCTGCCGCGCCAGAGCACCAGTGGGCAGAGCAGCAGCGGGCACTCGGCCATCAGCCCGAGCAGCACGGTCGTGCTGCGGTCGGCGTGCTTCGATCGAGCCTTGTCGTTCATGTCGGACCCCCGTCTCGGCGCGTCACTATACACAGCCGGAGCAGGCCCGTTGCGGGGCTGACCGCAGCCACCGGGGTTCCGTCATGCCGGCGCCTCCTGCGGGGCCGAGTGCGGCCGTCGGGTGCCGGCGGCGGCTTGTGTCATGCCCGTGGGAGTCGTGTCGTCGACCGGTGATGTTCTCGGGTCGAAGCGGTTCACGGACCGGCTGCGCCACCTGTGGCCGGGCAGCCGGCCCGGCGGGACGAGTCCACCCGAACCGGGCAGGCCACGGTCCGTCAGGGACGTCGGCGGCCGACGCATCGCTCGCCGGCCGAGGCCGGACCACACGACGGCCGGCCCGATCTCGCAGGTCCCGAGGCGCAGCTGTCCGCGGGTCCTGCCGGCGGTCACCTGGTGATGTCGCCGTCCGGCAGGTCCCGGACGGTGACCGCCGTGCGTGGCCGCCCCAACAGCCGGGCCACGACGTCGCCGATCCGCTGCGCGTCGCCCGTCGGCTCGGGAGCCGAGCCATCGGTGTACCGCTCGATGGCCTTCTCGAAGTACGAGGGGTTCCAGGCCCCGACCGCTCCACTGACGTCGACGCCCTTCACCGGTCGACGACCGACGGCGCGTGCGACGGCGGGAAGGATCTCGTCCGAGCTGTACTTCCCCGGGACCTGGAACAGGCTCGCGTGGCCGCCGACCTTTCCGCCGTCCCGGAGGTAGACCGTGACGACCAGGCAG
Source organism: Kitasatospora sp. NPDC048545 (assembly GCF_040651155.1). NCBI lineage: Bacteria > Bacillati > Actinomycetota > Actinomycetes > Kitasatosporales > Streptomycetaceae > Kitasatospora > Kitasatospora sp. NPDC048545. The sequence goes on from NZ_JBEZIQ010000086.1 coordinate 29,549, forward strand.
CTGGTCACCGCCGGGTACGTGATCGTCCCGTGCGGACCCACCTCGCGGACCTCGCCCTCCGTGATCGCGACGCCCGTCGCGGTGGAGGCCTGCCGCACCGCCCCGGGCGTCCCGTCCGGCACGGCCCCGGCCGGCGGACCGGGCACCCGGTCCGTCAGACCCGACGCGGTGCCGAACGCGACGTCGACGGAGTCGGCCGCGTCGGCGCGGACCGTCCCGTGCGTCGCCCCGCCGGACCCCGGCCGGCCGGTCGACGCTCCGCCGCCACCCGCCGCACAGGCTGCCAGGAGCAGCGCGGCGCCGACGGCCAGACCCGCCTTCCCCGCGCGCTCGGACACCACGAAGCCCATACCCCACACCCTAGGAGACCGGATCTGCGCGCACCCGTTCGACGCGCGGCCGCGCGCGTGCGCGGCGACACATGGTCCCGAGCACGAACGATCCCGTCAACTCCGGTCCCGGTGACCACCCTGAAGGGCTGTCACCCGGCTGCGGGCCGCGGCCGACGCGAGAGGTCCGATCACCCGGGACATGAGCGTGGACCCCACAGTCGCCCGGACGCATCGGCATCCTGCAGGCGCCCGCAGAAGGGGGATCCACACCGGGACGAACCCGGCAGAGGACGGGCCGGGCCGCACCAACCCGACGACCGGCACGGCGAGTTCGACCTGATCAGTCGATCAGTCGATCAGTCGATCAGTCGACCAGGTGGCGGTTGGCCCGGCTCCATGCGACGCGGGCCCGGAATCACCGGGGTCGGACCGGACCGGACCGCCCGCCGATGGGCGCGGCTCCGGTTCAGGTCCGCTCCCGGGTCAGGCCGGGGCCGGCTGCGGGCGCGCGGGCGGTCGCAGTTGGACGGTGCGGGCGTACACGGCGGTCACGCACGCCTCGAAGGCGGCGACGGCGAGCAGCGCGGGCCCGGCGCCCAGCCGCAGCAGCAGGGCGCCGGCCGCCCCGCCGGCGAACATGCCGAGGACGGTGGCACTGCGCCGGGCCCGGACCAGCACCTGGTGCGGTGAGGGTGCGGCGTGGATCGCCAGCAGGTCGGCCAGCAGCTTGACCAGGGTGATCTGCGCGACCGTGGTCGGCATGTCGGGCACCCCGGCCTCCAGCATCCCGCGGCTGCGCCAGCCCATGGCGCCCGCGACCAGCGCGGCGACGAGGGCCTCGGAGCTCCCGGGCAGTGCGCCGGTACCGCCGACCGCGGCGGCGTATCCGCCGGCGGCGGCGAGCACCGCGGCCTCGGCGGCGAGGACGCGGACGAACCAGCGCCGCCCCCGCCCCCGCGCCCTGGCGATGGCGGTGTTGGCGGCCGCGGCCCCGACCACGAACGCGGCCACCGCCTCGGCGGGGCGGGCGACCGGCACCCCGGCGGTCCCCACGGCCCCGAAGCCCAGCAGCAGGACGTTTCCGGTGGCGAGCGCCGCGAAGGCGTGGCCGAGGCCGAGGAAGGTGACGGCGTCGACCGCGCCGGCGCTCACGGTCAGGGCGGACATGACCAGGCTGATGCGGACCTGACCGCGGGTGGGATCGGCGGGCACGCCGCCAGTGTGCCCGGGGCGCCGGCCCCGCACGGGCCGTGACACACCGGCGGCCGTCGGCGCGCGCCGGGCTGATCGCGTCCCGCTCGACGGGGGCTGCCGGAAAGGCGACGGTGGCTTCCTGCCCGGTGCCGCGCGGGCCTCGCATCAGGGTGCGGTGGCGTTCGGGCGGCGGGCGACGCCGTCGAGGGTCCGACGGCGGCCGCCCGACCGACGCCGCCTACGCCACGGTTCCCGAGGGGCCGGCCGCCGTTCCGATCCTGTTGGTCTGCGCGGCGGAGACCTGCGCGACCAGCAGGATCGCCAGGACCGCGGCGGCGACGTCGACGAGCACGACGAGGGGAGCATGGGGGTTGCCCTGCTGGTCGATCACCAGGTAGGCCGTGAACCCGACCGACTTGGCGAGCCACGCCACCCACCACGCCTCGATCACCCAGGCACCGCCGGCCGAGCCGCCGGCCCGCCGGATGTCCAGCACGACCCGGCGCGGGGCAAACCACATGACCACCGGGACGAACCACACCCCGACCGCGCTCCCCACCGTGTACTTCTGCGTGCCCGGAGCGAATGCCTCGGCATTGAGCCGGCACTGCCGGAGCCAGCAGAGGAACACCACGACGGTCCCGAGGAACAGCGGCATCGTGAGCGGCGCGGCCTGAGCGAAGAGTCCCGAACCGGTCCCGGTGGTCAGTCCCAGGACGATCTGCACGGCCGCTTGCGCGGCAAGCAGCACCTGCACGGCGATGGCCAAGGGACGAGGGTCCGACGGCGTCCCCCGACAAGCGGCGGTGCGCGAACCCGGAGTGGTTGCTCCAACGACAGGTGCCGGCTTCACAGGCAGTCCCCCAACGCATGCGTCCGCCGTGTCCGCGGAGATCACCACCACGGAGATCGCTCGGAGAATAGGGGGAGTTCGAACGAATGTCCACAGGCCCGTCCGGCGCCGGTGGTGCCACCGGCGGGCGGGCGGGCGGGGGCCCGGGCCCGGTCCAAGGTCCGATTCGCACCGCCCGTCCGCCCGGCAGCGTCCTGACCCGAGCGCCTGTGGTGGTCACACCGCCGGGCCGGGAGGGGCGGGCAGTCCACGTGAAGCGTCTCCCGGTGAGGGACCGCAGGGTGTGACCGGCGGTCGGCTTGCGGCATGACATGGCTTTTCTTGATCCGTCGTCCGCTATCCGAGGGTGCGCATCGCTTCGGCGAGTTCGTCGATCGCGGTGTCGGGGATCGCGGTGGCGGCGTGTTCGAGGACGAGCAGTCGTGCCTGGGGGATGGCGTGTGCGAGGGCTTCGCCGTTGCCGAGGGGGAAGAACGGGTCGTGGCGGCCGTGGGCGACGAGGGTGGGGATCGCGATCCCGGGCAGGCGTTCGCGCCAGCGGGGTGCGCAGTCGAGTACGGAGAAGACTGTGCCGATCTGGTTGGCCAGGTGGACCGGGGGTGTGGCGTCGTCGGGGGTGCGGTCCCAGATGCGGGCCGCGGCGGCGCGCGCGGTGGCGGGGTCGTCGCCGAGGATCCGTGCGCCGCCGGCGGCATGGTCCGCGACGGCTTCGCGGTCGGCCCAGTCGGGCATCGTACGTGCGAACAGCCGGTTCATCGTGGCCCGGTCGTGGTCGGGGAGGTCGTCGTCGGGCGGGCCGGGGGCGACCGGCCGGGTGCCGACGAGGGTGAGTGCGCGGAACGCGTCCGGGTGGTCGAGTACGGCGACCTGGGCGACCGTTCCGCTGACGCCGATTCCCGCGAGGTGGGCGGGCCGCCCACCGAGGGCGTCGGTGAGGGCCGCCGCGTCGGCGGCGAGGTCGCGCAGGGTGTAGGCGGGTGCCTGCGGGTCGGCGGTCGTGGATTCCCCGCTGTCGCGCAGGTCGTAGCGCACCACGCGGCGTCCGCCGGCGGCGAGGCGCTCGCACAGCGCGTCGGGCCAGGAGAGCATCGTGGGTGAGCCTGCGAGCAGGACGAGCGGCGCGTCGTCGTCGCCGAAGGATTCGATGCCCAGGGTGATCCCGTGGACGTTGACTGTGCTCATCGGATTGTCGGCTTTCGTCGGAGGTCGGGTGTGCCGCGGTTCGCGGTACCCCTTCGAGATTGCGCCGCGTCGTGCCGGGGTGCGCGGCGCTTCGGCGGTGACCGGGGGTGTGTCGGGGTGTGCCCCGGTGCCCGGCCCGCCGAAGCGCCGGTGCCATGGCGCGGTGGTCTCAGCCGTCCTGCCCGAGGCCGCGGTCGGGCGCGTTCATGTCGCCGGTGGTGGGGGTGCCGTCGGCGAGCCCGTAGCGCAGGTACACCGTGCCCTTGGGGCCGGCCGTCGGGGGCTGGAGGAGCGTGACGTTCGTGGGCACCGCGCCGTCCTCGAACACCTTCTTCCCGACGCCCAGC
>NZ_JBEZIQ010000087.1:0-30252 GCF_040651155.1 Kitasatospora sp. NPDC048545
CCGCTGCAGCACGCCGCCGGCCGGCTGTTCCGGTACGCGGCCGCCGCGGGCGGCGGATTCGCCCTGCTCGCCGTGCTGTTGACGCTGTTCCGGGCTGCGCCCGAGCGCACGGCCGTGCTGGCCCGGCTGCGGACGATGGGCCTGCGGCCGCGGCAGGGGCTGGCGCTGATCGTCGCCGAGGCGCTGCCGCAGACCCTGGCGGCGGCCGTCGGCGGCGGCCTGGTCGCCGCGGCGGCGGTCGCGCTGCTGGGTGGTGCCTTCGACATCTCGACGCTGGTCGGTGCCAGGGTCGGTGACGTCCTGGCACCCGCGCTGATGCCGGTGCTGCTGCCGACGGCGGGCCTGGCCCTGCTGGTCTGCCTCGGGGTGGTGGCGGAGACGCTGGTCGCCGGCCGGCGGCAGATCGCCACCGAACTGCGCGCGGGGGAGCAGGCGTGACAGCGGGATCAGAGGGACCGGAGGAACCGGCGGGGCCAGAGGGGACCGGGCCGTGGCCGGGCCGCGAGGCGCGAGCCCGGCGGGCGGGGGTCAGGTCGTCGACGGTGAGCCGTCGGCGCAGCCGCTCCGGATCGCGTGAACGATGCGGGTCGCCCACTCGGTGGGCCGCTCGTGGCCGAGGAGTTCGGAGAGCCGGTTCATACGGGCTCGGCGTTCGGCCGGGGTGAGGTCGAGCGCTCGGCCGAGGACCGTGCTGAGGTCCTCCGGTGAGTGGGGATCGGTGAGCAGTGCGGCCGCGCCGAGTTCGGCGGCGGCGCCGGCGTGGCGGGAGAGCACCAGGACTCCCGGTCCGGTGCGGGGGTGCGGGAGACCGGCCCGCGTGGCGATGAACTCCTTGGCGGTCAGGTTCATCCCGTCCTGGAGGGAGGTCACCCAGAGCACGTCCGCCTTCAGGTATTCGTCGACGACCTCGGTGCTGGACAGGCGGCCGGGGAGGTAGTCGATCGGTTGCCAATCTCCCGTCTGCCACGCCGTGTTGACCTCGATGACGCGCTCTTCGAGGCGGCTGCGGGTGGTGTCGTAGGCGGTGATGCCGGGTTCGGGCGGCGGGCAGACGAGGCGGAAGGTGAGCCGGCCGCGCAGGTCGGGTCGGCGGGCGAGCAGGTGGTCGACGGCGTCGACCTTCTGGATCGGGGCCTTGGCGTAGTCGAGGCGTTCGACGGAGAGCACGACCCGGCCGGCGGCCGGGAGGTGTTGTGCCGCGCGGCGGCGGGCGAGCCTCTCGACGGCCGGCCGGTCGATGCCGAGCGGGTGGACGGTGGTCCGCGGTGGATCGGGCATGCCTGCCAGGGTGCGGCGGAAGTGTGCGGCGAAGTCCTCGGTGTGGAAGCCCGCCCAGTCGAGGCAGGCCAGGGAGGAGCGCAGTTCGGCGGCGACGGGGAGGGTGTCGAAGGCCTCCGCGGCGGGGAACGGGGTGTGGTGGAAGAGACCGGTCCTGAGGTCGGGTCGGAGCCGGCGCAGCAGGCCCGGGACGAGCCAGAGGTTGTAGTCGTGGAGCCAGACGGTGGCGTCGGGAGCGGCCTGCGCGCTGATGTGCTCGGCGAAGCGGGCGTTGACGGTGCGGTAGTCGGCCCAGGCCCGTTCGTCGAAGACCGACCGGCCCGGCTCGGACATCAGGACCGGCCACAGCGTTTCCTTGCAGGCGCGGTGGAAGTAACCGGTCCAGCTGTCCGGGTCGAGCGGTACGGGGGAGAGCGGCAGGCCGGCCGGGTACGGGCGGTTGCCGTACGGGCCGTCGTCCGGGTCGCCGCCGACCAGTGCGGTGACCCAGACGCCCGGCAGGCCGCCGGTGAAGGCGCTGGTCAGGGTGGGCAGGATGCCGTTGGGGCTGCTGGGCGGCTGCCAGCTGTCGCCGTTCCAGTGCAGCGGCGGGCGGTGATAGGCCACCACGAGGGAGTGCCCGCCGACGGGGCGCCCCGGGTCGGGGTCGGGACCGGCGGCTGGACCGGGACCGGGACCGGCGCCTGGGCCTGGGCCTGGATCGGGATCGGGGGAGAGCCAGCCGAGTTCCCGGAGCGCCGCGTGGATGCCGGCCGCGCCGGCCCGGTCGGGGCGGTGGACGCGCGGGTCCCCGGAGAGCGCGGTGAGCAGCGCGGGTTCGGCCTCGCCGACGACCACGGCGTGCGTGCCGAGCCGGTACAGCGAGAGGTCGTTGAGGGAGTCACCGGCCACGAGGATCTCCTCGGGCTGCCAGCCCAGCTTCCCGGCCAGGACCCGGAGGGCGTTGCCCTTGGAGGCTCCCGGTGGCAGGACGTCGAAGTAGCGGTCCGCGGAGTACTCCCAGGTGCAGCCGAGGCCTTCGACGGCTGCGGTGAGTTCGTCGGTGAGCCGGTCGGGGGCGAGGTGGTAGGAGCAGCGGCCGTCCTGGACGACGCCGTGCTGGTAGGTGAGTCCGGGGAAGCGGCGTAACGCGGCGTGCACCCGGTCCGCCCCCGGCCATCCGGTGCGCAGCTGTTCCTGGACCGGGTCGACGCGGGTGAGGTCCGTGCCGTCGATGACGGTGGCGCCGACGTCGGCGATGATCCACCGGGGCCGGGGGACGAGCGGATCGCGGAGGACCTCCCGGATCGAGGCCAGTCCGCGTCCGGTGGCGAAGACCGGGGTCACCTCGGGATGGCGAGCCAGGGCGTCCCGTAGTCGGCGTCGGTCGTCCTGCGTGCCGCCGAGCAAGGTGCCGTCCAGATCGGTGACCAGAATCCTCGACATCCGAGGGACGTTAACACGATCACGTCATGTCGTGAAGTGTTCACCTCATGCGGGGGCCCGGTGGTTGCGGGCATGGGTGTCGCGGGCGACCGGCCGGTCCAGGCCGTGGAACACCAGGTCCGTGAAGTAGGGCCCGGCGACGAGGACTTCGTACGGCCGCAGCTCTCCGTTCGTTTCCATCCGGAGAGCACAGGGTCGGCGGTCCGTCGCACGGAGCCGGACCGGGCGCCAGGCTGGGAGGTCGGGCCGGGGGGTTGGGACGGGGGCGTCGGGACGGGGCGTCGGGCCGGGGGGTCGGACCGGTGCCCCGACCCGGGGGTGACGGCGCGCGTGCGGCCGACAGCCGGACGGCGCGGGTGGCCGAGAGGGATCCCGGTCGCCCGCGCCGTCGTGGGGGTTCCGTGGTCGCGTGTCCGTGTGCGTCCGGAACGGGTACTCCCGGAGGGTGAGGGCGCGGACGTCAGGCCGCACTCCTCGGTCTCGCGGGCGACTGCCGGGTGGTCACAGGACGGGTTCGCGCTCACATCGGCCCGGTCGGGCTCACATGTCGTCGATGCTCCAGTTGCCGCACACGAAGATGCTGAACGGGAAACAGATGTAGGCCGTGGTGGCCTGCTCCTCACTGTCCAGCAGCTGCAGGGCGTTGACGTCGTCGGTCATGGTGATCACCTCCTTCCTGCCGGGTCGGGGGCGGGCAGCCAGCGGCGTGGCCCGCCGTGGTGGAGCCGGATCAGCAGGCCGAGCGGCCCGCCGAGTCCGGTGTTGTAGCCGACGCCGACCCTGGTCAGGGTGTCGTCGGGGATCAGGTGCAGTCCGTCGTGGACGACGTGACGTGCGTGGGCGCAGGCGAGGAGCTCCTCGGCGCGGCGCCGGTGGCCGGGGTCGTGCAGGGCCTCGGCCAGGTCGAGCAGGTACTCGGCGTTGCCGGCGAGGCCGTGGCAGGCGGTCGACGGGCTCCGCCACCGCCAGCGGTACACCTCGGTCGCGGCCTGTTCGGCGGTCCGGCGGTAGCGGGGATCCCCGGTGGCCTGCCAGAGGCGGATCAGGAAGGTGCCGATGCCGGAGGCGCCACTGCACCAGTGGGGTGCGTGGACGGGGGTGTCGGGGCCGTGGTCCTCGACGGGCCAGCCCGCGCCGGCGTCCCGGACGCGTGCGGTGGCGAGCAGGGTCTCGGCGGCCGCCCGGGCCGCGTGGACGAAGTCCTGCCGCTCGGCGGCGAGTCCGGCGAGCAGCAGGAAGGTGCCGACCCCGGCGACGCCGTGGGCGAAGCCGAGGTGGGTGATGCCGGCGAGTTCGGAGTCGAAGTCGGCCGGGACGGGCCACACCACACCGGACCGGCCCTTCGCGGCGGTCGTCAGCAGGTGTTCGGCGGCGGTCACCGCGCGCTTGCGGAACTCCTCGTCGCCGGTGGTCTGCCAGAAGTGGAGCTGGGTCAGACCGGCGCCGGCCACGCCGTGGCACACGTCGGGGTTGGGCCAGCGCACCGGCACCTCGCGGGCGAGGCGGGCCGCGTGCCCGGCGAGGCCGTCGTCGTCGAGCAGCCGGGCGGCGTCCAGCAGTGCCCAGGCGGTGCCGGAACGTCCGAAGTGCAGCCCGGGCAGCCGCTGCTCGCCGGCGTCGGCGCGGGCCGCGATCCACTCCGCGGCCTCGGCGACCGTCGCCCGCAGCCGCGGATCCGTCCGGTGCGCGGCGGCCGCGGTGAGGACGGACAGGATGCCGGCCGCACCGTGCTGCACGTTCAGGGGATCGGTCCGCTCGGTGGCGGGGTCGCCGGGCCAGAGCCGTACCGGGTCCAGCGGGGTCATGGTGTCCATCAGGTGGGTCAGCCCGTCGGAGAGCAGCCGCTCCGCGGTCGGGCCGTCCAGGACGTCCCCGCCGGTCGGGGCGGGCGCGGCGGCGGGGGGAGCGTCCACGGCGGCGGTGGCGGGCGGCCCGGTGAGGGCTTCGCGGGCCGCGTCCAGGCTCCACCGGTCGTCGTGGTGCTCCGCCATGAGCCCCAGCACGAGCGGCTGCAAGGCGGTCAGGTCCGGGCGGTCGGCGAGGGCGGCGGCCAGCAGGGTGGAGAGGCGGTCGTGACGGTCGCGCGTCGCCCCGAGGTCCGGGGCGAGGACGGGGTCGGTGCCGGTCAGCAGGTGGAACAGCACGGCGCCGAGGCCGTAGAGGTCGGACGTCAGGGCGGGGGCCGGGCCGCTCCCGGCGCCGTCGACGACCTCGGGCGCGCCGTAGCCCGGGGTGTGCAGCCGCAGGACGTGGTCTCCGGGGCGGGCGAGGGCCTCCAGGTCGATCAGGCGGACCTCGTCGTCCGGAGTGACCATCAGGTTGTTGGGGTTGAGGTCCCGCAGGACCAGGCCGAGTCCGTGGACGGCCCCGACGAGGGTCACCGACTGCCGGGCCAGGTCCAGCAGTCGCGCCCGGTCGGGGCGCAGCGTCTCGGACGTCCAGGCGCGCAGCGTCCGCCCGGCGACGCGCTCCTCGGCCAGGTACCGGTTGCCGCCCTGGCCGAAGGTGCCCAGTACCTGCGGACACAGGCCGAGCGGCGCGAGCAGCGCGTGCATCTCCGCCTCGTGGCCGAGCCGGTCGCCCGCGTCGGAGCCGTCGAGGGCGGCCCCGACGTGCCGGCGGGCCTCCTTGATGACGACCTCCTGCCCGGTCCGCCGGTCGGTGCCGAGGAAGACGCCGCCCTTGTACGCGTGCCGGACGGCCTTGTGCACGACGTACCGGTCGTTCAGCAGGACGCTCGTCCCGGGAGCGGGCGGGGGCTCCTCGGGCGGGGGCAGCGGGGAGACCGCCCAGGGGGGCGGGCTGAAACCGGCCTGCCGCCGGTCACGGACGAAGCTCCCGTCGGGGGCCTGCAGCATCGGCTCGGGCGAGCCGTCATTGGTGAGCCGGGGGAAGCCCCGGAAGGCGCCGTAGCGGTAGTGCACCAGGCTGCCCGGCCGGTACGGACGGTCGGAGAGGATGCCAGGCCCCGGCAGGTGCGCGGTGGCCCGGTGCAGGTCCTCGGCCAGCCGCCGGAAGTGGTCGTCGTCGTCCGGGTAGACGGTGATGAACTTGCCGCCGCCCCCGCGGTCGTAGTGGGCCGAGACGAGGTCCACCACGCGCCCGGGGGTGCCGGCGCACTTGAACGGGGCCCGGGCGGCGACGAGGACCTCGGCGGCACGGGTCAGCACCATCGGGGCGGAGAGCGGGGTGGCCGACACGTGGAGCTTCCAGCCCTGCCGCCGGCCCGTGCCGGCGTCGCCCGGGGACACCCGGCACCAGAAGTCCTCCGGGGCGACGCACCAGCCCAGCGCACCCTGTCTGCGGAGCACAGCCTCGATCAGGTCGGGGAACAGCGCGGCGTACGGATCCGCCGGGACCCGACCAGCCGTGGACCCGTCTGCCATCGTTCTTCCTTCGTTCCCTGGAGACTGCCGGAGGACTGCCGCAGCCGGTCGGCGTCCGACCGCGCCGCCATCCTGGCGTCGCGGGATCTTCGCGGTCATGGGGGACGGGCACGTATGTTCCGGCCCGCGGACCCCCACATTCCCGCGCAGCGCCTGCGGCGGGCCGGCGCCGATGCGCAACTGCCGGGGGCACGGCGTGCGTGTACCCAGGTCGGACAGGGTGCCGGGGTGGTTCGCGGGTCCGGGTGGGGGAGGCGGTTCCTCCCTCATGAGGGAGGTCGTCGCACGGGTCGAGCGCTCCCCGGGTGGCGATCGTTCCCCGGGGACATGGCCGCCGGGTCCCCGTGATCGGGCATCGCCCCGCGGTGACTCGGGGCGGCCGGGGCGCCGGCCGCGCCCGGCTCGGCGTCACGCCCGGTCCCGTGACGGGAAAGCCGGAGCCCCTTCGGCGAGGAGTCGGCCGGCAGTGCCTGGCGGAACCACTCGTCGTACGGCGTGGCGTGCCGTGCCGGCGGGACGCCCCGGCGCTGCGGAACACCTCCGCCGCTGCCCCTGCCAGGACCCGGGTCCCGGCAGGGGCAGCGGCGGAGGGGGCTGCGCCCTCAGTCCAGCTGTTTGGTCGGACCCACGCACAGGGCCCAGATGACGAAGGCGTCGATCACGATCAGGACGATCGCCCAGAACGGGTAGTGGGGCAGCCAGGCGAAGTTGGCGATCATGCTGAGCCCGGCGACGACGACGCCGACGGCCCTCGCCCACACCGCGCCGCCGAAGAGCGCCGTCCCGGCCAGGACGAGGACCACGCCGAGGGCCAGGTGGATCCAGCCCCAGCCCGTGGTGCTCCACGAGAACGTGTAGTTCCGGGTGGCCACCACCAGGTCGTTGTTCACGATGGCGGCGATTCCCTCCAGGACCATCAGGATGCCGCCGATGAGCATCATGATCGCGGCGAACGTGGTCCACCCGCCCGCGAAGGCCCGCTCCACCGTGAGGGGCCTGCGGCCTGCCCCTGTGGCACCGTCCGCCATGGTGTGGACTCCTTCCCGGGGCCAACCGTGTCACCCGTGGGGTGACCTGCTCGGAGACTCCGCTTCCAGGCTGCCACGCACCCACCGCATCCCGCGAGGGCAGGGGCCGGAGGACGGACGGGGCGCGGCCGCAGTGCCGTGCCGTGCCGCAGCGCAACGCCGTGCCGCGGCGCAACGCCGTGCCGCGGCGGGGGCGGCGACCTCAGAGTTCGCGGATCTCCTGTCTGGTCAGCGCGTACCCGAACGCGGCCAGCAGGCAGAGCCCGGTCGTCGCGAACACCCCCCGGCTGCCGAAGGCGTCCACCGCGGCGCCGGCCGCGACCACGGACAGCGGGAAGACTCCCAGTGCGCAGAAGGTGATGGCTCCCATGACCCGGGCCAGGAGCGCGGGCGGGGTGCTCTTCTGCACGCCGGTGACGACCAGGACGTTGGTCACCGTGCCGGCGCCGCCGGCCAGGCAGAGCAGCAGTGCGGCGCCGATGAGGCCGGCGAACGGGACCAGGCCGATCGCCGCGCCCATCACCAGGCCGGAGAGCATCGCCGTGCGGCCCCGGGATCGCAGTTCGGTGAGGCCCGCGGCGAACAGGCCGCCGAGCAGGGCGCCGCCGGCGAAGGCGGCCAGGAGCAGGCCCAGTCCGACGGCGCCGGCGGCGAAGCCCTGGGTGGCCAGGGCCGGCAGGGCGACCCGGGTGGCGCCGCCCACCGTCAGGTTGGCGATCACCGTCACGGTCAGGACCGCACGCAGCAGCGGTGATTCCCGGAGCAGGCCGCGGAAGTTCTTCGGCACGGCGGAGCGTTCGGAGACCGGGCCGGGCGGTGCGACGGGGCTGCCGCGCCCGATGAGCAGCAGCGTGCCGGTCGACACGGCGAAGGTCGCCGCGTCGACGGCCAGGGCGGCGGCCGGGTTCAGCCAGGCAGCGAGCGGGCCGGCCACCGCCGGGCCGAGCAGACCCGCGCCGAAGGTGACCGTGCTGTTCAGCGCGTTGCCCGCGTGCAGGTCCTCGGCGGGAAGCAGCGACGGGGTGACGGCCCAGGCGGCCGGCAGGAAGACCCCTGCTCCGAGGCCGACCAGCAGGGCGAGCCCGCCGATCAGCCGGAAGTCCGCCACCCCGGCGGCGGCGACCGCGCACAGTCCGGCGGTGGCGAGCAGCCGGCCGAGATCGGCGGTCAGCATGATCCGCCGGGCGCCGTACCGGTCGGCGAGCATCCCGCCGAGCGGGGTGGCGGCCAGCCGGCCCGCGCCGTAGGCGGCGACCACCAGGCTCAACTGGCGGGCGCCTCCGGCGAGGGAGTAGACCAGCAGCGGCAGGGCGACCACCTGGAACGCGTTGCCGAACTCCGAGGTCCCCTGCCCGATCACCAGGAGCCGGAAGCCGCGCGAGCGCAGCGGTGCGACGCCGATCCGGGGGCGGAACCGCACCAGCACTGCCGCCCGGCCCGCTCGCGCGCCGGCCGTCCCCGAGTCGGCCGTTCCCGCGTCGGTATCCGCGATGCCCGGCTCCGCGTCCGCCCCCGTGCTGTCCGTCGCTGCGCCGTCCGTCCCGGTGCTGCCCATCCCGGTGTCGCCCGTCCCCGTGCTGCTAGCCATTGAGCGAGACCGGCAGCGATTCCAGGCCGCGCAGCATGATCGTGTTGCGCCACGGCAGGGTCTCCTCCGCGGCGGCCAGTTCGATCCGCGCGAAGCGCTCCAGCAGGCCGGTGAGCGCGACCTCGCTCTCCAGCTTGCCGAGGAAGGAGCCGAGGCAGCGGTGCAGGCCCTGCCCGAAGGCGAGGTGGCCCGGATCGCCCCGGTCCAGGATCAGCCGGTCGGGTTCGGTGAAGCGGGCCGGGTCCCGGTTGGCGGCGCCGAGCGAGAGCAGCACCAGCTCGTCCGCCGGGATCTCCACGTCGTCGACCATCACGTCGGCGTCGGTGAACCGCAGGGTGGCCATGCTCACCGGGGACTCGTAGCGCAGGAACTCGTCGATCGCGACCGGCATCGCCGCCGGGTTGGCGCGCAGCCAGGCGAGCTGGTCGGGGTGGTGGAGCAGCGCCAGGGTGGCGGTGCCGAGCAAGTTGACGGTGGTCTCGTGGCCGCCGATCAGCAGCAGGAAGACCATCGAGAACACCTCCTGCTCGGTGAGTTCGCCGGCGTCCCGGGCCTGTACCAGGTCGGTCAGGATGTCGGCCTTCGGTGACGTCTGCCGGGCTGTCATCAACTCCCTCAGGTAGTCGTTCAGTTCGGAGGTGGCCTGGGCGAAGGTCAGGTCGCCGCCCTGGGTGAGGATCGCGGTCGACCAGGTGCGGAAGGCCTGCATGTCCTCCGGGGGGAAGCCCAGCAGCTCGCAGATGATCATGATCGGCAGCGGGAAGGCGAAGTCCGTCACCAGGTCGGCGCTCTCCCGCTCGCGCAGCCCGTCCAGCAGGCCGCCGGCGATGCGCTCGACCAGCGGTCGCATCAGGTCGACCCGCCTGCGGGTGAAGACGCCCTGGATCAGCCGGCGCAGCCGGGTGTGGTCCGGCGGGTCGCTGTTGAGCATGTGGACCACCTCCGAACCGAGCGTGAGGCCGGCGCCCCGCCCGCTCGCGATGGCCTGGCTGCGGCGGACGTCCTGCCCGAAGCGCGGGTCCGTCAGCGCGGCCCGGACGTCCTGGTGGCGCGTCACGAGGTAGACCGGCAGGCCCTCGCCGAACTCCACGACGGAGACCGCGCCGGCCTCGCGGATCCGGGCGAGCGTGGGGTAGGGATCGCGGATGAAGGCGGACATCCGTGCGGCGGCGTCGTCGACCGCGGTGCTCATGGCTCTCTCCTCGGGCTCGAAACTCTCGCGGTTGCGCAGGTACGCGGCCACGCAGGTACGCAGTCGCACGGGACCGTCGTCACACGGGACCGTCGTCACACGGGCGCGCGGCCGCGCGGCTACACCGTCAGCGACGGGAAGGGCCAGCGGCGCACCCGCATGGGCAGGAACCAGGTGCGGCCGGCCTGTTCGGCGACCAGACCGGCCTCGGTGAAGTCCCGGTGGACGGCGTCCGGCAGCAGGCCTGGCTCGACGCCCTCGGCCAGCGCGGCCAGCTGTGCCAGGTGTCCCGGCTCGTCGATGGTGAACAGTTCCAGCGTCCCGAAGCGGCGGTCGCGCACCTCGACGAAGCCGGGGCCGCGCCGGAAGACGCACTTGCACGGGAAGTACGTGGCGCGCCAGTCGGTGAGGACGTCCTGCGGGGCGCCGGTCAACTGCTCCGGCGGGTACAGGTGGTGGAATCGGCGCTGCGCCGCGCAGCCGTCCGTGCAGACCGCCTGCCAGAGCACGGCGAGCCCCTGCCCGGTCGCCTCGCGCAGCAGCATCAGCGCCCGCGCGGAGGCCGCCGTCGCGTCCGCGCAGAGCCGTACCGGCTCGGTCAGCCGCAGGCAGCGGACCCCGGCGCGGTGCAGGTCGGTGACCTCCGCCCGCGCCGGGCCGGCCAGGGTGCGGCGGCCGAGCGCGAAGCCCGGAACCTCCCGTGCGGCGGGGTCGTAGTCGAGCCACAGCTCGACCTCCGGGCCGGCCGCGTGCCAGGCGGCGGTGTCGGTCCGGTCAGCCGATCGTGACGGCATCGGGCACCTCCTCCGTGTCCGGGCGGGCGGCCTCGGGCACCTCGTCGGTTCGGGGACGGGCGGCGGCGGGGCCGTGTCGGTGCTGCATCCGCATCAGCACCTGGTTGTCGGATTCGACGGCGACCTGAAGGAAGCTGTCCCCGTCGTGGAACAGCAGGCCCAGCGCGGTGAAGCGCTCCAGCACCGGCTCGACCGCCGCCGCGCCGCCGGGGACCTTGGCGGCCAGTGCGGCGGGCGAGCGCGGCTGGGCCAGCAGCCGGAAGACGGCGAGTTCCACCGGATCGGTCAGCTCGACCACCCGCCAGTCGTACCCGGGCCGGGTGTTGACGAGCACAACCCGTCCGTCCGCGTCCCGGTAGCTGAGCCGGGCGTCCGGGAACCGCGCGAGCCAGGTGTCGACCGCCGCGCTCAGCCGCTCCGCGAGGTCGCCGCCGATGCCGCGCGGCGGCGCGGTGAACACGTAGGCCAGCTCGGCCAGTTCGCTCTCCGGGAGGCGGTAGGTCGCGCGGTATTGGAAGGCCGGCCGGGTGATCGCGAAGCCCAGCTCGGGGCGGTCGAAGTACGGGCTGAACCGCTCGACCGCGATCCGTCCCGCTCCGGTCGGCGGGTCCAGGTGGTGCAGCACGGGCAGTTGGCGGATCACCGACTCGTAGTCGGCCGGCTGTTCGCCCGGGAAGCCGTAGAGGTAGTTCCAGGTCACCGACACCCCGGCGCTCTGCGCGTCCCGCAGCGCGCGGACGTTCTGGCAGCCCGTCACCCCCTTGTCCATGATCCGCAGGACCCGGGTGCTCAGGCTCTCGATGCCGGGCTGCACCTGGGCCGCGCCCGAGTCGCCGAGGAGCTGGAACTGGTGGCGGCGCAGGTTGGCCTTGATCTCGAAGTGCAGCCGCAGATCGACCGGGAGTTCGGCGAGCGACGTGAGGACGGTGTCGAAGTAGCCCATGTCCAGGATGTTGTCGACCACGTAGACGTCCAGCAGCCGGTGGCGTTCGGCGAGTGCGAGCACCTCGGCGAGGAAGTCGGCGGGCGGCTTGGAACGGAACTCCATCGAGGAGCCGTTGAGCCCGCAGAACGTGCAGTGGTGCTTCTCGCCCCACCAGCAGCCCCGGGATCCTTCGACGACGAGCTTGGGATCGACCCAGCCGGCCGCGACGGAGGCGTCGAGCCGTTCGAAGAAGCCGTCGTAGCGGGGCGGCAGGATCGCCGCGGGCGGCAGCGGGCGTCTCGTCATCTCGTTGGCCTTCGACGTCCCGGAGACGTCGCGCCAGCACAGCCCGGGGACGGCGGAGAGGTCGCCGCCCTCCAGGAGCGCCGGGAAGGCGGCCTCGCCCTCGCCGCGCACCACGTAGTCCAGGAAGGGGAAGTTGCGGTGCAGCGCGGCGCCCTGCGGGCCGTCGCAGTTCGCGCCGCCGAACACCGTGCGCACCTGCGGGCACCGTTGCTTGAGCAGTTTCGCGGCGGCGAGGCTCGCGGTGTTCTGCTGGAAGGTGGTGGTGAAGCCGACCAGGTCCGGCGGGTCGGCGGCGAGTTCCTCGACCAGTCTGGCGATGAACGCGGGGGCGATCGCGCGGGTGGCCCGGGTCAGCGCGATCTCCTGTTCGCTCGCGCCGTTGGTGGCCAGGTACTCGACGTAGCTCGCGAAGCCGGTGCCGGTGCCGGCGCTGTCGGTGTCGAGGTCGGCGTCGTTGTCGCCGTACAGCGCGCCGGCGAAGGCCCAGTCGCCCGCGCCCTGGAAGTAGGACTTCTCCGAGAAGTACTGGTAGTCGTCCACGCCGAAGCCCGCGTGCTCGGCCGCCCAGTCCACGAAGTCCAGGTTGGCGTACCGCACTTCGACCACGTGCCCGGCGCGCGCGGCGGCGGTGTGCAGGATCCCGAGAGCCAGCGACGGCACGTCGATCGCGCCCCAGGGCATGTGCAGCAGGACGATACGCATGGTGGCCACTTCTGTCGGGTCGCGGTCGGTCGGGTCGCGGTCGGTCGTCGTTCCGCAGGCGGTCGGCGGGGTGCCGCTCCGGGGTGCCGAGGGCGCCCCGGAGCGACGGTGGGTCACTTGCCCTTGGCTTCCGGCTTCGGCTTCGGCTGCCCCTTGAGGGCAGGCGCGACCGGTGCGGCCTTGGTGATGTCGAGCGCGAAGTTCTGGACCACGACGGCGCCCCGGTCACGCTCCGGGGTGCTGATCGGGTCGTTCTGAATGCTGCGTCGCTTCATGGCTGTTCACCTCCTTCCATCGGCTCGGCGGGTGCCTCGGGGCGATCGCCCCGAGGTGACCGGGGGAGCGGAGCGGGCCAGGCGTGTTCGGCGAACCGGACCATCGCGGCCAGCACCGATCGGTGGTCGGCGGTCCGGCGGCTGTAGTGGCCGCCGTCCACCCAGAGCAGTTCGTGCGGCACCGCGCGCCGGCGCAGGTCCGCGGCGTACCGGGCGACCTGGTCGGGCGGGCACCGCTCGTCGGTCCGCGACGCGACCAGCAGGACGGGCGAGCGGACCCGGTGCACGTACGAGCGCGGGTCGGCCGCTCGGTAGCGCTCGGGCACCTCGTCCGGGGTCCCGCCGAAGAGTTGCCGGTCGAGCTCGCGCAGTGCGGGGGTGGTGGCGCGGTAGGCGGCCGGGTAGTCCGCGATCGGCTGGGCGGCCATGCCGAGCGACCACAGCTCCGGCTGCGCGCCCATCGCCAGCAGGGTCAGGTAGCCGCCCCACGAGAATCCGCACAGGCCGGTGCGCTCCGCGAGCGCCGTCCCGTCGGCGACCAGTTCCGCGCGGACGGCGGCCAGGTCCTCGATCTGCGCCAGCCCGACCCGGTGGCCGTACTCGTGCTGCCAGCGGGCGCCGTAGCCGGTGGAGCCGCGGTAGTTGGTGCGCACCACCGCGTAGCCGCGGCCGACCAGGGCGTTCACCCGCGGGTCGTAGGAGTCCCGGTCGTGGGTGGCGGGGCCGCCGTGGACCAGGAAGAGGGTCGGCCACGGGCCCCGGCCGGCCGGGGTGCTGACGAAGCTGTGGATCCGCCCGTACGGCCGGGGGGTCCAGCGCCGGCTGCGGGAGGTGTCGTCCTGGTCCGGGTCGAGGTGGTGCGCGTTCTCCGCGCCGGGGCGCAGGACCAGCGGCCGGGGCGGTGTCGACTCCCGGCTCCAGACGCAGTGCAGGGTGCCGTCCGGGGCGCAGGACAGGTCGTGGATCGTGCCGCCGGGGGTGCGGATCTCCCGGACGGGCGGAGCCTGTGCTGCCGGTCTCCGGTCCACGGGTCTTTGCGGTGCGCCCTGCTGCGGTGCCTCCTGCTGTGGCGCTTCCTGCTGCGGCGCTGTCCGGCCCGGCCGCGGGCCGAGGTCGGCGACGAGCAGTCGGCTGCGCCCGGCCTGCTCGTGCTGGATCAGAACCCCGCGCGGCCCCCGGTACCATCCGGCCGATATCTGCGAGTCGAACGACAGCCCCGGGCACCTGCGCAGCCCCGGGCCCGCCCGCCAGGTCGCGACGGTGTACCGCTCGTCCTCCTCGACCACCAGCAGCAGTTCCGGTTCGAGGAGCGCGAGCGGGTTGAACTCGATCGGCCAGAGCCGCAGGCGGCGGTCCCCGGCCAGTCGCAGCGGACGGGCGGCCGGACTGTCCGTCCGGCCGCCCGCCCGGGGGGCCGCCTGAGCATCCGTCGGCCACAGGACCACGGCGTCGTCCCCGTCGGGCCGCCCGCCGAGGGCGAGCAGCCGACCGTCCGGCGACAGGTCGGCCAGGCCCAGGTACCCCGGCACCGAGCCGATCAGCCGGGCCTCGCCTGCGGGCGGTCCGACGTAGCAGTGCGAGGCGCCGTCGACACCGACGGCCACCGCCGCGAGCGCGCCCGTCCGGTCGAAGGCGACGCCGTACGCCCGCCCGGGCGGCACGCCGTGCAGCGCCTCGCCGTCTGCCGTACCCGGGCCGTTCGCCGTCCCCGACCTGTTCGGCGTACCCGAGCCGTCAGTTCCGCCCGAGTCGTCCGCCGCGCCGGTGAACGGCTCGCGCCGCCACCGCCCTTCCCCCGCACTGTCGGCGTCGAACCACCAGATGGCGTCGCCGTCCGGCTCGATCTCGCTCAGGTGGACGCCCTCCGGCCGGTCGGTGACCACCCGGCGCCGATCCGTGCTCAGGTCCCAGGCGACGGCCTGCCAGCGCTCGTCGACGAGCCGTGTCTCGACCGCGCGGTCGGCCGCCAGGGCGGCGAAGCCGGGGGACTGGAACGCCTGCGTCACGGACCCGGCCCTTCCGGCTCGATGGTGGGAACAGGCTGCGCTGAACGTTCCGAGGCCGGCGATCCGGTGTGAAGATCCGGTGAACCGACGTGAAGAAAAGGTCACTTGTGGAGGATCGCGGCCACTCTAGGGGGGTGCCGTGATGGCGAACAGACCTTTCGCACAGTTGGCCGAAAGATGGCCGACCCCGACGGATCGACCCCGACGGATCGACCGCGACGGATCGACCGCGACCCCGGCGGCGCGGGTGCGCCCGTGCGGATGCGAGGGTGAGCCCCGTGAACGAAACGATCATGGCAGCAGCCCGCGAACGGGCCGCCGGACACCGGCGCCGCTTCGACCTGCGCTTCGAGGCCTACTTCGCCGCCTTGCCGGAGCGCCTCGACACGCCGCCGCTCAGCCGCTTCACCCCACGCTGCCTGGAGCTGCTGCGGGACCTCTCGCTGCGCGGCGGCAAGCGGCTGCGGGTCGCCCTGCTGTACGAGGCCGCCCGGCTGGTCACCACCGACCCGGTGCCCGGCCTGGCGGAGGCCGCGCTGAGCATCGAACTGCTCCAGACGCACGGGCTCGTCCACGACGACATCATCGACGACGCGCCCGTACGCCGTGGCGGGCCCTCCACCTACTACGCCTACCGCCGGGAGTTCCCCGAGGCGGACCGCACCGCGCTCGGCCTGGCCGTCCTGGCCGGGGACCTCGCCGCCTTCCTCTCGATGCGGGTCCTGCTGGACGCGGACGTCCCCGCGGAACTGCGCCAGGCGATGCTGGAGGTGCAGCTGAACGCCGGCGCCGAGACGGTCGCCGGCCAGATCGTCGACCTCGAACGCGACTTCCGGCCGCTCCCGGACGAGGAGTTCCTGCACACCGTCTGCGAGTACAAGTCCACCCGGTACTCCGTGCTCGCCCCGCTCCGGCTGGGACTGCTGGCCGCCGGCGAGGACGTGGCCCGGCACGACGCACGGCTGCGCCGGTACGCGACCCTGGTCGGCATCGGCGGCCAGTTGCGTGACGACTACCTCGACCTGTTCGGTGACGAGGACGCCACCGGCAAGTCCACCGGTGCCGACCTGCGCGCGGGACGCCGCAGCTACGCCGTCAGCGCCCTGCTCGCCGGCGCGGACGAGGGGCAGCGTGCCGTGGTGGAGTCCGCACTCGGCGACCCGCACTGCCCGGACGACACGGTCGAGCAGGTCCGCGAGCTGGCCCGGCTGCTGGGCGTGGACGGGAAGCTCCGCTCCGAGATGCGCCGCTGCGCCGATGCGGCCCGGGCCGAGGCCGAGGGCTGGCGCCCGCACTGGCGCCAGGACGCGGTGGCGTTCTTCGAGGGCCTGCCGCTGTCGAACGTGATCGCGGGCGGGTGACCGGGCGGCAGGGTGATCGGGCGGCAGGGCGGCAGGGCGGCAGGGCGGCGCGGGTCCGGCGGCCGGACGACACCCGGGAGCGTCCGAGGGCACCGGAGAACACCGGTGAACACCGGAGAGGGGGGCACCGATCGCGACACCACCTCCATGACCTGGAACCGGCTCCACCTGGCCCGCATACTCAAGGACGCCGACGGCATTCCGGCCCACGGGAGCCGGCGCCCGGAGTGGCACGTCGGCGGCCGCTCCGACGTCGTGAGCCCTGCGGCACACCGCCGGCCCCGCTCCCGGCTGCTCACAGGAGGTTCCTCGGTGTCACCCCGTCCGCGGTCCACCGGGTCCACCGGGTCCACCGGGTCCGACGGTCGACGTCGCCCGGCGGAAGGCAGGTCGACGTGATCCGCGGGGTCCACCTGGAGGCGCAGTGGCGCCGCGAGGCGCTGCGGACGAACCTGTGGGTCGTGCCGATCCTGGAGGTCGTGCTCGCCGCGCTGCTGTTCGCCGTCACCTGGTCCCTGGACCGGGCCGCCTACCGGGGGGACCTCACCCTGCCGTCCTGGGTGATCAGCGGCACCGCCGACGCCGCCCGTCAGACGCTCGCCGCCATCGCGGCAGCCCTGATCACCGTCGTGGGCGTGGTGTTCTCGATCATGATCGTGACGCTGACCCTGGCCTCCACCCAGTTCGGCCCGCGCATGCTGCGGACCTTCATCCGGGACCGCACCACCCAGCTGACCCTGGGCACCTTCGTCGGCACGTTCGTGTACACGATGCTGTCGCTGGTCGTCATCGGGCCCGCCTCGCACGGCGACCTCGTGCCCCATCTGTCCATCACCGTCTGCATGGTGCTGGTGATGGCCGACCTGGCCGTGCTGATCTACTTCATCCACCACATCGCCACGTCCATCCAGCTGCCCAGGGTCATCGCCAGCATCGCGGCGGAGCTCTCGGCGGCGATCCAGGCGGACGCGGGCGAACCGGCACGGGCCGGCGGGGCCGCCGCCGGGCTGTCCGCGGCCGAACTGCATGCCCGGCTCGACACGGCGGGCGCGGCCGTTCCGGCGCCGGCCAGTGGCTACCTGCAGTTCGTCCGGCACCGCACGCTCGTCCGGATGGCGACGGAGCTCGACGCCGTCATCCGGCTGGACCACCGGCCCGGGCACTTCCTGGTGCGGGGGCATCAGCTCGCCACGGTCTGGCCCGCCGAGGCGGCGCCCGAGGTGGCCCGGAGCTTCGCCCGCGCCCACATCACCGGCTCGACCCGGACGCTCGCCCAGGACGTCGCCTTCGCCGTCGACCAGTTGGTGGAGATCGCCATCCGGGCGCTCTCCACTGCCGTCAACGACACCTTCACCGCCCTGACCTGCATCGACTGGCTCGGCGAGGGCCTGTGCCGGGTCGCCGCCCACTGGCACCCGAATCCGGTCCACCGGGACGGGACCGGACACATCCGGGTGATGACCGCCCCCGTGAGCTACGAACGGCTGGTCGAGCGCGCCTTCGAGAAGATCCGTCAGGCCGCCCACGGCATGCCGGCCGTCCTGATCCGCCAGCTCGACGCCCTCGCGGAGATCATGTCCGAGACGACGACGGAGCAGCAGAGCCGGGTGCTCCTCGACCAGGCCGAGATGATCGAACGCCTCAGCCGCGCGTCGGTGACCGAACAGGCCGACCGCGCCGACGTCCACCGCCGCTACCTGAACCTCCTCGCCGTGCACGCAGGCCTCGCCGGGCGGGACTGACGGCGCCAGGCGGGACTGACGGCGCCGGGGGCGGACCGGACGGCCGCCCCGCTCAGGTGCACCAGAACAGCAGGCGGGTACAGCTCGGCGTGGCGGTCGGGGAGGTCGGGTGCGGGCTGACGGAGGGCTGCGGCGCGGGAGCGGTGTTCGGGCCGGTCGTGCTCGGGGCGGGGGTCGCGGGCGGGTCCGCCGGCGGCCGGGAGACGGCCGACGAGGACGGGCCCGAGGCGGACGCCGAGGCCGTGCCGCCGGACGGCTTGGACCGGGTGGCGGTGGCCGACGCCTGCGACCGGGCCGTGGCCGCGCTCGTGACGGCGATCGGGACCGGTGAGGCCGGGGCGCCGGGGGTCGACGCGGCTTCCTGCGAGGGGGATTCGGGGCCCGTGGCGGCCGGGGCCACCGCGCCGTCCGAATGACCGCCGGCCAGCAGGACGGTGGCCAGCCCGCAGACCACCACGCCGGCCGCCGACACGGCCAGGGCCGTGCCCTTGGGCCGGCCGCCCCGACGGCGGGCCGAGCGGCCCGCGGACCGTCCCGCCGAGCGGCGCGGTGGGGAAGCGGACGCGGTGGACGGGACCTCGTCCGGTCGTCCGGGTCGGGGGCCCGCCGGCTCCCCGACCGCCGCCCCGAGCGCTGACTCCCCGAGCGCCGACTCCCCACCGGAGGGGCCGGCGGTCCGGCCGCAGCCGGGGCAGGAGAGCGCGCCGTTGAGATGGCGTTGGCAGGGCGTGCAGTAAGTCATGGGATCTTTTCCGTAGGTGCGGCCTGACCGGGATCCCGGCGGTGACTGCCACGCCGCCCGCAGTCCGGGCCGGATCGCTTGCGAGCGTACGCAGACCGGACGGGGTTGCGACACCCGGCCGGAGCGAGGCTTCTGCGCGGGTCGGGTGTCGTTCGTGTGAGGGCGTGTGAGGGTGCGTGGAGGTGCGTGATGCCTGGTGAGGACGCTGCCGGGCGCTCGGCGGCGGTCGGGGACGCATGCGGGAAACCGGCGGCCCGGGGTGGATGATGACGTCGGGGGCCGGTCCGGCCCCGCCTGCCCGGAAGCGGAGGCGACCGGGGAACCGGGCCGCACGGGCGGGCGTTGCTGGCTGAGGACACCCGGGTGCGGCGGCCGGCAGGCGCGCCGCGGGGTGTCCGATCCGAACAGGGAAAGGAATGGCACATGCACGTCACCCTCGCCGAGGAGCTGATGCTGCTCTCGCTGGACGACGAGTCCGGTGTGGCGAAGGACAGTTCGAGCGCCGGATGGGCGGTGGCGGGAGGCTTCCTCGCCGACCTCGCGCTGGCCGGCCGCATCGCGCTCGACGAAGGCCGGCTCAGCGTCACCGACCCCACCCCGACCGGCGAACCGCTGCTCGACGAGCGCCTGGTGCGGCTCGCCGAGTGGATCGGGCGCAAGGGACCCGGCAAGGCGAAGGCGGCGGACTGGCTGACCAAGGACCACCCGACGGCGGTCCGGGCCACCGTGCAACGGCTGTGCGAGCGCGGCCTGGTCATCGAGGAGCGCCACAAGGTCCTCGGCCTCTTCCCGGTCCGGCGCTACCCGGAGGCGGACGGCTCCGTCGAGCGTGAACTGCGCGGGCGGCTGACCGCCGTGATCCGGCATCACGAGGCGCCCGATGTCCGCACCGCGACCCTGATAGCCCTTCTGCACGCCGCCCGGCTGCACGGCCTGGCCTTCTCCGATCTCCCCCGGGCACGGGTGGAGCTGCGCTTCGCGGAGATCGCCGCGGGCGACTGGGCGGGCGACTCCGTCGGCCAGGCGATCCGCAACATGCGCATCGCCATCGCGGCCATCACGGCCGTCACCGTCGCCACGGCCGCCACGGCGGCCGTCAGCTGACGGGCGACGGCCGGACGCGATGTCCTGCGGCTCCTTCCCCGGGAGCCGCGGGACGCGGGTGGATGCGTGTCGCCGCGTGGGCGTGAGACGGGATCAGCCGGCCCCGTGGGGTGGGATCCTGTCGTGACGACGGGCGGCACCGGTTCGTGACGGCGGGCCGGCGGCGCGGCGGGCTCCGGCGCGGGCCGCCTACCGGGTGGGCGGGAGGCTCGGGCGGTGTTGGAGGTCGACCGGGTTCTCGCCGTTCGCCGGGGGAGGGGTGGCCGTCCGGCCGACCGGGGGCGTCGGCGATGCCGGCGGCGGCGTCGGCGTTGTGGGCGGCCGGGGACCGGCGGGCGGAGTGCCGGCCGGCGCGGTGCCGGTCGGGGGCGGTGCGGGAACGGGCACTGCCGT
Organism: Kitasatospora sp. NPDC048545; assembly: GCF_040651155.1. Classification (NCBI taxonomy): domain Bacteria; kingdom Bacillati; phylum Actinomycetota; class Actinomycetes; order Kitasatosporales; family Streptomycetaceae; genus Kitasatospora; species Kitasatospora sp. NPDC048545. The sequence goes on from NZ_JBEZIQ010000087.1 coordinate 20,248, forward strand.
GGCGGCTCCGGTGGTGGGCGCGAGGCCGGGTGCCGGGCCGGGTGCGTCGGCCGGTTCCGTGGCCGTGCCGGGGGCCGCGGGCGGCGCGGGTGGCGGCCCACCGCCGGACGTGCAGGCTCCGGTGGCGAGGACCAGGAGCAGAGCGGCGGCCGGGACGGCCTTGGGTCGCCTCATGGTTGTCGCCTCCAGTGTTGCGGTGTCGCGGTGCCCGCCGTTGGACGGTGGTGGCGGAGGAACGGTTCCGGAGGCCGCGCCCGTGGTGGGCGGACCGCGCCCGCAGACGCCGGTCGGGCGCCGGTGACTTCGGGGTGACCGGCGGTGCTCCGGCCCCGGAGCCGCTGGTCGGTCGGCGCGCTCGGAGTGGCGCGTGCAGCACCGCACGACGGAGCTCCCGGCCGTCGACCGGGAGCTCCGTCACTGCGCGTTCCGCGGGTGCCTCGTCCGGTCCCGCTCCGCCTCGGCGCGGAGGCGGAGGCGGGGCGGGACCGGTTCCGGCGTGGCGGAGGGATCAGCAGGGGAAGGTGCCGCTGTAGAGCGAGTGTCCGGAGGAGGAGCTGCCGGAGCCGAAGCCGTAGATGCCGTCGTCGCTCCAGACCGCCTCGCGGAAGCCGTTGACGCAGGTCGAGGTCGGCGCGAGCGCGAAGCCCTCCAGGTTGTCGATCGGCATGACGGCCGGGTTCGTGTAGGTCACGTCCGGAACGATCGCGCCGGTGGAGTCGACCTTCATCAGGGTGTGCGTCTCGCCGCAGGTGTTGTCGCAGGTCGCGATGATGCGCTGGGTCCCGGCGTCGAAAGTCACGTCCATCACGGAGGCCTTGCCGGTCGCGATGGTGCCGAACGTGGTGAACGTGCCGTCGGAGTTGAGGCCGTAGACGTGCAGCGTGCCGTCCCACTCCAGGCCGGCGGCGTACAGGCCGGATCCGTGCAGCGGGTAGTTCGCCGGGTCGTAGGCGGCGTGGGTCAGCGGGTCGACCCAGCCGTTGGCGGTCAGCCAGCTGTCCGGCACGTAGCCGACGCCCTCGAAGCCCAGGTTGGCGTCGTCCTTGCTGCCGGTGTCGAGCTGGGGGAACTGCGAGGTCATGTCCCACTGGCGGACGGGCGTGAGCGTCGATCCGGTCGCGGCCGGGTCGAACTCCATGATCGTGTCCTTGGGGACCGTGTTGTCGGAGTTGTCGCGTTCGGAGGTCACGTAGACGTGGCCGTTGCCGCCGACCGTCAGGCCCTCGGAGTCCGGCTGGCCGGTGCCCCCGGCGAAGCGGATCTGCTTGCCGGTCGCGCTCCAGGACGGGTCCGGGATCCACTTGCCGTTGCTCTTGACCAGCTTGTACAGCCAGTTCTTGTTCTTGGCCGCCCAGAGCACCGACGGGTTCGCCGGGTCGAACGCGAGGCCGCTCAGGTCACGGCCCTCGGGGCCGGTGGACGTGGTGAACGCGCAGACGTTGTCGGCGATGGTGACGTCCAGCCCGCCCGGCCAGGCCAGGGTGCCCGCCGGGGTGGAACCCGTGCCGGAGGGCGCCTCCGGGGTGCAGCCGCTGGTGAGGGCGCCGCCGCCGCCGAGCAGCCGTCCGGTCTGGCCTCCGCCCCCGCCACCGCCGCCGCCCGTGCAGGAGTTCGCGCCGCCGAGCGTCGCGGTGGTGGAGGTCCGGAACCAGCCGGTGCCGTTGGCGCAGCGCTCGGTGGACGGCTTGGCGCCGCCGGTCGCCCAGGTCACCGAGTCGACGGTGGTGCCGTTGGCGTCGAGGAGGAAGAGCGAGTCGTTGTCCCCCAGGCCCAGCGAGGAGTCGAAGGTGATGTAGCCGCCCGCGGGGATGCTGGTCGCGCTCGGCGAGGAGGAGGAGATCGAGACCGGGGAGTGGCTGGTGTCGTTGTCGACGTACTTCCACGAGCCGATGCCGACCGCACTCGTGCCGCCGTTGTACAGCTCCACGGTGTCCGCGCCGTCCGAGGTGACCTCGTTGATCCGCACCCGGCTCGTCGCCGGGGTCGACGACGGGCAGCCCGGGGCGTTCGCGGCGCCGAACGTGGTCGTGGCGGTCGTGGTCACCCACGCGCCGGTGCCGTCGCCGCCGCAGCGCGCCATCGCGGGCTTCGCGCCGCCGGTGGCCCAGTCGACGCGGTCGACCACGGTGCCGTCGGCGGTGTAGATCACCAGTTTGTCCGAGTCGCCCAGTCCCTTGGGCGAGTTGAAGGTGACGAAGCCACCGGCCGGGATGCTGCCGGCGGACGGGCTGAAGGACTGCGGCGAGAAGCCGTCGTCCGACATCTTCCAGCCGCTGATGCTCACCGCGGTCGAGCCGGTGTTGTACAGCTCCACCGTGTCGCTGTTCGCCGAGGTGACCTCGTTGATCCGGACGTTCTGGTAGCCGGCCGGGTCGGCGGCAGCCGCGGGCTGCGCGCCGAGCAGTCCGGTGACGACCAGACCCGAGAACGTCAAAGCCGCGGCGCAGACGGAGGCGACGCCGGTACGAGAGTGTGAGGTAGGCACGAGGCCGAACTCTGCTGACACAAGCTTGAAACGGCGTGTACTCCGGCTGAATGCCGTCTGCTGGACACCGGAACGCCAGGCACGTGCCGGTACCACGCGTTGCACCGGTCCCACCCCTCGCACCGGGTGCCGGCCGGACCGCGGACCGGACCCCTGGCGGCGGGCCCGTCCGGGAGGCCTCCTACCATCGAGTCGCATTCATTCGACGGACGCCGCCGCCCGCGCGGCCGGCTGCCCGCCGTCCGACGCCCGACAGGACACGACGACGCTCCCCGCGTGCCGCGGGGGGAGTCGTGCATCGAGGAGGAACGCCCATGCAAGCCCGGAAGATCGGCGCGGCCGCCGCAACAGCGGTGGCGCTCCTGGCTGCCCGCGACCTCGTGCAGAAGAAGCACGCGCTGCTGCGGAACTTCCCGGTGATCGGGCACGCCCGGTACCTGCTGGAGACGATCGGTCCGGAGCTGCGGCAGTACATCGTGACCTCCAACGAGGAGGAGCGCCCGTTCAGCCGGGACCAGCGCACCTGGATCTACGCGTCGGCGAAGGAGGAGAACAACTACTTCGGCTTCGGCACCGAGGTGGACGTCGAGCATGTCCAGGGGCACGCCTACCTGAAGCAGCGCACGTTCGCCGACGCCCTGCCCGACCTCCACGACCCGCAGGCCCCGCTGCCCTCGGCCAAGGTGCTCGGCGGGCCGCGCGGGCGTGCCGGGGCCTTCCGGCCGGCGAGCGTGGTGAACGTCTCGGCGATGAGCTTCGGCTCGCTCTCCGGCGCGGCCATCTCGGCGCTCAACGAGGGGGCGGCGCTGGCGGGCACGATGCACAACACGGGTGAGGGCGGTCTCTCGCCCTACCACCGCAAGGGCGGTGACCTCGTCCTGCAGCTCGGTACGGCGTACTTCGGCTGCCGCAACGAGGACGGCAGCTTCAACCTGGACAAGCTCAAGGACGTGGTCGCCGGGGCCCCGGTCAAGGCGATCGAGATCAAGCTCTCCCAGGGCGCCAAGCCGGGGCTGGGCGGCATGCTGCCGGGCGCGAAGGTGACCCCGGAGATCGCCGGGATCCGCGGCATCCCGGTCGGTCGGGACTGCGCCTCCCCGTCGCGGCACACCGCGTTCTCCGACGTCGACTCGATGCTCGACTTCGTCGAACTGCTCGCCACCGAGACCGGTCTGCCGGTCGGGGTGAAGAGCGCGGTGGGGGAGACGGGCTTCTGGCAGGAGCTGGCCACGCTGATGGCGCGGGGTGACCGCGGGGTCGACTTCGTGACGGTCGACGGCGGCGAGGGCGGTACCGGGGCGGCGCCGCGGATGTTCGCCGACTCGGTGTCGCTGCCGTTCCGGATGGGCTTCTCCCGGGTCTACGGCACCTTCGCCGAGCTGGGACTGACGGACGACCTGACCTTCATCGGCTCCGGCAAGCTCGGCCTGCCGGAGAACGCCGCGGTCGCCTTCGCGCTGGGGGTCGACATGATCAACGTGGCCCGGGAGGCGATGCTGTCGATCGGCTGCATCCAGGCGCAGAAGTGCCACACCGACAAGTGCCCCACCGGGATAGCGACGCAGAACCCGTGGTTGGCCCGCGGCCTCGACCCGACCTCGAAGGCCACCCGTGCCGCCTCCTACCTGCGCACCCTGCGCAGGGAGCTGATGAAGGTCTCGTCGGCCGTCGGCGTCGCCCACCCCGCGCTCATCACCGCCGACGACATCGAGATCATGAACGGTGACTACGAGGCCCGCTCCCTGGCGGGCGTCTACGGCTACAAGGAGGGCTGGGGCGAGCTCGGCCCGCGGCTCGCCGCGGAGATCACGGCGCTCGTCGCGGCCGTGCCGGCCCCGGCGGGGAAGCCGCTCGTCTGACGCGTGACCAGTGGTGGGACCGGGGCGGGCCGTCGGTGACGGCCCGCCCCGGTGGTTCGGCCGGGCCGGCGGGCGGCGGTGTGGGCGGACTTGCCGCCGTTTCGCCAATTGGTCCAGACCTATTGACGGGCCTGGTGGCCCCTCCTACGATCCGGACCGGCACAGCCCCACATGTCCCCACCTCACCCAGGGCCGGGCGTCACGCCCCCACGCGTCGGTCATGTCCATGACGCTCGGCGGGAAGGGAGCACCGCATGTTCCGTCGAAGGCCGCGCACCCCACGCCCGTCGGACGGGTTCCGCCCCGGCCCGGACCAGGGCCGCCCCGAAGCCGGCCGGGCCGCAGGAGAGCCGGTCCGGACCACCCGCCCGCAACGGGCGACCGTGGAACGCGCCCGGGTCGGCGGCGCCGGACGCGCCGAGCACCGGCCGACCGTCCTCATCCGCTCCCTCGCCGTGGTGAGCGCCGCCGCCGTCATCGGAGCCGGCATCGCCGTGGCCGGCACCGTCACGGCCGGGGCCGCCATCACCGAGCTGGTGACCAACCCCGGATTCGAGAACGGACTCTCCGGCTGGAGCTGTTCCGGAGGCTCCGGCGTCGCCGTCGGCAGTCCGGTCCACTCCGGCACCTCGGCGCTCCAGGCCACGCCCACCGGCCAGGACGACGCCCAGTGCACCCAGACCGTCAGCGTGCAGCCCGACTCCCAGTACACGTTGAGCGCCTACGTCGAGGGCAGCTACGTCTACCTGGGTGCCACCGGCACCGGCCTCAGCGGCGCCCAGTCCACCTGGACACCGAGCAGCCCGTCGTACGGCCGGCTCAGCGTCGCCTTCTCCACCGGGCCGAGCACCACTTCGGTGACCGTCTACCTGCACGGCTGGTACGGGCAGCCCGCCTACTACGCGGACGACGTGTCGCTCAGCGGCCCCGGCGGCAGCATCCCCACGCCGACCGCCACCACGCCCACCACCGCGCCGCCCACCACCGCCCCGCCGACGACCACGCCGCCCACCAGCACGCCGCCCACCACCACGCCCCCGACCACCACGCCCCCCGGCGACACCTGCCCCACGAAGCCCAAGCCGTCCGGCAAGGTCCTCCAGGGGTACTGGGAGAACTGGGACGGCGCCGCGAACGGTGTCCACCCCGGCATGGGCTGGGTCCCCGTCACGGACAGCCGGATCGCCGCGCACGGATACAACGTCATCAACGCCGCCTTCCCGGTGATCCTCTCGGACGGCACCGTCCAGTGGCAGGACGGCATGGACGCCAACGTCAAGGTCTCGACCCCCGCCGAGATGTGCCAGGCCAAGGCGGCCGGGGCGACGATCCTGATGTCGATCGGCGGCGCCGCCGCGGGCATCGACCTGAGCTCCAGCGCCGTCGCCGACCGGTTCGTGGCGACCGTCGTCCCGATCCTCAAGAAGTACAACTTCGATGGGATCGACATCGACATCGAGACCGGCCTGTCCGGGAGCGGCAGCATCACCACGCTGTCCCCCTCCCAGTCCAACCTGATCCGGATCATCGACGGGGTGCTGGCCCGGATGCCCGCCGGCTTCGGTCTGACGATGGCCCCCGAGACCGCGTACGTCACCGGCGGAAGCGTCACCTACGGGTCGATCTGGGGCGCCTACCTGCCGATCGTCAAGAAGTACGCCGACAACGGGCAGCTGTGGTGGCTGAACATGCAGTACTACAACGGGAGCATGTACGGCTGCTCCGGTGACTCCTACCAGGCCGGTACCGTGCAGGGCTTCACCCAGCAGACCACCTGCCTGAACAACGGCCTGACCATCCAGGGCACCACCGTCAAGGTGCCCTACGACAAACAGGTGCCCGGCCTGCCGGCCCAGCCCGGTGCGGGCGGCGGTTACATGGACCCGGGCCTGGTCGGCCAGTCCTGGAACGCCTTCGGCGGCGCGCTGAAGGGTCTCATGACCTGGTCGGTGAACTGGGACGGCTCGAAGGGCTGGACGTTCGGCGACAACGTCAAGTCCCTCCAGCGCCGTTGACCGCCCGCTGACGCTCCGCGGCCGGGCCCACCGCTCCGACCGCGGTGCCGGTCACCGACCGGCACCGGGGCGGGCGCGGGCCCGGACGCAAGCCGGAAGGGCCGTACGGGCCCGCGCTCCCACCCAACAGCGCAAGCGGGCGTGCGACGCCCGGGAGCGGCCGCCACGATCGGACTCGACGCACGGGGCGTCGACGAACCAGTCGAGGAGGCACCTGTTGAGCACCGTGGACACGCCGGGTGGTGATGCGGGCCGGGCGGGGGGTGCGGGCGCGAGGGCGGTCGATGCCGCGCGGGCCGCGGCCGGGGCGAACAAGATCACCTGGCTCACGCTGGCCCTGATGACGACCAGTTCGGTCGCGAGCCTGCGCGCCGCGCCGACCATGGCGGTGTACGGCCTCGCCTGCGTCTTCCTCTACCTGCTGCCCGCCGTCGTGTTCCTGCTGCCGACGGCCCTGGTGTCGGCGGAGCTGGCCTCCGGCTGGACGGGCGGGGTCTACAACTGGGTGGCGCAGGGGCTGTCGAAGCCGCTGGGCTTCCTGGCCGTGTGGTGCCAGTTCGCCATGACGATCTTCTACTACCCCAGTCTGCTCGCCTTCGTGGCGAGCACGATCTCCTACGTGATCAACCCCGCCCTCGCCAGCAACGGGGTCTACACCGCGATCGTCATCGTGGTCCTGTACTGGACCGGCGTCTGGGTGTCCTCCCGCGGCACCAACGCCGTCGCCGGCCTGGCCTCCTGGGGCCTGATCATCGGAACGCTGATCCCCGGCACCCTGCTGGTCCTGCTCGGGTTCGTCTTCCTCGGGCAGGGCAACCCCTCGGCCGCGCCGATGGACGCCTCGCACGTCTTCCCCCAGTGGACCGGCATCGCCAGCCTGGTGCTGATCGTCAACAACTTCCTCAGCTACTCCGGCATGGAGATGAACGCCGTCCACGTCAACAAGCTGCGCGACGCCGCCAAGGAGTTCCCGAAGGCGATGTTCCTGGCCATGGGCATGGTCCTGCTGATCTTCATCCTGCCGGCCCTCGCCGTCAGCTGGGTCATCCCGGCCGACCAGCTCAGCCTCACCGCCGGCGTCATGCAGGCCTTCGACGCCTTCTTCCAGTACTTCCACATCGGCTGGCTCGTCCCGATCGTCGCGATCGCACTGTGTTCCGCCTCCCTCGGCGGCATGCTCACCTGGCTCGCCGGACCGTCCAAGGGCCTGCTCCTGATCTCCCGCCAGGAGGGCTACCTGCCGCCGTTCCTGCAGAAGCTCAACCCCCACGGCATCCAGCAGAACATCCTCGTCACCCAGGGCCTCCTCACCACGGTCATCGCCCTGCTCTACGCGCTGATCCCCGACGTCTCCAGCGTCTACTGGATCTTCTCGGTGATCACCACCCAGGTCTACCTGATCATGTACCTCCTGATGTTCCTCGCCGCCATCCAGCTGCGCCGCAAGCAGCCCGACCACCCGCGCGGCTACCGCGCACCGCTGCTCACCACGATCTGCGTGGTCGGCTTCGTCGCCTCGGCGCTGGCCATGGTGATCGGATTCGTCCCGTCCTCGCAGTTCGGCGGCAGTAGCGTCTGGGCCTACATCGGCATCGTCGGCGGCGGCCTCCTGCTCCTCGGAGTCGTGATCCCGTTCTCCTTCCTGAAAGCGCGCAAGCCGAGCTGGCGCCAGCCCGACGCCGACACCACGGAGGAGTCGGTGGCATGAGCCCGACCCGGATGGCATCCCAGCACCGGTGGATCTACATCGGTGCGATCGTGGTGCTGGTCGGCATGATGATCGCCGGCCTGCTCACCTACACCCAGCAGAAGGCCACCAACGAGGCCTACCGGAAGGCGAACCAGCTGAACGACGCCCTGGTCGCCAAGGGCTTCGCCGCCCGCAACCCGCACAACATCGCCCTGACGCTGGGCACCGACGGCGGAGCGGTCTGCGACCGCCCCAACTCGGACCTGCGGCAGGGACTGTGGCTCACCCAGCTCAGCAACGGGGCCGGCGGTCCCGGCATGCGCCCGGTCATCGTCGACCGCCAGATCCTCGAAGCCGGCGCCGAGGTGATCAAGGTCTACTGCCCGGACAAGCTGGCTGACTACCAGGAACAGATCGACGACCTCAAGACCGCGGACGTCATCAATGACTGAGCCGACCGCCGCCCCGGGCGCGGCCGACGACCTCGCCGCCCGGATCGCCGCGCTGATGCCGCGGGCCAAGGCCGACCTCGCCGAACTGGTGGCGATGCCGTCCGTCGCCGACGCCCGGCAGTACCCGCCCGAGCACTGCCGACGGGCCGCCGAGTGGGTCGCCGCGGCGTTCGCCGACGCCGGGCTGGACGACGTGCGCCTGGCCGAGACGCCGGACGGCAGCCACGCCGTCCTCGGCCACCGCCCGCCGCCGCCCGGCGCGCCGACCGTCCTGCTGTACAGCCACTACGACGTCCAGCCACCGCTGGACGACGCCGCCTGGCAGACACCGCCGTTCGAACTCGCCGAACGCGACGGCCGCTGGTACGGACGCGGTGCCGCCGACTGCAAGGGCAACATCGTCATGCACCTCACCGCGCTGCGCGCGCTCGGCGATGACCTCCCGGTCGGGCTCAAGCTGGTGGTCGAGGGCTCCGAGGAACAGGGCACCGGCGGACTGGAGGCCTACGTCCCCGGACACGCCGACGAGCTGCGCGCCGACGCGCTGCTGATCTGCGACACCGGCAACGCCGCCGTCGGCGTCCCGACCGCCACCACCTCGCTGCGCGGCCTCGCCAACGTCGTGGTCACGGTCTCCACCCTGGCCGGGGACGTGCACTCGGGGATGTTCGGCGGCCCGGCCCCGGACGCCCTGGCCGCGCTGATCCGGATCCTGGACTCGCTGCGCGACCCGGACGGCGGCACCCGCGTCCAGGGCCTGGACGCCGACGGCGGCTGGCCGGGCGCCGGCTACGACGAGCAGCAGTTCCGCGCCGACGCCGGGGTGCTGGACGGCGTGCGGCTGACCGGCTCCGGCACGGTCGCCGACCGGCTGTGGGCCCGCCCCGCCGTCACCGTGCTCGGCATCGACTGCCCGCCCGTGGTCGGCTCGGCCGCCGCCGTCCCCGCCCGCGCCAGGGCCCGGGTCAGCCTGCGGGTACCGCCGGGAACGGACGCCGCCGCGGCCGCCGACGCCCTGACGGCCCACCTCAGGGCCGCGGCCCCCTGGGGCGCCCGGGTCGAGGTCGAACGCGAGGGCACCGGCTCACCGTTCCGCGCCGCCACCGACGGACCCGCCTACGTTGCACTCGACCGCGCCATGCGCGAGGCCTACGGCAGGCCGATCGCGTACCTCGGCCAGGGCGGATCCATCCCGCTCTGCAACGTCCTCGCCTCCACCTTCCCCGACGCCGAGCTGATCCTGATGGGCGTGGAGGAGCCGCGCTGCCTCATCCACGCACCCAACGAGAGCGTCGACCCCACCGAGATCGAGCGGATGGCCCTGGTCGAGGCGCTGTTCCTGCGCCACTACCCCGGCGTCGCCAAGGACTGATCCCGCCCCACCCGGTTCCTGGCCCCCGCCCACCCGGCACCGGCGGTGCGGGCGGCGGACACCAGGGTGTCCGGCGTGCACGGGAGTGTGGGGCCATCAGCCGCACGAGGGTGAGGAGCCCGAGAATGTCCG
>NZ_JBEZIQ010000088.1:0-28182 GCF_040651155.1 Kitasatospora sp. NPDC048545
CCTCACAGCACACGACTACCGGGGCCGACCCTCCGCAGGCAGGCGAACGCTACTGATTCACCCATCCGAGCGACATCACGGATTCAACTTCAGTACCTGCCCGAGGCCAGCATGGAGAAGATCTACCCCGCCAACCCCGGCCGCGATGAACTCCCGCCCACTTCATGACTGTTGGCGCACGACCACTACACCACTTCATGGGACACGACCACGAGTCGCGCCGACCAGCACAGACGCCGCCTGCGCGAGGCGCCCCACAGGACAGGCAGATGTGTGACTGTGCAGGTCACGCCGGTCTTCTACGCACCCTCAGAAGATCTGCACCTATATGGGTTCACGATCCGGGCGATGGCATGCAATGCGGCAAAATGCCCTGCGATGGCGTTTGCGGCGGTGAACCAGGCGGTTCGGGTCTATCGCAGGCTGGAACGGGCCGATGCGGGTGAGTTCAATCGCCAACTCGCCGATGCACTGCTTTACCAGTCGCGCGTGCTGGCCGCACGTGGGAGAACTGAGGAGTCCGAAGCCGCGGAGGCGGAGGCATGGCGGGTTCAGGGCATTGCCGTCGGCACTCCCACCTCGGCCACCTGAGCCAGCCCTGTGGGGTTCTGGGGTCATAGGGGGCAAGGGGTCGCAGGTTCAAATCCTGTCGTCCCGACGTATGTGACCAGCGGGTCTGTCAGTAATGACAGGCTCGTTGTTCTCGTTCGAGTGAACGGTGATGGCACCGTGGTGGCAGCGCCCGTAACCCTGGTGACGTTCTGCCAGCTACGCGGTACCCGGAAGGCCTGACGCCCCGCCACCGGGGACGGCGGGTGGAGGCGTGGCCTCGTTCAGCGCCTGGCACGGCGCGGTGACGGCATCGCGCGCGGCGTGCGGAAGCACCTCCGATCGCGCCAGCCATGCCTGTTATCCCCTATCTTGGGAATTGCACTGCTGGTTCTAGCCGTGGCAGGCCTTTAATATGATTCACGACTCGGGCGGGGCGGATCCGTGGCAGCGGGTATCCGGTCTCCATCAGGCATTTCTTCTGGTCACGATCTCACGCTATTCCCTTTGGCACTTGACTAAGCGACCATATCGGCTCGGTAGGCCTGTAAATCGCGAGGAGAGTGCGTGGTCAAAGGTGCGCGCGGGTGCGCGTTCGGCAGTCTACGATAGCGTTATCAACCACTTTCTCAATGGTTACGCAGAATTGACAGGCCGCCGCCTTCGGCCCGAGACGGGCGCACTCGTTATCCTGCTCTACCGACTCATGGCAGCCTTCGATGACGAGTATGAACGCAGAACGCGCGAGGGTGGGTCGATGGAGTTTGGCGATATTCTTGGCTCAGGGCCCCTGCAGGTGCATATGGATGCTCTCTCTGAATTTCTAGCAGACCATCCTGAGCGCCATTCCATCCGTAACTTCCTTGAATGCTTCGCAGCGGACAACTATAAGCGCTATCTCCAACTAACGCGTTCCAGTGAGACGGTTAGGGATATTTCACATCAGCTTGAGATGATCGAGTTGGACTCTGGCGGTTTCCTCACCTGTACCGCACACGTCATCGGCATCTTCAACGGACATGCTCCCACGGCGGAATTGATTTCCGAGTTCGCGCATCTCGGAGTAGTCGGAAAGCTCGCCGACGATATGCTAGACGTGTGGTCTGACTATCGCGAGGATGTCGCAAATATCCTATCAGGGATAATCCGTGAGTATCCGGAGGAGTATCAGGTCTTTGCGGCACATGCGGACGTCGCTCCGCGCGTGGGATTCCGCTGGTGGCGAGCCCGCTGCCCTCGCGCATTCTCCTCGTTTACGGAGATCCTTGCCTCGCACCGCTCGGCGCTGTCGACCCGTTCCTTGGGCGTCGCAGGTGACCTGATGCTGCTGCCCTCCGTTTGGGGAGGGCCGGTGGCACGGTCGGCCACGGCTGCACGTGAGGTTGAGCCGTCTTGAGTGCCTGGTGGCTCCTACGAAATATCTTTCCAGGACCTGTTGTCAAAGCTGCCTACCGTCCCGTCGTGGAGGGCCTGGAGAACGTGCCCTCTGAAGGTGCTGCCATCGTCGTGAGCAATCATCTGTCGTGGGCCGACCCCGGCTTTCTGCAACTCGCCGTCGACCGCCAGTTGATCTTCGTGGCCAACGCCCGCTTCTATCGGCGACCTGGCCTATCCGGGTTCCTCATGAGGAGCTTTCTCAGCACCTGTGGGGCGGTACCCGTGGATCCGGCAGGCGGGTCGGCGGTGGAATCCTTGGTGGATGCGGCGCATATTGCCTTGACCGCTGGACGACTCTTTTGCCTGTACCCGGAGGGCGGCATCGCGCGGGACGGACGGCTCCACCGAGGCAAGACCGGAATCGGCAGGGTCGTTCTAGCCACTGGTGCACCTGTTGTACCTGTGGCGATGCTCAACACGGACTTACTTTTGCCGCCTGTGCGGAAATCCCCAGCCTTCCAGCGGGTAAGGATTCGGGTGGGTCGTCCAATCGTCTTCTCCGCGTGGGCCATGCCGCCCCGAGAGGGCGAGGCGATGCGCGCGGTCACCGGCGAGATCATGCGTGAAATCCACCGGTTATCCGGGCGCGATTACGTGGATCGCTATGTTCGCTAACTTTTCACGTTACTCAGCGACCGCAGACCCATTAGCTGCAAGGTGGACCGAGGCGGTCGGCAAGGGGTGCGCGGTGGCATTACGGGGGCGGTTCGGTTTGAAGGAGCCCTGCCTTGGGCCTGGCGGTGAAATGCTGACCGTTCTTCATGTCAATTTCGGCGCGAGACGGCATGGCCGAGAGGATTGAATGAAATGAGCACGGCGGAAGGGTGTGGTATTGAGTGGGCGGAAGAACTCTCCTCAGGTGATCTGAGAGCTTGCTCTGTGTCCTCATCGACGAAAATTACCTGGCAGGGGAGAAGATTTCCGGTCGACCGATCTCCTGTGGAAAGTTCGGTCCTCGAGCGCTACGCTGCCTCCCACGTGAGCGAATCAGATCTCGCGGCAATTCGTGCTGTCTGGTCCGGCCAAGGCCTGCTGGAAACTGCCGGGGCGTTCGTCTTCCTGAGTTACCTCACTGCACCTACCCTGACTGCCGTCCGTGCGCCGGGTGTGCGCGACGCTCTGGCCCGCTCAACGCTCGACGGGGCAGCGGAGCGTGTGTTTCTGCTCCGACTGTTCGGGCTCACTGCCGAGCGAGCGTGGACAGGGGGCATCAGGAATGCAAAGGTTCGACAACTTGCACGGGTGGTCGCGAGGCGCCATGCGGAATTCCCTGGTATGCGACAAGAATACCTGGACTTCATTGCGTCAGTGATCGCCCTGTCGCCGTTGCTCGTCAGATTGGAAGCCGGCCGACCGCCCAGTGACAGCGATCGGCGAGGCTACTGGCGCTATGCCACTGCCGCCATGTCACTGCTGACGGTTCGGCTGGGCAGCGAGCACGAGAGTAAGCAGAAGTGTCTGGCCTTCACCGAGGGAAATGCCGGGCTCTCTTCAGACGGGTTGGCGATGCTTACCGCATTCTCCGTTCGGCACCCCCGGTACTTCGCTGCGGCGTTGCCGACGCTGTTTCCGGGAGCACGTTCTGTCGTCCGCGTCGCGCTGGGAGAAACTGATGTCTGAGACCTTGAGCGCCTGGTACGCCGAGCCGCTTGCCGAGATCGACCGACTGATCGACGACGAGCTGGAGTACTGGCCCTGGCAGTACGCACCCGAGATGGAGAAGCTGGTCCGCGGGCAACTCGGCCGGAAGGGTAAGAGGCTGCGCCCGCTCTTTATGTTCGCCCTGGCTGATGTCCTGGGTGGTGATCCCTGGCGTACAGTCGCCGGTGCCGTCGGGGTGGAACTCTACCACCTGGCCTCGCTCATCCTTGATGACGTCCAGGATAAATCGGCCGTTAGGCGGGGGATGCCGACAGTGCACACAACGTCAGGGGTCAGCACTGCTCTAAACGCGGCAGGATTGATTCGAGCCCTCTCCTTCCAGCCGCTGCGTCGTTCGGCAACGCTGGAGCCCATCGAAAAGCTGCGCGTACATGAACGCGTCGGCACAGCTACGATGCACCTCTATCTGGGGCAGACCATCGACATCGGCTGGGGCGACGGGTGGTACCCCGAGATTGGCGACTACCCTTATGAACAAATGATCGGGTACAAGTCCGGCGCGATGTTCGGCTGCGCCGCCTGGATCGCGGCTCTTCTCTCCGGCGCGCCGGAGGCCATCATGAAATCGGCGGAAGAGTTCGGGACCAAAGCGGGAGCGCTCTACCAGCTCGTGGACGACTACCTGGACGTATTCGGCTCGGACGGGGTACTTCGCCGTCCAGCCCTGGAGGATTTGCGTGGCGGGAAGCCGACCTGGCCGTTGATCACGCTGTGCCAGTTGCTGGCCGCCCGGGGCGAGCGGGCAACAGCCGACTTGGTCGTTCATCGGCTGAGGGGAGCGGACGCCCGAGAGGCAGATTGGAACTGGCTCCTTGCAATGGCCGATGAGCTCGGCGTCGCGGAGACCCTCCGTCAAGACCTGGACCGGCGGGCCCGGGAGCTCACTACGCAGGCGCGGGATCTCCTGTCGGGTAGGGACAATCCACCTATGATCGAGTCGCTGGTCCAAGCCCTCCTGCGGTCCGCCACGGTCGTAACCTCAGCGCGGGAGGGGTGAGGAGAATGCCGCCCGGCACCTCAAACCTGCGTCTCGCCTCACAGGCCGCGCCTTTCCTGGCGCGCTTCGCGCGTCACCTTGCCGGTCGACCCTACCGCCGTGGCCTTGATGGCGGCAGTAGGTTGCAGGCGCGTATCCGCGTTGCGGTATATGACGCAATGATGAACCTTCTGCTCGACGGCTACGCCGAGCTGGCCGGCTGCCCGCTCAGGGAGGAGACGGGGCGGTTGGTCGTTCACCTCAACCGACTCGTCGGCGCGTTCGATGACGAGTACGAGGTGAGGCTCGGCAATGGGCATTCTCTTGAGCTGGCTGATGTCTTCGCGGGTGAACTTGTGCAGAGGCGGCTACTCGCCCTGGGTGACTTTCTGCAGCCCCACCCGGAGCAGCATGCGATCCGAGAATTCCTGGTGAGTAGACTGTCGGGCTCCTACGACCGATACGTGGCCCTTACCCAGTCAGCGCCGGACTTCGATCGGTGCTTCGAGAGTGTGGTGCTGGACTCTGGGGGGCTCGGGGAGTGCCTCGCCCACGTGATTGGCCTCTTCAATGGCGCCGTGCCTGAGACTGGGATGGTCGAGCAGTTCGCAAGCTTCGGAATCGTCGGGAAACTAGCCGATGACGTGATCGACTTCTGGGACGACCTTGCGAATAGAAGGACCAACGTGATGGTCGGCCTCGTCTACCGACATCCCATCGAGCGCGAAAAGGTCCTGCAGGCGGCCGGCCAGAGGCCCCGTGCGCGTTTGGCCTGGTGGCAGCAGAACTGCCCCAACTCGTTCGGCGAGCTGGCTCACCTCATCGAGGAGCACCGTGCACGGCTGAATACCCCCAGTCTGCGTCTGGCTGCGGACCTGGTGCTCGTGCCTGCGCGCCGAGGGAGCCTCCCCCTGCACTCGACTCCGGTCGGCCTGAGGATCTGACATGCTCTATTGGACGTTGCGCTATCTCTTTCCTGGACCGATTCTGCGGCTTCTATGCGGGCTGAGTGCTGAGGGCGTGCAGCACGTCCTAGTGGAAGGCCCGCTGATTCTTGCATGTGACCATCTGTCGTTCCTGGACCCGGCTTTGGTACAGCTGCTGGTACGACGGCGTGTCGTGTTCGCGGCCAAGCAGGAGTACTTCACGAGACGTGGACTGCGAGGCCTCGCTGTACGGTGGTTCTTCAAGGCCATCCGGATGATCCCGGTGGACCGCTCGGGAGGGGCAGCGGCGGAGGAGGCGATCGCCAACGCCGCTGCTGTGTTGCACCAGGGGGGTGCCCTCGGGATCTTCCCGGAGGGAACGCGTTCGCCTGACGGGCGTCTTCACCGAGGGCGCACCGGGGTAGGCCGACTCGTGCTAGCGAGTCGGGCACCTGTGGTGCCGGTGGCATTGATCGGTACAGACCGGATCCTCCCACCGGGGAGAAGACTGCCAAGGATCGGAAAGGTGACGATCCGATTCGGCAGACCGATGGAGTTCGGCGAAGTCTCCAGCCGAGCCGTCACCGATGAGGTCATGCGCGCAGTACAGCAACTGTCTGGCCGGCCATACGTGGATGCCTACGCGCCAATTCCCAGCTCAGGCCGCATGAATAGGCCCTCGGGCGGTGGACCTTGCTAAGGACCCTGATGCGCAGTGGTCTCCTGCGGCCGGGCAGGCCGTGGCGGATGGCCAGACAATTGCTCGCCTTTGGGAAGTGGGGGTTGGGTCCAGCGGGGGAAGTGCACGCAGCCGCCCGCCGGTCGCCCAACAGCGTAGCGGTTGTGGACGAGGAGGGGCAGGTCACCTACGAGGAGCTGTTGGTTCGGGTGACGGAGGTCGCGCGGGCGCTGCAGGCGCTCCGGGCGACCCGGGTGGGGGTGTTGTGCCGTAATCACCGGGGAGCCCTGGAAGGAATGGTGGCGGCACTGGTGGCCGGAGCCGATGCTGTGCTGCTGAACACACACCTGAAGCCCGCGCAGTTGACGGATGTGGCGCTGGAGCAGCGCCTGAACGTGCTCTGCCACGAAGCGGAGTTCGCTGGCTGGGTGGACTCGGTATCGACGGTTGAACTGCCATGGGATGGGTCGGTCCGGGTTCATGCGCCTCGCCTGCCCACGACAGGGTCGCTCGCTGACCAGCAGATTCCCCAACGGGGGCGCATGCCTGTGTGGCCGCGGCGGCGTGTGGGGCGAGTCGTCGTGCTCACGGCCGGGACGACCGGGGTGCCGAAGGGCGCGGCACTGTCTCGGCCGCCTAGCCCGAAGCCGCTTCTGGCACTTCTGACGCGTATTCCATTGCGCGTCGGTGATCGCGTTCTGATCGCTGTGCCGCTCTTCGGTACATGGGGGCACTCGGCTGTCCAGGCCGCTCTCGCTTTGCGGGCCACGGTCGTGATGCAGCGGCGCTTCCACCCCGCCGAGACACTGCGCATGCTGGCGGAAGAACGGTGCACGGTCCTGATTGCGGCACCGGTCATGCTGGAACAGCTCCTGGACCGTCCGGAGCAAACACCGCCCGGGCTCCGGCTCGTGCTAGTAGGCGGCGCGCCGCTGCGAGCTCGACTCGCCACCCGGTTCATGGACGCCTATGGGGAGGTACTTTTCAACGTTTATGGCTCGACGGAGGTCTCCTGCGTGAGCGTCGCGACCCCATCCGACCTGCGTCGTAGCCCCGACACGGCTGGCCGGCCCCCGCGCGGCACCCGTGTGACCGTGCTCGGGCAAGACGGTGAGCAGGTACCTACCGGTGAGGTAGGGCGGATCTTCGTCAGCAATGCGCTGCTCTTCAGCGGTTACACCTCGTGCGAGTCAACTTCTCCGGGACTGGAACGGCGCCAGGGAATGATCGCCACGGGCGACCTGGGTCACCTGGACGATGACGGGCTGCTCTTCGTCGACGGTCGGGAAGATGAAATGATCGTCTCGGGCGGTGAGAACGTATTCCCCGGCCCGGTGGAAACCTTGATCGGACAGCTGCCGCAAGTGCAAGAAGTAGCGGTGATCGGCGTGCCTGACGCGACCTACGGACAAAGCCTCGCCGCCTTCATCGTCCTCCGTAAAGGCGCCGCCCTTGAGGCAGAACAGGTTCGTGCACACATCCAGGCATATCTCATGCGCTCCTCCGTCCCCCGAGACGTCACCTTCCTCCCGTCGCTGCCCCGGAATCCAGCAGGAAAGATCATCCCTCGGGAGTTGCCTGATCTGTGATGGGTGCAGATCTTCTGAGGGTTGGTCATAGGTGTGTGACCAGCAGGTTCGTCGTTGGTGGCTGATCCGGGAGGGTTCGCGCCCTGTCATTTCGGCACCGGAACATCCGAGCTGTGGTGACGAGTCGCGCCGACCAGCACAGACGCCGCCTGCGCGAGGCGCCCCACAGGACAGGCGGATGTGTGACTGTGCAGGTCACGCCGGTCTTCTACGCACCCTCAGAAGATCTGCACCCATACGAGAACCGCCGCAACGCTGAACCGATCAGCACCAAAACCATTGCGCACAACGGAGTCACCGAGAGCCTGGTGCGACTGGGAGGCCAAGCTCGCCCACGTCACCTACGCCCGGCCCGCCCGGTCCGCGACCTGCTGCACCCGAATGTACTCTCGACCCGAACTTTCCGACGCCCTGTACCGGGCCGGATTGACGGTCGTCTCCTTCGCTGGGGACTTCGCTGGCGGCCCTGCCCGAAAACCGCACCGTCGCCACCCCCATCACCCGGAGCGCATACCCGTGATCACCCGCCGAAACGCCAGCAGCATCACCGCCGAAGCCGAGACCGAACTCCTCGCCGCCCGCGGACTCACCCCCCGCCGACCTGATCGCCGCCGGCACCGAGGCCCGCGTCTACGCCCTCGGCTACGACCAGGGTCCTCAAGGTCTACGCCGACCCCGACCAGCGCCAGGCGCTGGAGACCATCGCCGACCTCTATCGGCGTTTCGACCGCACCAGCGTCCCCTACGCCCTGCCCGAGATCCAGGCCATCGAGCAGCACGGCCCCCTGCTGGCCGTCACCAAGACCCGCCTGCCCGGCACCCCGATGGGCGACGCGCTCGACCTCATTGACCCCGCCACCGAACACACCTACCTCGCCGCCGTCCGTGACTTTACGGGCCTGCGCCTGACCACCCTGCTCGACCGGCGCATGCTCCTAGACCCCGACCCGTCCCACGAGGGCGAGGACTGGAACGCCTTCCTGCGCCGCCTCCTGGAGCAGAAGCTCCCGAAGGTGCTGACCGACCTGCGCCTCGACGTCCCCGCCATCGACAGCATCATCGACCGGCTCACCGCGCGGCTTGCCCGCCCCTACACCGGCCCCGAGGGCGTCATTCACGGCGACCTCTACCCCGACAACATCCTCGTCACCGCCGATGGCAAGGTCAGCGCCGTCATCGACTTCGGCACGTTCACCCTGCTCGGTGACCCGCTCTACGACCTGGCCGGGGCCTGCGCCTACTGGATGTACGACGTGGACCGCCTCGCCGTCCGCAACCGCCTGCTGGCCGCAGCCGCCGCGAGTCTTACTGCTGACCGGCGCGCCCAGCTGGCCGACTAACTGCACCTGATCGCTCTGCTCTCCTGCGACCTCTACCCGAAGCAGGACCTACACATCCGCGAGACCGGCCAATACCAGTGGGCCGCTGACGTCCTCAACTCCCAGACGGGCTGGAGAGGCTGAGGGCATCGCTGGCGAACGCGTCGTAGCAGTATCGGAAGAGGAGCGCGACTGCACGGTCTGACGGCAGTGCTCGCAGGCTCATAGCGCCGGAATATTCCGATTGTCGTGTCATTCGGAACAGGTGAGTGCACGTCATATCGCGCGGTACGCTGGGCCGCTGGTTGGTCAACTTCAACGACTGCGGTGACCTCCGGTACTTCCCTGCCCCAGCTGTCGCCGCAGAGCCATAGGGAACGGGTGCACTGTGACGACTCCGACAGCGCCGACAACGGTTTCGGACTTCTACTGCAACGAGGCGCTGAACGGTGTCACGCCGGTGAGGGTAGTGGATGAGACCGACACGGTGCTCGCGTTTGAGCACACGAGGCCGAGCTACCCGGTGCACATCGTGGTCGTCCCGAAGCGGCACATCCCGTCGCTGGTGGACCTCGGCGACGGCACCGAGGAGGTGCTCGCGGACGTTCTCCGGGTGGTCCGGAAGGTCGCTGCGAAGGTGCGGGAGGAGTACGGCGCGGCGTGTGTCGTGACGAACGAGGGCGCGTACCAGGAGTCGAAGCACATGCACTGGCACGTGCTGTTCCGCGGCGGGCTGCCGGAGGGCCTGGCCTGAGGCAGCCCGGGGCGGCTCAGCGCGCGTGACGGCGGCGCGGGCGAGGCCGACCGTCCTGGTGGCGATGTTCCTCGCGATGCGGTGGACGGCGTCGGGGTCGGGCTGGCGTTGGCGTCGGGCACCGCCCAGTGTGGGCAGCAGCTGCTCGCAGGCGTGCAGGAGGGGTTGCCCGTCTGTCATCTCCTCGTCGGCGACGACGACGCAGGTGGCGCGCTGCACGTACGTCTGCGCGTTGTCGAGCTGGTCGCCGTGGCACCGTCGCAGCCGTGGGCGGGGCCGACGTCGATGCAAAGCGATTCGTCGCGGTGTGATCAAGGTCGCTCGGTGTCGGCTTCACTTGCGACGGGGTTCGTGGCTATGGTCCGTCGTCCCCCGGCTGGGACAGGCCCGGCCGAGGAACGAGGAGGCCCTTCCTGATCATCCACCGCAGCCCGCACTCGTCGAACTTCGTGATCATTCCGAACTCGTTGGCGCAGAACCGCGCCGTGACCTACACCGCCCGGGGACTGCTGGTAGACCTCCTGTCCCGCCCGGACGACTGGCGCGAGACGTGTCGGCAGATGGCGGACTCAAGTCCGCAGGGTCGTAAGGCGCTGGCGGCGGCGCTGGACGAGTTGCGGGCGTGGGGGTACTACCGGGTGGAGGTGGTCCGGCTTCCCAACGGGCGGCTGCGCTCGGAGGCTCACATCTTCGACCGGCCGCAGCCGGGAGGACTGCCGGGTGCCACTGCACCGGACTCCGGTGAGTCGGACACCGCTGATCGTGGCGTCCTTCCAAAGGACCTGGTCAAAGTACCTACCCTCCCCGTCGCGGCGGCTCCGCCGGTCGCCGAGAACGGTCAGGCGGACGCCGAGGGCGGGAGGGAGGAAGCTGCTCCCACACCCGCTCCTCGAACCGCTGAGCCTGCTGCGCCGGCGGACCCGGCGACCCTCGCGGCGATGAGCGCGCTGCTGCGCGTGGTCAGACCGGAGCGGCGCCTGCCGCTGGGTGCGGCAGAGGCGGCGGCACTGGCACCGCTGGTGCGGAAGTGGATAGAGCGCGGCGGCTCGGAGGAGCAGCTGCAGGAGGCGCTGCTGGCCGGGCTGCCGGAGGTGGTCTACTCGCCGTCCGGGGTGCTGCGATCGCGGCTGGAGCGGAAGATGCCGGCGGAGCGCCCTGCGGTGCCGGTGGCGAGGCGGCGGTTCGCGGAATGCGCGGAGTGCCGTGATCCGCTGGCGGAGCCGGGACTGTGCGGACGGTGTCAGGGGGCGGAACCCCGTCGTGCGGGTGAGGTGCAGGGTACCGAGGTGACGGCGCGAGGGATGGCCAAGGTCCGTGCAGCGCTGGCTGGTTCGGCATCAACGGTATGAGACGCGCTGGCGGCTCGGTCGGCTCTGGGGGCCGGGGTTGCCCGGGTGAGGGATGTTCGGCGGGTGTTGGGGGCGTGTGAGCCGTCGTTGGGCATGACCTGGCGGCTGCTGGCGGCGGCGGTGCTGCCGGGGACGGATCCTCGGCAGCACCGGGCTGTGCCTACAGCAGGACGGGCAGCGACTCCAGACCCCGGATGAGGCGGGAGCGGCGCCACTGCAGCTGCTCGGCGGGGACGGCCAGCCGCAGGCCGGGGAAGCGCTTGAGCAGGACCCGCAGTGCGGTCTCGACCTCGGCGTGGGCGAGCGGTGCGCCGAGGCAGCGGTGGATGCCGTGGCCGAACGAGAGGTGGCTGGCGGCATCCGGGCGCTGGAGGTCGAGCCGGTCCGGATCGGTGAACCTCCCGGGGTCGCGGTTGGCGGCCCCGGGGGACACCAGGACCGGGGTGCCGGCGGCGACTTCCACGTTGCCCAGCCGCACTGTGTGGGCGGCGTGGCGCCACGTGGCGATGCTCACGGGCGCGTCGTAGCGCAGGAGTTCGTCTACAGCGGCGGGGATGCGGTGCGGGTAGGCCAGCAGGCCCTCCAACTCGGCCGGGTGCTGGAGGAGCGCA
The DNA here is from genome assembly GCF_040651155.1 of Kitasatospora sp. NPDC048545. NCBI lineage: Bacteria > Bacillati > Actinomycetota > Actinomycetes > Kitasatosporales > Streptomycetaceae > Kitasatospora > Kitasatospora sp. NPDC048545. Next base: position 11,852 of record NZ_JBEZIQ010000088.1, read on the forward strand.
AGGACGGCGTTGCCGATCGCTGCCGTAGTGGTCTCGTGGCCGGCGATCAGGAGCAGTAGGCCGAGGGAGACCAGTTCCTCCTCGCTGAGGCGGTCGCCGTCGGCGTCGCGGACGGCGATCAGGGCGGAGAGCAACGCCTGGTCCGGTCGGGAGCGCTTGGTGGCGATCAGCTGGGTCATGTAATCGGCGAGGTCGTGGGAGGCCGCGTCGATCCGGGTGCTGTCGCCGGTGGCGAACAGGTCGGTGGACAGGGCGCGGATCCTGCCCCAGTCCTCCGGAGGTACGCCGAGGAGCTGGCAGATCACGGCGACGGGGAGGGGGCCGGCGAGGTCCGCGATCAGGTCGACCTCGCTTCCCGGCTCCCAGCGCCGGATCAACTGCTCGGCCAGGTGGCGGATGCAGGGGCGGAGGCTGTCCACGGTGGAGGGGGTGAACGCCCGGACGACCAGCCGGCGAAGGCGGGTGTGCGTGGGCGGGTCGGTGTGCAGCATGGTGTGGGCGACCGCGGGGTGGAGCGAGCGTCCGGACGGGCGGTCAGCGAAGAAAGCCGCGGTGTCCTTGGAGAGGTCGGCGGCGAGTGCCTGGCGCGCCTGCTCGTAGCCGGTGACGGCAACCGCCGGCCCCGTACTTCCGCCCATGGGAATCTGGAGGATCGGGGATCGACCGCGCAGCGCTGCGTAGGTCGGGTAGCGGTCCCGGTAGAACTCCGGGTCCGAGAACGGGGAGGAGGCCATGTTGCTGCCTTCCTAGGCCGCGGTGAGCACCGAGACCTGGTGGTCGGCGGCGCGGTGGACGATGTCGTTGGTCGCGTACTGCCGGGAGACCGAGCGTAGCCACAACGCCTCGGCGCGCAGGTCTCCCTCGCGGGTGTCGGCACCGGCAGCCTGCGGGGCAGGATCGTCCTGGGCAGGGGCACCTGCGCGGGCGGCCCGGATCGCTCCTGCGACCACGGCTGCCTCGACGATCGCGGCCCCGCGATCGGTCCCGGCGTGCCGAGTGGCAGCGACGGCTGCTGCTGCTGCCTGCTGGACCGCGCGTGAGCGGTGCTCGTCCAGGGTGAGGATCCCGTCGCAGACCTCCACGACTCTACGGTGGAGGACGAGGTCGGTCTCGGTCTCACCGCCGACCGTCCGGAAGACGACGCTGGGGCAGACCTGCGTCAGGTCCTGCCAGAGTGGGGTGAGGTCCGAGACGGACTGGCGCTCCCAGCGGCGGCGGAGGAACTGCGTGACCGGCCAGAGAACGGCTGGCAGGGTCAGCCCCGTCGTGATGAGCAGCACGCTGACGGCTGGCGCGGTAACGCCGAACGCGCAACTGACTGGCGTCACCAGGCTCGTGCAGCGACCCCCGTCCGGAATGGCGTTCCAACCGAACAGTGCCGCCACGGCGTTAACGGTCTTGTAGTTGGTGTAGAGAAGGGCGACGACGCAGCCAGCGGCGGTCGTGCGCAGGCCGAGCCGCTGGGTGGTCCGGGTTGCCTTGCGAGACCTGGTCCAGGTCTGGGTGAGGCAGTCGAGAACGGCGTACGAGAGGAAGGCGATGTACGCCGCCGAGTAGATGTGAAGGGACGTGGGCCCCTCGTCGAGGCCGCCCTGTGTTTCGGCGGTGCTCCACATCAGCTCGGGGGGCGTGGCGGCGAAGGCCACGGCCATAGTGGCGACGGCCACGGCCAGGAGGCGAAGTCGCCAGCGGATCCGACGGTGGGCCTCGGGCACGTCGTAGTTGAGGTAGAGGAGCACGGCCGAGACTGCGGCTCCCGCGGACAGGGTGGCACTGTTGCTGACCAGCCGGGAGAGGTCCAGCGCGACGGCGTCCTCCAAAGCCCGGACCGTCGGTTGGTAGGCGCTGAAGGCAACCGCGAAGCAGGCCAGGAGGGCAGACAGGCTCAGAGTGCCCGCAGGGCGCTGGCCCGGGCGCCGCCGGAATGCCCAGTAGAGCGAGGCCGTGAGAAGAATGAGGGGCATGCCGCCGAAAATGACGTTGATCACGACGTTCCTTGAGGGTCAGGCGAATATCGCATCCCAGCGCTCATCGGCGGCACTGGGGCGAGGGGCGGGCATCACGGTCCCGCGGTACATGCGCTGAAGTATGAGGGTGGCCATCATTTCCGCCTCGATCTCTGCGTCGGTTTCGTACGACGTGCGGGCGGAAACCCCGAGGACGCTCCAGTCCATTAGGCCGGCGAGTTCCTCGTCCGACATTAGGTCGGCGAGGTCGATCTCACCTTTATGCTCCCAAAGGATATGGGAGAGTTCATGGGCGATAATCTGCCGTCGGTGCAGCGCCGAGGCGTTTTTCTCGTAGTAGATGACCTCACGGTCGGCATATTTCTTGCGCAGTCCGCACGAGAACGCGCCCCTCATGTCGACAGGCTCGCAGACGATTGTCCGTCCGACCAATGAGGCCACGGCGTCTATCAGGTCGTTCTCGCTGAACCGGTGTGGCAGATCCAGGCGCCCGAGTCGATCTTCGCAGGCGTTCCGGAGTGAACTCGCAGGCATGGCACCTCCCAGATGATCAAGGATTCCCCTGGAGTTTCGGGTGGGCCCTGGGCTTCCCCGCGTGCGCCCAGGGCTCGGGTGCGACCGGGGTCAGTGCCCCATGCCGACGCCGCCGTCGACCGGGATGACCGCACCGGTCACGTAGGAGGCGGCGTCGGAGGTCACGAAGGCGACAGCAGCTGCGACCTCGTCCGGCTGGGCCATGCGGCCCATGGGCACGCGCTGCAGCAGGGACTCGCGCTGGGAGTCCGTCAGGACAGCGGTCATGTCGGTCTCGGTCAGCCCGGGCGCGACCACGTTGCTGGTGATGCCGCGCGAGGCCAGCTCGCGGGCCAGGGAGCGGGCGAAGCCGATCAGGCCCGCCTTGCTTGCGGCGTAGTTGGCCTGGCCGGCTTCCCCCGTCATCGCACCTGCGGAGGAGATGAACACCAGGCGGCCGAACCGGCCGCGCAGCATGCCCTTCACGGCCCGCTTGGCGACCCGGTACGCGCCGGCGAGGTTGGTCTGGAGCGTGGCGTCGAAGTCCTCCTCGCTCATACGGAGCAGCAGGGTGTCGCGGGTGATGCCCGCGTTGATCACGACGATCTCGATCGGTCCGTGGGCCGCTTCCACCGCAGAGAGCGCCGCGTCGACTGACTCGGGGCTCGTGACGTCGCACGGCACCGCGAGGAGTCCATCCTCCGGGCAGCCGCCGCTGCGGGAGGTGACAGCGACCCGGTGGCCCTGCTCACGGAGCTGCCGCGCTACGGCCAGCCCGATACCGCGGCTGCCGCCGACAACGAGGGCGGATCGAGACATGGGTCTACTCCAAACGTGGGGGTGGGGGGTGGGGGCCGGCGCGACCTCGCGGCGGGCCGGTAGCCCCACCATGCCAAACCGTGGTCGGAACTGGCAGTTCCGGAACTGACACTTCCGGAACTGGCACTTCCGGAATCAAGAGTTCGTGCTACGCGTATCGACTCCGCTGCGTTACCACCAGATCGGGTTGACGGAAGGTAATCAATTGACCCCAGGGGCCGTCGATACTGGAATCTGACAACCCATCGAGTTTGGGCCACATGATCGTCTTTTGCTGACGGTTCATCATCCGAAAACAAGCGCCGAAATCGTTTCGTTACATCGTTTCGACTTTGCCGTCGGTGTGGTGTTCGCCACAGGTTTCTGGTATGCCCGAGCGTCGATGGCTGCCTAGACTCGATGGTCATGAAGACCGACCACGAACGCCTTGCGGCCCGTGATGAGACGTTGGCGGGCATGGTGGAACGCTGGCGCCGGCGCCTGGATCCCAATGCGCTCCCGGGCCTGGTAAAGACGACTGGCTCCGCTCGCCGCACCACCGAAGTCTCGAAAAGCGAAATCGCCCGGTATACCGGCGTCAGTGCCCGCTGGTACAGCAAGCTCGAAAACGGCGAGGAAGCCAGCTTTTCCGAGGAGTTCCTGGATCGGCTCGCCTATACGCTGCGTCTGAACGACGCCGAGAAGCTCGCGCTGTTCCACCGGGCGATCGGGCGCGGACCCACTGAGCGCGGTGCGGAGCCGGACGCGATGGCGGCGATGGACAGCGACATGCAGCGCCTTCTCGCGAAGATGCTGCCGAACCCCGCCTACCTCTCCGACGTCGCCTGGAATGTCGTCGCCCACAACTCTCCCGACCGGGTGATGTATCCGTGGGTGTACAGCGGCAACATCATGAGGTGGAGCTTCCTCTACCCCGAGGCTCGCGAGCAGCTGGTCGACTGGAAGGAGGGCTGGGCCGTCCCCTTCCTAGCGCAGATCCGAACCGCGGCGGCGCAGCATCCTGACAACGACCAGCTCAAGGAGCTCGTACGGGACATCATGGAGGGCTGCCCCGAGGCGCAGGAGCTCTGGGATCGCCACGACTACTACGTCCACCCGGACGGCGACGTCAGGTACATGCGCATGCCCCACGGCGGCGACGACAAGGTGCCCTGTCGAATCATGGCGCTGGCCCCCCTGCGCAACACGAAGCTCCGCTTCATCGTCTCGTTCCACGGCGCCTGAACCGTCCTGGGCCGACTCGGCCGAGGCCGCCGGGATGCTGGAGACCTCAGCCCGCCGATGCTGCCAGCGAAAACGAGAGCAGCATCGGCAGGCCGCCTCGGGCACGTGACTGAAGTCGGCTCCGGTTAGTGCGAGGCTCCTCGGGGGCGCCCACCGGCTATCGCCGGCACCTCGGAGTCGGGGGGCATCGCGCCCGCCGGGGAGCGCATCGTGGACGGGTCCTCGGGGCATGGGGCCCGCGGTGGCCCCGTGCGCGGAGGATCTCGCCGTTGTCGCCAGGGGGCTAGGGGGCTAGGGGGTGCCGGGGGCGATTAAGCGAGGAAGTGCGGCCTATCTATGCGCATAGATAAGGTTGAAAAATAAACGACGAACCGGTTCTTCGTGCTCCGGTGTTACGCGGGGGGGATCGGGGGGAGTCCTTGGGACTCTCTCGCCATGTCGATCATCTCCGTGATGCGCGCCATGTTCTTCGCGCTGAGGCCCTGGCTGCGCAGCGCGATCGACTGGACGCCGGAATCCCGCATTGCGGTCGTCAGGTCGCGCTTGGCGAGCACCGTCTCCAGCTCCTCGTCGGGCACGACCCAGATCGTCGGAGGCGCGTCGAAGAACGATGAGATCGCAGTGAGGGTGTTGATCGTCGGGTTCACCCTGCCGCGGCCTCGCAGCTGCTTGATGGAGGACTCGCTGATGCCGGTGCCGGCCGCGACCTCGGCGATCGTGTACGGGCCGCGCCCCTCCGGGTGCCGGTGCTCGAAGAGATAGCCCAGCCGCGCTGCGATGCGCGCCGCCCCCGCGTCGGCGTCGATGTGCTCGGCCATCGCCGCTCCTCCCGTGTCAGATCGTCCCACGGGGACACTTTAGTGCCTGATCGTGCTCGCGCGCACATCTTGAGGGCAATCTATTGCCCACAGTCGGGGCATTTTGGTGTACGTTGATCGCGTCGAAGGGGCAATAAAGTGTCTGATTCCCGGTGGGTGCTGTTTGGTGCGCTCCTCCGGGGCGCTGACCGGCCCACTGGCCCGCTGGGCGGGCCGCCTCGGCCGTTCTCGTCGAGGGCCCGGGAGTTGGCGCTCCCGGGCTCCTCGCACCACGAGGACGTCGATCACGTCCGAAGATGACCGGCCTTCGTATCTCACCACGCAGCCGGGCTTCTCCAGCTCAGGAGTCTCCCATGTCCTCCTTCTCGCGTACAACCGTGGCGCCGACCCGGCCCGCCGGCGCTGAGATCGCCACCGCCCCCAGCTCCTTCATTGAGGCCCTCGCCAGCCTCCTTGCGCCGGACGCCGCCGTCGTACGGCTGGACCGCGGATCGCACGGATTCCCCCGCACGGCCAGCGCCTTCGACGCCCACCGGCAGCACGTGCCCCAGCCGCTCCCCGACCGGCAGATGGCGGCCCGCTGGATCGTCCAGCACTTCCCCGGCCTCGACCCGCACCTCGCCCACGAACTTGACCTCGCCACCGGCCGGCTGATCGCCGTGGCCGAGGACGAGTCCGTTGCCATGGCGGCCTGACCCAGGGCACTTCCCAGCAGCCTGACACCCGGCCCCGCCGCCCACCGACTGGCGCCGGCCGGCGGTCACCCCTGCCTCGACTCGCACGAGGTGGCTGCCACCAGCGTTGAGCGCGCCCTGCGCGCACCGCCGTCCGAATCCGCCGGCGCCGCGCCCGAACTGCGACAGCTCGTGGCGCCAGGCCGCCGTGCCCAGCTGAACCAGGACCTCCGTGCCCAGCTCCCTCCAGCCCGTCCGAGACGTCGAAGCGCCGGACGCGGAGAAGACGACGGGCGGCTCCGGCCTGCTCGTCCCCGATCCCGCTCAGTGGATCTCGACCACCTCCGGACGCATCGCGCCGGACCCGTACACCTGGCTGCAGGCCGTCCACTGGGTGCGCGACAGCCAGGCCCACACCCCGGCCCGCACCCACGGCCCCCGCTTCGGCAGCACCACGATCCGCATTGCCGAGCTGCTCGCCCAGCTCACCCCGTGCAGACCGGGCGTCGACTACCTCGTCCGGATGCTCCAGGTGTCCGAGCGCACCGTGCAGTACCACCTGTCGATCCTCCGGGAGTCCGGACTGCTCACCTACACCGTCAAGGGCACCCGCATACGCCAGGCCGCCGCCCGGGCAAGCGAGTTCGTCCGCACCATCCCCGCGAAGTTCGACGAGACCATCGGGTTGCGGACCAGTACGTCCCAGACGTTCATCCGCACTGTCGTCGGTGTCGTCTCCGACGAGAGCCGCCTCGTCCTCGCGCAGCTCGGCAAGAAGGCCGCGCGAACCGTGCGCCGCACCAAGCGTCGAGGCACCAGGAAGGCCGGCATCAACTCCTCTGCGAAGTCCTCCCGTTGCACCCCAATGGGGGCAGGTTCTGTTACGTCTTCTCCTGCAGCACCTACCAACAATCCCTCTGAGGGCGACCTCGGGAACGGGAAAGACCAGCAGGATCGACCGGGAAGGCGGACCCGCCGGAAGCTGAACGCGGTCGGCCGGCGCCACCAGCTGGCCCTCGAACTCGTCCGGCAGGTCCCGTGGCTCAGTGGCAGCCCGGTGGCCCGGATTGCCTGGGCCGTTCGCCACCTCGCGGACGCCGGGTGGACCGCCCACGAGGTCATCGCCGTCCTGGCCCAGCGGGCGCCCGCTCGCCGCGTCCACCGCCCGGTCGGCTTCCTGACCGCCCGCCTCGCCGGAGCCGAGCTGCTCTACGACACCCCGGCCAAGCGCAGCGCGATCGTCGCCTGGTGGCGCGACAGCCCGCAGGCAGCCAAGGAGCGCCACGCCGAATGGCAGGGCACCTGGAAGGCGCCGCGCAGCACTGCGGTCCAGCGCCTGTTCCGGGACGCCTGGACGAGAGCGACCCGCCGCCAGCCGCTGGTGGCCCTCGACGAGCAACCCACCAGCGAAGAGCACCGCGAGGTCCGGACCACCGCGTGGCGCCAGTACCTCACCGGAAGACCCGAACTTGTCACCTCCGCCCTGGCCCTGGCCGGCCGGGACCAGGCCGAGCAGATCTACGGGCGCGACCTCGTCGAGCGCGTCCTGCGCCTCCGCACCACCAGCAGCCACCTGAGAGCAGGAACCGCGTGATGAACCACAACGAGAACACCGGCATCGACCTCGCCCGCCTCGCCCTGCGCCGAGCCCGCGCCGACGCGAGTAAGCGCCCCGCCGGCGCGGCCAAGGCCCAGACCACCGGGCGCGCTACCGCCCCCCGGCGCGGTGGACTCGACCCCGTGGGGCTGGGAACGGCTCTGTCCGACCTGGTCACCCAGCACGCCTGGCAGGAGCCGCTGGCCGGCGGCGGACTGCTCGACCTCTGGCCGACGACCGTGGGCGACCTCGCCGACCACGTCGCCGCCGTCAGCTTCGACCACAAGAGCGGCCAGCTGGTCGTCCGCGCCACATCCCCTGCCTACGCCACCCACGTACGGGCCCTCGCCCCGGTACTCGTCGCGAAGATCAACCAGGCGCACGGAGAAACGATCCTGCACAGCATCCGCGTGCTGCGCGCGTACGGCACTGGGCCCGCTGAGAAGCCCCGCCAGCCTGGCGGGTACGACGGAGGTGCCGCCCAGGACGCCAAGATCAAGACCCGCGAGGACGCCTCGCCCGGATACCTGCACGCGCTCGCGCAGCTGCAGGCCAGCCGCCCGAGCGCGCCAGCCGATTCGAGGACGAGCCCGGCCGTCGACCGGCGGATCAGAACGCTGGCCAGAGAGGCGGCTCCCCGTCCCTCCGGCCCCGCACCCGCTAGGCGGTCGGCGCTAGCTCGACCGACCCAGCCCAACCCAGGCCGCGGCTTCGCCAGCCATCGCCTGACTCCGCTGGCCGCTCTATCCGGCACCAGCCCTTCCGACCGTCTCGTCCCGCGCCGCCGCAGAAGCGCCGATGCCGTGGGCCCTCCTCGGAAAGCACCGCACCCCGTGAGTACCGACACCCCTGCCCAGCCGATCCGGCTCGCCGCCCGGCGTCGCGACTACGCCTGGGCCAGCCGCGCCGCCTGCGCCGGCACCCCGAACCCTGAGTACTTCTACCCACTGCCCAGCCAGGTCGAGGAGACCCGGGAGGCCAAGAGGATCTGCGGCGGCTGCCCCGTGAAGGAGGACTGCCGCACCGAGGCCATGGAAATGACCGACCGCTGGGGCATCCGCGGCGGGCTGACCGAGGGCGAGCGCAAGACCCTGCACCGCCGGAACAGCGCCCACCGGTGGGAGGAACAGCGAGTTCTGAACGCCCTCAACGGGAGCCCCGGCCACCTGTCCAGGCTCGAACGCGAGTCCGTGACGATCGTCGCGGCCCTCCTCGACCTCGACCTGAACGTCTGGGCTCCGGTGCTGGGCGCCGACCGCAAGTACGCCCTTTACCTTCTTCGGCAGGCCCGCAAGACCTTGGACGAGCAGCCGCTGGCCGTGCTACGGGAGAAGCGCATCGCCGCCGAGTTCACGCCCGAGCCCGTGACGGTGGCGGCATGAGCGAGACCGGCGAAACGCTGACGGGGATGTCCCGGTGGGACAAGGCGGCGATAGGCGTCATGGGCGCGGTCGGCGGTGCCCTGAGCTATGACGCGTTGCAGCAGATGGCCGTCGCCATGCACGTTCGCCCGCAGCTCTCCTACCTCTTCCCTGTTGCCATCGACGGGTTCATCGCCTACGGGGTGCGGGCGCTGGTCGTGTTGAAGGAGGCGCCGCTGCGGGCCCGTGCCTACACCTGGTCGGTCTTCGGAGCCTCCACGGCCACCAGCGTCTGGGCCAACTGGACCCACGCCGTCCGGCTCAACGAAGCGACCGCGCAGGCGCCGGGCCTCCACCTGACCAACACCGCGGTCGGCGCCCTCAGCACCATCGCCCCGCTGGTCCTCGGCGGTGCGACCCACCTCTACATCGTCATATCCCGGCACGCCCCGGGACGGGGTGGCCAGGAGCCGTTGGCCGCCCCGGCACCGCAGCCGTCCCGCTTCACCCGCTGGTGGGTTCGCACCCGGGACCACGACTCCGCCCCGGGTGCCGAACCGAGGCGGATCGAGGAGCGAGGCCGGGACCGGGAGATCACCGCGGTCCCGACCGCCGCACCAGTTGTGCAGGCCGAGCCCGCCGCCCCGGAAGCTGTTCCCGTCCCTCCGGCTCCCGCCGTGACCAATCCCGGGACCACCCCACAGCAGGGGACCGTCCCCGCGGACGCGGTCCTCGGCGCCGGGACGGGACGGGAACCGACCCCGCAGGCCGTCTCGCCTGTCCCGGCCCCCTCGGCTGGTAGGGCTCCGGGGACCGTCCCGTCCGGGACCGAAGCCCCCGTCTCCGTCCCCACCCCGTCAGCGCCGAACCGAGGGACCGCGGAGCCCGCGCCTGATACGGAGGCCGGGCGCGATTCGGGACCGACCGAGGACAAGCCGGGCCTCCGTCCCGCCGCCGACGCCAGCGGACCCGCCCTCCCCGGGACGGCGGATTCAGCGGGCACTGCCGCACAGAGTGTCGGCCGAGCGGTCGCCGCCGGTCCCGAGGCGAAGACGGGGACCGTCCCCGCATCCGGACGGTCCGGGGACGGTCCCCGCCCGGAGGCCGCCGGTCCCGCCACGACACCGGTGGTCGTGGCGGCCCCAGCCCCCGTCCGGGCACAGGCTCCGGTCCCGGTCCCGCGTTCCGTCCCGGACCACAGCTCGACCCCGGCCGCTAACCGCCGACGGCAGCTGAGCAGCACCGAGTTGCAGGAGCTGGTCCCCATCGCCCGCAAGGCTGCCGCCGAGGCCGAGGGACGGCTGAACCGGGACGCCCTGCGCGCCGGCTTCAAGGCTCAGAACATCCCGATCAATAACGTCGCCCTCGGTCAACTGCTGCGCGAACTCAGGGAGATCGACGGGGGAAAACCACCGCCCGCCCGCCGCTGACCGCCCCTTTCTCACGCCGACCCGGCCGACAACCCACCGAAGGATTGCCACGTGACCGCCACGCACCGCTCCGATGCCGCCCTCACCGACGCACTGATGGGCCTGCTGCGCGACCAGCGAATCCTGTACTCCGCCGAAGGCGCGGGCGACGGCAGCTGGATCGTCCGCCGCTCGTCCCGGGGGCCGAAGTTCGTCCTGGAATCGCCGCTGGAAGCAATCGAGTACGCCCTGGACGTGCTCGTCGACACCCGCGCCGAACTCGAAGCGGCAGCGTGAAATAACCTGCTCCAAACCGGAGCTGATGCCGCGTTTGGTAGCTGGCGACTTGGCCCGTCGGCGCAGCAAGCTATCGCCTGGGGCAGCCCTACGGGCCGCCCCAGGCACTTGCCCTCGCCCCGAGGGGGCGAGGGACCTGGGGAGGAGCCGAGCGAGGGCGCCCGACTCCTCCCCACGATCCGGAGCGAGGGCGCTCCGGGAACAGAGGAGAGGAGAAACCACGACCACCGAACAACCCGAAGAAGCAAAAGCCCAGTTGATGCCAGCGCGTCGCCCACGCCGCCGCCACCGCGACGACCAGCAGCGCGCTCACCGCATCGTCGTCCGCTTCAACGAAGCCGAACGCGACGAAATCGCCGCAGCCGCCATCGCGCGCGAGCAGACCGTCTCCCGCTTCGTCGCCACCAGCACCCTCGCCGCCGCCCGCGGCCACCGCTCTGCCCGAGATCCGCAAGACCGCCTCGACCACGCCGTTGACGAACTTGCCGCCGCCCGCGCCCAGCTCGCCCGTGTCGGCAACAACCTGAACCAGGTGGCGTTCGGCCTCAACGCAGCCGGCTACGTCCAGCCGGCCGAGCTGGCCTCCACCCTCGGCGTTGTCCGCGCAGCGATCACGGTCGTCGACACCGCAGCAGCCAAGCTCGTGGCGGGTGGGCCGGTTGGTTCCTGACATCAGCCGCGGCTCGAAGACGTACGGGCTGCTCGCCTACCTCTACGGGCCGGGCAAGCACGACGAGCACTTCGACCCCCACATCGTCGCGTCCTGGGACGGGTTCGCCCCCGACCCCGGCCGCGACCCCTCGGCCAATCTCAAGCAGCTCGAACAGGTCCTGGACCTTCGGGTGAACCAACTCGGCAGCTGGCGACCGAAGAAGCACGTGTGGCACTGCCCGGTCAGCGCCGACCCCGGCGACCGGATCCTCACCGACGAGGAGTGGGCCGAAGTCGCCCGCCGCGTCGTCGCCGCCGCCGGCATCGCCGAGCCAGGCGACCCGGACGGCTGCCGCTGGATCGCCGTGCGCCACGACCCCCGCCACATCCACATCATGGCCACCACCGTGCGCGGCGACCTGCGCGGAGCCCGTCTTCACGGTGACGCCCAGCGCGCGCAGGACGAATGCCGCCGGATCGAGAAGGACCTCGGCCTCAAGCAGCTCAACCCCGGCGACAAGACAGCGGCCAAGCGCCCCACCAGCGCGGAGGCCCACAAGGCCGAGCGGCTCGGCCGCCCCGAGCCCGTGCGCCTCCAGCTGCGCGACAAGGTCCGCCAGGCCGTCGCGGGCGCCGCATCCGAGGCCGAGTTCTTCGCCAGGCTCACGTCCGTCGGCCTGCTGGTGAACCGCAAGGTCGGGCCGTCGGGCGCCGCGTTCGGCTACTCCGTCGCCCACCCTGACGACCGCAACGCCGTCGGCGAGCCGGTCTACTACGGCGGCTCGTCACTGGCCCCGGACCTCTCCCTGCCGCGGATCCGCAAACGACTGACCGCAGGACCGCTCGGCTACGGCGCCGGCGACGCCGACCTCGGCGACCAGGCCGCCGGGAAGAAGCGCACACCCGGCTCACGAGCAGCCCAGGCGCGCCGGGGCGCCGCCGCAGCAGTGGACGACGCCACCCGGACCGTCGACGAGAGCGACGACGAAGCGGCCTCCGCGCAGCTGGCCGGAGCGATCGAGATCATCGACGTGATCGCCGTCCGCGCGCCGACGGACACCAGGGCCCAACTTCTCGCGGCGGCACGGGCCTTTGAGCGGGCCTCCCGCTCGCACGTCCGGGCCGAGCGGGCCGACAACCGGGCCCTACGGTACGCGGCCCGGCAGATGCTCTCCAACGGCTACACCACCAACAGGGGTGAGGACGGCGGCGTCACCGCGATGCTGCTCTCCGCTCTCGTCCTCCTGGCCATCGCCGCCGCAAGGTGGCACTCCTCGCGCGGCCACGCCCAGCAGGCCGCCGCCGCGAACGCCGCCGCGCTCCAGCTGCGGACGGCGTACGCGACCGTCGCCGCCCGTCCGATGGCGGCGATGGCCGCCCAAGGCAGGGCCCTGCCGCCCGCCGTCCGCGACCGGCAGACGGCCGTGATCCGAGAGCAACTGGCCGGAGTCGACGAGGTCACCGGGGAGGAGGAAGGCCGGGACGCCCTCGCGGCAACCCTCGCCGAAGCCGAAGCGGCCGGCCACGACCCCGCAGCCCTCCTTGAGGAAGCCCGGAGCTGGCGTGAGCTCGGCAGTGCCGACTCCGTCACCGCCGTCATGGTCTGGCGGGTGCGAAGGCTGGCCGACCTGCCCGCCAGCCCGGCCAACAGGACGACGCACCCGCGCCTGGGACCGGGCGTCCGCGCCGACCAGCCCGGCAGCGCGCCGAAGGCCCCCCACCGCCGTCCGGGCCGGTAATAGGGGAAGGGGCCACGACCCGCGTCACGGGATACCGTAGGCGAGCCCTGAGAAGCAGCAACGAGGACGCCCCCGCGATGGGGCGTCCTCGTTGCTTTCCGGGCGCTCCAGGCCATGCTCGCGGAGGGCGCGATCAAATCCTCCATGTGTTCGATTGATCTCCCAGGGTTATCGTTGCACGTAATCGAACATATGTCCGATGATGGTTCCATGAGTACCGCCTCCCTGTACCTGCCGCCGGCCACGCGCTCCCTCGGGAACGAGCTGGGCGACGCAGTGCCGGCCCCGCGGGACCTCATGGATGGGCCCGGCCGCTCATGGCGGGCAGAGCCCCAATGGACGCAGGCCCAGATCAGGATCGGCGGACACTGGAGGCAGGCCAGGGTCGAGCGGTGGCGGCTGCGCGTCGGCAGCATCCGGTGGGTCGCCCAGATCACCTGGCAAGCAGATACCGGTCAGCGGGTCGGCGGGTGGTACGTCCTCGGTCCCGGAACGGCGCTGTCGGCAGTCGGAGCGCGCACTCGAACAGACTTGAGATGAGCGCATCGCCGCCGCGCCCCCCGTCCCGTCCAGCCGGTCGCGAACGGTCCTCCGGGCGTTCGACGGGGCGGACTCGTCCGTTCGACCCGTTCGGCGTACCTCTTCCGATCTGGGCAGCGGACTGGAGGGACGCCCAGGAGCTGTCGCCGACGGCGGTCAGCCAGCTTGCCGGCCAGCGCATCCGATCGGACTCCCTGGCCGTCTGGGTCCGCCGCGGCGGGCGCTGGTGGCCGGTGGTGCTGACCGCCTGGTGCCAATTCGAACAACGCCGCTGGGCGGCCCGGCTGCGCGGACCGGACGGCGCGGAGATCTGGGTGGCGTACCGCGCGGTCTCGCTGCAACCGATCCAGGCGCCGCCCCCGGATGCCTGGCCCGACCTGCCTGGAAGTCGAAGCTGATCTCGGCGGCCGGCCCAGCGGTGCGGAGCGTGCTACCACAAGATCGGCCGAATGCGTTCGGCCGATCAGCGCCGAAGCTGGTGACCCGCCCGCCGACGGATGCGATCGACGCTGCGTCGGCGGGCGCGCCAACGTCCGACGCAGCAACAGGAGACCTCCGTGCGAACCGATCTGGTCCCTGCGGCGCGACGCCGTCCACGGCCCAAGCGGGTGAACCAAGCCCGAGGCCGATCACACAGGTCCACGCCGCCGCGACCCTCCCGAGCGGCCGGCGCAGCTGACGAGCCAACCCCGGCTGCCTGAACTTGCGCTCCCCGGCCGCCCCGACGACTCAACCGACCAACACGCCCGAAGGACCTGCATGACGTCTGCCGTCCACCCGACCACCTCCGATTCGCCCGAACCGAGCGCGGTGCTCCTGGTCATCGGTTCGGGCTGCCAGCCGTATCGCGAGAACACCCTGGCCTCCATCGCCTCCCGTCACCCGCTCGCCCTGCTGACTCCCGACGAACCGACCTGGCAGCGCCCGTACCTGCTCGACCACGAGATCGCCGACACCCGCGACCTCATGGCCGTGCGCGCCGCCGCCGCCCGCCTGGCCGAACGCCACACCATCGCGGGCGTGCTCACCTGGGACGAGTACGCATTGCTGCCCGCGGCTCACCTCGTCGCCGACCTCGCCCTGCCCGGCCAGTCCTCCGCCACCGCCGCGGCCTGCCGCAACAAGGCCGCATCCCGGGCTGTATGGGCAGCCGAAGGAGTCCCTTCCGCCCAGTCGATCCGGGTCACCTCGCCCAAAACCGCGGCCACTGCCGCCCGCCGGATCGGGTACCCCCTCGTCCTCAAGCCCTCCGCCCACGCCGGCTCCATAGGCGTGATCAAGGTCCTGGCACCCACGGACCTCCCCGCTGCCTACGCCTACGCCTCCGCGCGCACCATCGGTCAGGGCGAGGACGGCTCCGGAGTCCTCGTGGAGGAGTACCTCGACGGCCCCGAGCTCTCGGTGGAGTGCGTCACCTCCCACGGCATCACCACCGCCGTGGCCGTCACCCGCACCCAGCTGCGCGGCGAGCCGCTGTTCCAGGTGCTCGACCACGTCGTCGAAGCCGGCGACCCGCTGCTGCGCGAGGCCGGTCCGGTCGCCGAGGCCGCCCTGGACGCGCTCGGTGTCAACGCGGGCATCTCCCACGTCGAAATGCGGCTCACGGCCACCGGCCCCCGCCTGATCGAGGTCAACGCCCGCATAGCCGGGGACGCCATCGACCAGCTGGTCCACCTCGCCACCGGCGTCGACCTGGCCGCGGCAGCAGCCGACATCGCCCTCGGCCGCGAGCCCGAACTCACCCCGACCCGCCAGCGCGCGGCCGGCATCCGCTTCGTCAGCCCGGCTACCTCCGGCACGGTCCACCGTGCCCAAGCCCGCCCTGAACTCGGCCAGCCGCACTGGCTGGAGCGCCTGGGCTGGGAGCAGCAGCCTGGGGACGCGGTCCTCCTTCCCCCCGAGGGAGACCCCGCCACCGCACGACTTGCCCACCTTGTCGTCACCGGGACCGACTCCGCCGAGGTCTACGAGCACCTGGCTCACGCCGCCGGTCTGCTCGACACAGCCGTCGAACCGCCAAGCTGACCCCGTGCGCGCCGAGAGCCCACCTACATTGGTGGTCACGGTTCGGCCACTTTCCCAGAAAACGGGAATAGAGGTGATCTGGTATCGGTTATAACGACCCTCTCCGTGACGAAAGGGCTCCCACTTGACCGACTCGCCGAGACGCGACCTCAACTCTAACGACCCGGCCGACCTGCCCCCGCTGGCGGATGTCGAACTGCACATCCCCGACTACCCGGTGGCGGTCCCCGAGCCCGCACCCGGCGGAGCTCTGATCCGGGCGGTCCCGTACCTCGACGAGCTGAACCCCAAGGGCTTCGTGATCACCTGCCCCGAGTGCAAGGCCCGCCGCGACTGGCTGCTGCTGGAGACCCGGAACATGGTGTTCGTGCGGTGCCGATGCGGCGCCGAGTGGCGCGAGGGGGAGGTGGATGTGGAGTTCTTCGAGGAGAACTTCGCCTATCCGGAACGGTCGTGGCAGGACGCCGGCGACGCGATGGTCGCGCTCGGCTTCTCCGGCGAGTTCCGCGGGATCTATTTCAACTGAGCCCCGGCGCGGCGGGCTCACCCGTCCGGCAGGGCTTCGGAGCCCAAGCCGGTTCGTGCACTTGCCTGGCTAGGGAACGCCGAAGGGCGGTGCGGCACGAGGACGAACCCCTCGTGCCGCGGGGGCTGCGGCATGGTGTCGCTGCCGCCCTCGGAGTTGTGCGGGGTGAGC
>NZ_JBEZIQ010000089.1:0-28123 GCF_040651155.1 Kitasatospora sp. NPDC048545
CTCTCACCTCATCGACGGATGCCTCGCCGCCACCGGCCTGATCATGGACGGCTGACCACCTTCAGGCCGACATCACGAATTCAACTTCAGTAGCGGCGAGGGAACGCAATCCATTCGTCGTGCATCTCGAACAGCACGGCGGTGACCAGCCGCAGGAGCGCGTCGTCGTTCGGGAAGATCTGGACGACATCGGTGCGACGCTTGATCTCGCGGTTGATCCGCTCCAGCGGATTGGTGGACTGGATCTTCTTCCAATGTCGCTCGGGGAAGGCCGCGAAGGCGGTCAGGTCGTCCTTGGCCTCCAGCAGCATCTGGCTGACCTTGGGGAACTGCTTGCCCAGCATCTCGGCGACGGTGTCCAACTGGGCCCGGACCGCGGCCTCGGCCGGCTGGGCGAAGATCGTGCGGATCGTCGCGGCCACCATCTCACCGGCCTCCTTTGGGATCACCGCGAAGGCGTTTCTCAGGAAGTGAACGCGACAGCGCTGGTAGGCGGCACCGAGCATGACCTTGCGGATCGCCTTGACCAGACCGCTGTGGTGGTCGCCGATGACCAGCCGCACCCCGGCCAGCCCCCGTTCGCGTAACGAGCGCAGGAACTCGGTCCAGAACATCTCGGTCTCGCTGTCGCCCACCATCAGGCCGAGCACTTCCCGGCCGCCGTCCTCGGTGATGCCGGTGGCGACCACCACGGCCCGGGAAACGATTTGGTGGTTCACCCGCGCCTTGCAGTAGGTCGCGTCGAGGTAGACATAGGGGAAGCGGGTGTGGCCGAGCGGCCGGTCGCGGAAGGCGGTGAGCTGTTCGTCCAGGTCCGCGCAGATCCGGGAGACCTCGCTCTTGGAGATCCCGGTGTCCGCGCCGAGGGCCTTGACCAGGTCGTCGACCGAGCGGGTGGACACGCCCAGGACGTAAGCCTCCATGATGACCGCGTAGAGCGCTTGGTCGATCCGGCGGCGGCGCTCCAGCAGGCTGGGGAAGAAGCTGCCGGTGCGGACCTTGGGGATGGCCAGCTCCAGGTCTCCGGCCTGCGTGGTCAGGGTCTTGTCGCGGTGGCCGTTGCGCCAAGTGGTGCGGGCATCGCTGTGCTCACCGGGTTCAGCGCCGATCCGGGCGGTCGCCTCGGCCTCGATCAGCTCCTGCAGCATCCGCTGAGCCAGGACCCTGATCAACTCGATTCCATCCGCCGTACGCAGTGACTCCATGAGGCGGAGTAGGTCAGACTGGGACAAGGCCATCGCGCACCTCTCACTCAACGAGCCTTCCTACTCGGAGAGTTGCGCGATGGCTCCTTCATGACCAGGGGTTACACCAAGATCCCTGCTACACCACTCGGCGGGACGCCATCCGACTCGTCACCACAGCTCGGATGTTCCGGTGCCGAAATGACAGGGCGCGAACCCTCCCGGATCAGCCACCAACGACGAGCCTGCTGGTCACAGACCTATGACCAACCCTCAGAAGATCTGCACCCTTCTCGTATTCGGCCCAGGTTCGGGTGGCCACGCCTTGGCCGATGGCGCCGGGGTGGAGCCAGGGCCCGATCTCCGGCCGTCTTCCTGGGGTGTCGCCGCGTCGGAACAGCCCGCAGACGCCGACGATCGGGGCGGCGTCTACCCCAGTCTCAGCAGCTTGTCTTGGGCGCAGGGGCGACGTCAGGCGCCGCTGCCAGATCGAGCCAGAACGCTTTGTACAGCAAGGCGGGGTGCCGATGCTGGGCGGTTACTCGTCCACCCACGCGGTGGCCCATCATCGTGACTTCACGCTCCAGCAGGTGCTGGTCGCGTTCCTCGTTGAAGACGCCGATGATCAGCCGGCCTCCTGGTGCCACCACCTGGGTCAGCAGGTGCTCGACGTAGGCGCCGCGCAGTTGGGGCGGGACGTAGTCCAGTCCGGTGCGGACGATTGCGAAGGTGCGGGGCGGCTGCCAGCCCATCGCGTTCGCGTGCCAGATCCGGCTCGCCCATTGCGGGCAGCGCTCACGGGCGAGTGCGGCCAGGGCGTTGGAGATGTCCACGCCGTACGGCTCGATGGGGATGCCGTCCTCGGCCGCCCATGCGGTGAGTGTCTCCATGAGGTGGCCGTTGGCGCAGCCCACGTCGAGGAAGTCGCCGCCGGACGCCGGCAGCGCCTGGGTCAGGAGCCTTCGGGCGCGTTCCCAGTGAGCTGGGTCTCCGCTGTGCCCTGACTGGGCGCGGGGATTGTCGGCGGCCAGGTAGGCGGGTTCGATCAGCATGCGCACGGCTTCATGCCAGCCCTCCTGGTCAAGCGCGCCGGCGTTGAAGGCGGCGTCGATGGCTGCCGCCTCGCGCCAGCTGCGTTCCTTGCTGGCGGCCAAGTCGTCCGCAGCCGATGGTTCGGCGTTCATCTGTCCTCCGGAACGGATAGGGCGCCGGCCGTGCGAACTGCGTGAGCATCGCACGGACGGGGGGCGTGGTGCTGGCCTGACTCATCTCGCTGTCCGTCGAGCGGCGGGCTGGCCGCGGTTTCAGCTCCCAGCAACCAGCGTTAGTTCGCGTGTCTCGGTGAACTGCCAGGGGTCTTGTGCCGCTTCCTCGAAGGCTACCGCCGGACCGTCGCTGAGCCGGGTGAGAACACCGAGAAGCAGCGCGTGGGAGACGAGGAGCAAGCTGCCTCGGCGGGCGGTGGCGGTCAGCAGAGTCAGGCAGTCCGTCGCGCGGGCATGCAGGTCGGCGAGGCTTTCGCCGTCGCCGCAGCCCAGTTCGGGGTTCTCGTGACGTTGTGCGCGCCAGGTGGTGTACACGCTGGGGTAGGTGTCGGGCCCGCGGCCGTGGACGATGCTGGGCGCTCGCCATTCGGCAAAGATCGGGATAGCGGCGACGATCGGCAGGCCGGTGTGGTGGGCGAGGATCGCGGCGGTCTGTCGCGCCCGAGGCATGGTGCTGGTGACGATGCTGGTGATCCCGGTGGGGAGGTTGCGGGTGGCGTGGCGGGCTTGCTCGCGGCCTTCGTCGGTGAGCGGGGCGTCAGGGTGGGCGTGGTGGCCGGGTTGGTGGCCTTGGTAGGCGGCGTGGCGCATGAGCCAGATGTCAGCCAAGGATCCAGCCTCCGTCGACGCGCAGGGTCTGGCCGGTGATGAAGCCGGCTTCGTCGCTGACGAGGAAGGCGACGGCGGCGGCGATGTCGTCGGGGTGTCCGCGACGTTGGATGCACTGGCGGGCGAGTTGGCGGGCCGTCATGGCTTCGGGCTCTGGGACGACGTCGTCTTCGGCCGGTACGCGGATGGAGCCGGGGGCGATGCAGTTGGCGGTGATGCCGCTGGGGCCGAGTTCGCGGGCGAGGGCGCGGGTGAGGCCTTCGAGACCGGCCTTGGCGCTGATGTAGGGGGCGAGGTCGTGGCGGCCGGCGGTGGCCAGGACGGATCCGATGGTCAGGATCCGGCCCCAGCCTTGCGCGGTCATGGCCGGGGTGAGGGCTTGGGCCAGGAGGTAGTGGCTGGTGAGGTTGGTGTCGAGGTTGTCGCGCCAGTGGTCGAGGGTGAGGTCGGGCCATGGCGTGCGCGGGTAGGCGCCGGCGTTGCTGACGAGGATGTCGATGGTGCCGATTCGGTCGGTGGCGGTGCGGGTGAGGTGTTCGACCTGGTCGGGATCGCGCAGGTCGGCGTGGATCGGCACGGCGGTGGTGCCCTGCCGGCCGAGGTGGGCGGCGAGTTCGCGGGCGGCCTGGTGGTCGTCGAAGTGGGCGAGGACCAGGGTGGCTCCGTCAGCGGCGAGGCGTCGGGTGATGACCTGGCCGAGGCCGCCGGTTGCTCCGGTGATCAGGGCTGTGCGGCCGGTCAGGGTGTCGCGCACAGGGTGTCCTCGAGGTGGAAGAAGTCGATCGGGTTGAAGTCGGGGTCCATGGCTTCGGCGAGGCGGGCGAGCACGACCATTCGGTCGCGCGCTCCGAGGTCGGCGAGGTTGTAGACGGCGAGGATGCGCATCACGAGGTAGGGGCGCAGTAGGTGACCGAGGTCTTGGTCGGGCCAGAGGTCGGCGGCGGTGGGTTCGACGAGGTGTTGCCAGTACCAGGTGGCGGCGGCCTGGCGGGCCGGTGAGGGGGTGGTGGTGTAGTCGATGCGGATGGTGCGGGTGCGCGGGTCGATGGCAGCCCAGTGGAGTTTGGGTCGGTTGGCGGGGAGTTGGGCGAGTGTGGCGGGGTGGTCGGTGAACGCGGTGGGGTTGTAGGTGGGGACGAGCCAGCCGCCGAGGGCGGTGGTGTACCAGAGGAAGTTGGCGAATTCGCCCAGGAGGCTGTTCATGCCGGCGGTGTCGTAGTCGAGCCAGGCGATGGGGTTGGCGAGGTTGACGTCGGTGGGGTCGCCTTGGGTGAGTGCCGCCCAGACGGGCTCGTCGGCGGCGAACTGGTCGCGGATCCAGGCGAGGGTGTGGTGCCAGTCGAGGTGCAGTTCGCGGTTGTTGACGATCAGGGTGTGGTTGGTGAGTTCGCTGACGGGCAGTGGTGCGTTGAATGGGAAGTCGCGGTCGAGGTAGTAGTCGTCGAGGCGTCCGCCGGGCTGTGCGCGGTCCCAGTAGAGCTTGCGGACGACCTCGCGGGGGTGGAGCAGGCGGGCGGTGGCGGCGATGGCCTTTCGGTAGGCCTCGGTCAGTGTCGTCATGTAGGCGCGCAGTTCACCGGTGGGCTGACCCGGAATGCTGAGCAGATCGAGCAGCAGGCCGCTGTCGGTGCCGATGGGCAGGCGCTCGTAGAGCAGCAGGCGTCCGCCTGGGACGCGCTGGTGGGCGAGGAGGGCGGGCAGGCGGTATTGGTCGGCCAGGGCGTGGTGTCCACGGATCTCGGCGAGTGCTTCACTCGGGTCGCGGGTGTACTTGAGCATGATCGGTCGGCCGGCCACGGTGGCGGGCAGGAGCAGGTTGCGGGTGAAGCGCCGGAGGGGTCCGATGCTCCACCGCCGGCTGGTTGTCATCGGCGGCCTGCCAGGAGGCGGGTGGCGAGGTCGGCGACTGCGGCTGGGGTGATGGCTGTCAGGTCCGCGTCTGTGGGTTGGTCGAGGTGGTCGCGGACGGGGCACAGGTCGCCCTGGTGTATGAGTTCGGAGGCGGGGGTGGCGATGGCGTGGTGGTGGGGCAGGCCGGTGCGCCACTTGCTGTGGCTGTGGCGGGCGTAGAGGCCGATGACGTGGGGGCCGGCGCCGTTGGGGTTGCGGGCGAGGGCGGCGAGGTGGGTCAGGCCGGTGTCGTTTCCGAGGACGAGGTCGGTCTGCGGGAGGAGGTCGGCCAGGTCTTCGGCCGGCATGCCGTCCAGGTGCAGGACCTGCAGGTTGCCGCGGGGCGGTTCGGCCCTGGCGGTGGTCTGCGTGTCGGCGTCAGTCTTGGCGCCGATGAGCAGGAGCCGGACGGGGGCGTCGGTGTGGCAGGCGATGCGTTCGGCGGCTTCGGTGAACCGGTCGGCGCCGTAGTCCTTGAGCTGGGGCCAGCTGGTGGCGGTGATGGCGGCGATGGTGAGTCCGTCGAGCCAGTGCGCGGTGTGGAGTTGGTGGACCTTGGCGTTGCTCCGCGCGCACAGCAGCGGGGCGAAGGGGCCGGTGGCCGGAAGGCGCACACCCAGGCGGCGCTCGAGTGCGAGGTAGTGGCGTGCAGGCAAGTCGGGATGGGCCTGTCCGTCGGTGGACCAGCAGGGTGGTGCGGCGGGATCGCAGATCAGGTAGGTGCCGGCGCCGGGGCCGCGGGTGGTGGCGCCTTCGCGATCGGCGATCATCACCTGCCGGTGGTCGCTCGGGCCCAGGACGTCGAGCCGTGCGAGGCTGGTCCGGGCGAAGAGCGCGGTGTGCGGGCCGGTGACGGTGACGCGGACCGGCGTGCCGCGGCGAAGGGCGAGCCATTCAGCGGCGGCGCGGACCGCGGCGAGGGCGAGCAGGCTGTCTCCGAGCTTGCCGTGCAGGGCGATCTCGATCTGGGTGCAGTCGGCCAGACGGGCGACCAGGTCGACGGAGGGCGGGAGGGGGAGCTGCTGACCGACATCCAGGTCGTGCCGGTCGTAGCCCAGCGGTGTGGTGTGCAGGTCGCCGGCCAGGTAGCGGGTCTGCCCGTCGTGGCACCAGATGTCGGGTTCTGCGGCCTGAGTGGTCATCAGTCGCCCTGGATGGTGTGGAGGCTGGTCAGCGGCAGGCTGAGATCGGCGAGGTTCTGTCGGCCGGTGTGGCGCTGGTCCTCGACCAGGCAGATCGCGCCGAGCGGGATGGCGCCCGCGTCGCGCAGGCGCTGGGCGAGGTTGGCCAGGGTCTGCCCGGTGGTGATCTCGTCGTCGACGAGCAGGACCCGGCTCCCACGAGTGATCCCGTAGGCGTACACATCGGTGCGGCGGGCGTGCGGCTCGCTGAACTGGACCATGCCTTCCAGCGGCAGGTGCAGCTTCCACGCGATCTTGTAGGGCAGGCCGGCGGCCTGAGCCACGGCGAGGGTGGGGATGATGCCGCCGGCGTCCAGGCCGAGCAGGTAGTCGACGGGGCCGAGCGCCATCTCGTCGTTGGCCGCCTTCCACAGGTTCTGGCCGACGCTGATCAGGTCGGTGGTGTGGACGGGCTGCTCCAGGCCGTCGAGCGAGTGGATGACGCGCTCGCGGCGGCTGGTCTCGGGGACACTCAGGCGCTCCACGACGCGGGCGGTGAACGGCACTGCGGTGGCGGATTCGAAGGTTTCGGGCATGGCGGTACTCCGGTGGTGGCGGGTGAGGTGAAACGAGCTGCTCCGGGAGTGGGCCGGCAGCGGTGGCGCTAGGCAGCGAGCTGCAGGGCGTACCAGGCCAGGAGGCGGTCGGCGGCGGCGGTGACCACGGTGAGCGCGTTGTCGGGGGCGCCGTCGCGCCAGGCGTCGGCGACGTGGTGCAGCGTGGGCAGGTCGAGCGGGCCCAGACCGGGCAGGTGGGAGGCTGCGGCGAGGATCTCGTCGGGGCCGCTGGTCCAGTGGCCGTGCTCGCGCAGGATGAGGCGGACGGCGAGGACGATGTGCTTGTAGAGCTGGCGCACGCTTCCCGGCGTGGCCTCGGCGCGCAGGCGCCGCAGGGTGATGATGACCTGGGGGAGTTCTCGCACGGCGGCCCGCGCCAGGTCGTCGAGGGTGATGGCGGGCAAGTGCAGGCCGGCGGCGCGGTGCAGAACGGGCTGGCCGCTTTGGATGTTGTAGAGGGCGAAGGCCAGCCGGGGCACGAGGCGATGGGCGAGCAGCTCGTCGGCGGTGACCAGGGTGAGGCCGACCGAGGCCGCGTCGTCCAGGCGGCGGCGGTAGTCGGCCAGCGCACGGTGGACGATGGGGGCGGCGTCGTGGTCGGCGACGACCAGCAGGTCCACGTCGGACCAGCCGGGGATCCAGGTGCTCTGGACGGGGCTTCCGGTCAGCGCCGCGAGCTGCACTGCGGGGCCGGCGGCGCGCAGTGCGTCGGCGAGAGCGGCGGTGGCATCGGCCACGATCACAGGGAGTTCGGGCGACTGGGGTATCGCGGTCGGCGACTGGTCGGGTTCGATGGCCGGCCTTTGGGCGGTGCGGGTCAGCCAGGCGCGCAGGTCGAGGATGCTGCCGGTGTTGTCGAGGACGAAGTCGGCCACCTCCAGGACGCGGTGGGCACCGCGGGAGAGCTTGACCTCGTCCTTGGCGGCGACCGCCTGGGGGGAGGTGCCGGATCGGGCGGCTCGCACGTCGAACTCCGCGTCCAGATAGACGATCTGCAGCACCTCGCCCATGAGCTTCTTCAACTCGGTGATGGAGGCGTCGTCGTGGACGGACTCGATGGTGAACAAGCGCACGTCGCGGTGCCCGTCGGCGAAGCGGTTCAGCTCCTCCAGCAACAGCTCGGCCTGCCGGAGGGCAGACAGCTGGTAGGGGTCGCTCAGGCCGTGGCGCAGGGCGCCCTGCTGCAGGAGGTATCCGATCTTCAGACGCTGGGCGCCGTGGAAGTCGACGAGGTACTGGGCGCTGGTGCTCTTGCCGCACTCGCTCAGGCCGCCGAAGGCCACCACCCGGTCGATTCCCCGCGCCGGCCGGACGGAGATCGGGGCCCCCTGGTCGCGTCCGTAGAGCTTGTGGCGGGCGGCGCCCGGGAGCCTGCGCCGACCGGACGTCACCTCGCCGGTGAGCACGTCGACGGCCGCAGCGAGCTCGTCCCGCTGATGGTGCAGCATCGGCACCCGGCGGGCCATGAGGTCGTCGCGTTCGGCGGCCCGCTCGGTGTGGAAGACCCGCAGCGTCAGGACGCTCAGGCGGTCCAGGCTGCCGGCGATCGTCTCGGTGTGCACCGGCACCTCGCCCGAACCGGCGGTGGCCAGGGTCGTGAGGACCTCGTCGGCGCGTTCGGCGAGCTGGTTGCGCTCCGCGTTCAGCTGGTCGATGGCCCGTTTCGCATCCGCCACCGCGGCCGGGTCGACCCCGGCCGCGCGGACGCGGTCCTCCGCCTCCCACAGACGGCTGTTGACGGTGTGCAGGCTCTCCAGCGCCTTCGTCAGGCGGTCGCGGTCCTTGTCCGGAAGCGCCTGCACGGCTTCGGCCAGACGGGGCGGGAGAACGAGGGGCGGGATCACGAGTCGGCTCCTGTCCTGAGAAACAGCGAGGGGAGAATGCGCGCAGCGTGGGTGAGCACACGGACGTGGACTTCGTCGACTCCGCGGCCCTCGCAGTCGATCACCGCCGCGTAAGTGCCCTGGGCGGCCTGCAGGCTCAGGACCTCGTGCAGGATGTACTGGTAGCGGATGTACACCCCAGTCCACACCCGGCCCTCGCGCACGCTGGTGATCGCGTAGCTGCGGGCCCCATCCCGGGCGGGCAGCAGCAGGATCGCCGCCTCCGGCTCGGCGGCCAGACCGCTGTCGGCAGCGAGGGCTTCGACGCCGGCCAGCGCCTGCTCGCTGGTGAGGTTGTCCTTGATGGCGCTGGTGGCCGCTGCAGCCGCCAGGAGCATCGGCAGCCCGCGATCCAGCAGGCCCACTGATCCCTGCCGGCGTGCCGCCGCCCGCATGACGTGGCTGGCCAGCATCATGCCGGTCAGCTCCCTGGTGCTGACCTTCTCGAACCACCACGTGGCGTAGGCGCCCTGCGCGGCCTCGTTCCAGGGCTCGGGGTCGTGCTGGTGGATCGAGCCGAGGAGCTGCAGGCCGGGACGGTGGTCGGCGATCCGGGCCAGGTGGGTGGTCTTGCCGACGTTGTCCGGCCCGTTCAGGCTCAGGAACCACGGCACCGTCCTGGGGCTCACCACTCGCTCACCGCCCGGATCGCCTCGATGTTGGCGGCGATGAAGTCCGCCAGCTGCGGCGGCATCAGCTGGATCCCGCGCACGGCCTCCGCCGTGAACGGCACCCGGACAACCTCGTAGCCGCCCCGCTCGGGCTTGGCGAACTCGGTGCCGGTGCGCGCCTGGATGTCCATCTCCTTCAGCCGGGCCGCGAAGATGTGCTGGACACCCAGACCACCCTCTAGCTCGTCGGTGATCAGGTGAACGAGCTGCGGCGTGTGGACCGTCCCGCCCAGCTCCTCGAACACCTCCCGGTGCAGCGCCGCCTCCACGCTGGCGTCGCTGGGCTCGACGCCCCCGCCGACCGTCACCCAGTACGGTTCGCGGCCGGGCTTGGTCCGCAGGATCAGCACCAGCTCCTCCCCGTCGAGCAGGATCGCCCGGGCGTTGCGCTTCACGATCTGGGGCATGTCTGTGGACTCCTCACGATTTGCGACCGGACGGCGAACTCCGTCGAGAGATCAGCATGACGGCTGACGTACTGCCTGAGGTTGAACGATCGCTGCACCGCCGCCGTACCGCTGCCGAACCAAGACGGCTACGCTGACCATCCGGCACCGGCACTGACAGTGACTTGGGGGGGGTGACAGATGATCAGTGTGCAGCGGTGGAGCGGCAGGGAGGCCGCGCTGCTGCGTGAGGCTATGCGCATGACCCTGCGCGACTTCGCGGACTACCTCGGGGTCAGTGACCGGGCCGTGTCGAAGTGGGTGGCCGGCGGGGCGGCCCTGATCCCCCGCCAGGAGTCCCAGGCCATCCTGGACACCGCATTGGAGCGCTGCTCGGACGAGGTCCGCGCCCGCTTCGCCGAAGCCCTCGGGCAACGGTCCTCCCCGCGCGCTGCGTTGGCCCCGATCGTCGTCGACTCCCACAAGTTCATCCCGGTCTACATCGGCGAGGACCGCGCGCGACACCTTCGCGGTGCGATGACCGAGACGCCCGGTGCGTGGCTGGAGCGCTCCTCCACGGAGATCCAACGCCCCGACGGCGCCTGCACCCTGCACGTGTTCGCCTGCGGCGTGGCCGTGTTCCACCTCGTCCAAAGTCGGCAGCCAGCCTCCCTCACCGACCTGGCCCTGTGGCGCTACCGCACCTACGCCGCCGACCTTCCCTGGGCCAGAGATGCCCTCGCCGACGCCCTCGACGTCCCTGTGGCCCAGGCCCCGAACCCGGAGTACGTGCTGTCGATGTACTGGCTGGTCAGCAGTCCCTGGCGGGACGACCAACTCGAAACCGCCACACGGCTCCTGTCGACCCCATCGGTCCTCGTCAACCGCACCAGCGCCGTCCCGCAGCCCCTCGACGCCTCGGTGGAGGACACGCTCCTCGACCACGGCTTCGAGCATCCAGACCTGGTCTCGTTCGGGATTCGCGGTGTATCGACCGGATACGCCGGCTGGTCGGGCGTCGCCTACACCGCCCAGGACGCCGAGCGGAGTCTGACCCTGGACGAGCTGGTCACCTGCGAGCTCAACGTGCAGGCGCTGTGGGCCTTCTGCCGCCAGATCCAGCAGCTCGTCGAAGACGGCCAGGACCCCGCCACCTCGGAGGGCTACGGCTGGCGCTTCCTGCGGGCGGCGTACTCTCGCCTCACGACGGCCCGTGCCCAGGAGACCGCCCAGCACGTCCTGATGCGCGAAGCCGTCGTGAACACCAGCGGCCTGGCCGACCGCATGCGCGCGGCCCAGGACGCCCTGCGGGACACAGTCGGCTGACGATCAGGACGGGAAGGACACCGATGGACTCCAACGCGGCGTTGATCGTCGTCGACATGCAGAACGGCTTCCTCAACCACCACACCCAGCACCTCGTGGCCAAGGTCGCCGATCTCATCGACCGCTGGAGCGCGGCCGGCCGGCCCGTCGTCTTCACCCGCTACCTCAACTACCCCGGCAGCCCGTTCGAACGGCTCATCCACTGGACCCGCCTGCAGAGCTCCCCGGAGACCGACATCGCACCCGACCTGCTGCCCCGTGTGGATCAGGCCGTAGCGGTGATCGACAAACCCGCATACAGCTGGTTCACCCCCCAGGCCGTCTCCCTCGCCGCCGAGGAACGCTGGAGCGACCTCGTGTTCTGCGGAGTGGCAACAGAGAGCTGCGTCCTCAAGTCCGCCGCCGACGCGTTCGAGCGCGGCTTCACGCCCTGGATCGTGACCGACGCCTGCGCCAGCGACGCTGGCCCGGAGATCCACGACGCGGGCCTGCGCATCGCCCGTCGCTTCATCGGCTCCGACCAGTTGGTCACAAGCGACCAGGCACTCGCCCGCCTCGCCACGCCCACCACCGAGCAGGAGATGGAGCGCAGTGGTCACCCCCTCCCCCAGTGACTTGATCATCGTCGGCGGCGGCCCGGCCGGCTGCGCGGCAGCCGTTATGGCCGCCAGCGTCGGCATGCGCTCGGTCCTCGTCGAACCGCACGCGCTGTGCCACACGCTCCGGCGCATCCCCGCGCTCGACAATGTGCTCGGCTTCACCACCGGCCCCGCGCTGGCCGACGCCATCACCGCGGACGTCCGCCGCAGCGGCCTGTGCGAGATCCTGCTGGGCGAGCACGCCGAGCACCTCGACGCAGACGGGAACCAGGTCACCCTCCGCCTCGCCTCAGGACGACGCCTCACCGCTCCCTTCGCCGTCGTCGCCACCGGCGTACGACCGGCACACCTCACCGAGGCCCCCTGGATCAGCCACTCATCCGCCCATCTCGCCGCTCCCCCGCTCTGGGAAGCCGACCCATCAGCCCTGGCGAACCGGACAGCGCTGATCCTCGGCGCCGACCGCCCCCTCGGCACCCTCCTGCGCGCCCACCCCGACCTGCCAACCCGCCTGTTGGTCCTCCACCCCGCCTCAGACGACTACAAGACCGAGGAAGCCCACCACGACACCCGCGTCGAACTCATCCGCGTCAGCCAGGCAAGCCTCGAAGCGCAACCGGACGGCACGGTCACCGCAACGGGCACCACCGATGGCGAACAGCCCGGCCACTGGCAGGCCGACGCCGTCTTCCGGAACACCGGCTCAATGCCCGCCGTGCTGAAAGGAGTCCTCACCAGCGACGCATCGGGGTACTGCCCACCCGATCGCCAGCACCAGCGCGTCCTCACCGTCGGCGACCTCAGGTCCTCCCGCGGACAGCGAATCATGATCGCTACTGGCTCCGGCAGCGAAGCGGCCCTGCATGCCTACTACACCACCCGACTCGGCCAACGGCAGATAGCGGGCAGATAGCTCCACAGGCCCATCGCCCGTGGCCGCCGGCGGCCACGCGTGACGGCTGCCCCGATGGCCGAATACGCCAACACCCACCGACGGCACGGTCTCGCCTATGTCGCGTCAACCGACCAGCTCTGCCACGAGCTGGACGAGGCGAGCAGCGTCCTTGAGATCGGGCAGGACGCGGTCCGCCCCAGCTTCGAGAAGCGCAGCACCCGACGAAGCGCCCGAGGCCACCGCGATGACGAAGGCGCCCCCTTCGATCCCGGTCCGCACGTCCTCCAGCGAGTCTCCGATGATCACAGTGTTACCGCGATGGAAAGCGCCACCGTGCTTGGCTGCTGCCCGCTGCTGCGCAACCGCCACAAGGGCCGGCCGGTGGGGATCGTCGGAGGCATAGCCGCCGATTCCCAGGTCCACCAAGTCGGCCAGGCCCACCGCTTGGAGCTTGATCCGGGCACTCGATTGGAGATTGCCGGTGACCAGGGTCGAGAACGTGTCGTTCGTGGCGTGCATAGCCTCGAGCGCGGCCCTGGCGCCGGGCATCACATGACCGCGTTCACGCAGTTCTTCAGCGCGCGCTGCGAGCATGACCGGCATCAGGTCCATCATCTGCTGGGCCAGTTGCTCGGCCTCCCCCTGGGGAATGTCGTTGGCGAGCATCATCTCCAGGACGGCGACGGGCGTCGTCCGGCCCGTGCCAGGCTCAGGCATCCGCGCCGCCGGCCGACCAACAACCTCGCCGAACGCGTCCTGGTAGACCGACCGCTCCGTCTGCTCGACGCACAGCAGGGTACGGTCGACATCCCACAGGACCAGAGTGGATGAACTCATCTTGGTTACTCCTTGCTCGTCCGAGCGAACTGACCCTGGTGGCTGGTTGATAAGCCTCGTCAGCGGTTCAGCAGGGCCTCCCAACCGGTGACGGTCCGGCAATACCGGTCGACCAACAGCGGCGGGCGCTACGAAATCGGCGCCAGGGCTCGCTCCGCGTAGTCGGAGGAGACAACATCGAACACCAGGCCGTGGCAGCGTACGCCAACGCCGAGGTCGTAGCGAAGCCGGTCGAGCTCGATCCACCATTCGGCGTCGGCCACATCTGTCATCCTCTCCCGTCCAGGCGACCCTGCCCCCAAAGAGCCCTCGGGGGCGGCGAGCACGACCAGATCGGCCGGTTTCGCGCAGCACTCTCAGCGCCTGCGTGGCTGTGGCCGGGATCCGAACGTCGATCTCGCGGGGATCGCCGCGCTCGGGTGGCGTACCAGCGGGGGCATACCGTCCGCAGCCGGTACGCCAGCCCCGGATGTACTCCACCATCGGCCAGCTGAGACGAGCACGCTGCATCCAGGCACCGGGGACGCGCGCCTCGGTGCCGGCGGCGCTCGGCATCCACTACCTGCAATGTGACAAGTCACTTGGGACGTAGGTCGAGTGTGTACCGCAGCTCGGGAACGGTGAAGCCTCTGATGGTTTCTTCGCGGGCGACGCCGTCGGTACACCAGCCGTGCCGTTCGTAGAACCTACGGGCGCGGGCATTGCCGGTGAGCACCCACAGAGTCGCCTTGTCGAACCCGCCGCGGTGCAGGACGTCGTGAGCTGCTCGGACGAGATTGGATGCCAGGCCGTTCCCCCATTGTGGGGGTGCCACGTTCAGCGCCCAGAGCTCTCCCGCGCCGTCCGCGTCCGCGTCGCGCCCAGGACCGACGTGCGCGAAGCCCAGCGGAGTTCCGCTCACCTCAGCGACCAAGATGTTCTCTCTCGGGTCACGATCCCTACTCAAGGTCAGTTGCCACGTTGCCGTGCGACGCTCCAGTGTCGTCGCGTCGAGCAGGCCCTGTGGCATGAGGCCGGCGTACCCGACAATCCAAGCATCAAGGTGCACTCGGGCCAGCGCTGGACCGTCGCCGGCGACCGCTTCTCGGATCAGCATGTTGAAGTCCTTCTGGTCTGGGGCCCGGGGCCCGCCCCTCGGCGAGGCGGGCGACCGGCCTCAGCGGCGCCCTGCTGCCATCAGTTGGAGGTGATCGATCACCGAGTCCGTGTCGGTCAGATCAGTCAAGACCACGTGAGCGCCAGCGCATCGGAAACTCCTGCTCCAGGGCCTTCGCAGCCCGTCCTCAACTTCCGGCACGGCGAGCGAGTGGTTGGTCACCGGCCGCACGAACCGCGTGCCCACGCCGTGCTCGTCCCGCAGGGGCCTTGCGCCGTCGAGGGGATGAAAGC
This sequence comes from Kitasatospora sp. NPDC048545, assembly GCF_040651155.1. Classification (NCBI taxonomy): domain Bacteria; kingdom Bacillati; phylum Actinomycetota; class Actinomycetes; order Kitasatosporales; family Streptomycetaceae; genus Kitasatospora; species Kitasatospora sp. NPDC048545. Next base: position 14,673 of record NZ_JBEZIQ010000089.1, read on the forward strand.
CCATCGGGGCCAGATGGGCAGCGTAGCCGACATCGTGGAGCACCGCGGCGGCTACCAGCAGGCCATCATCCGCTCCGGCGACCGCGGCCAGGTGCTCGGCTTGGCGTGTCACCCCTTGGGAGTGCGACCACCGCCTCGGCAGGGTGGCCCGGGCAGTGGCCTCTCCTGCGCCATCGACCCGGACGCGCCGTTCCAGGCCTGCCGCCGGTACGACTACCTGGGTGCTGCCGGGGTCAAGGACTTGCAGCCGAGCCAGCGCTGCAGCACCGTCGGCACTGCGACGGTGCCGTCAGGCTGCTGGTGCTGTTCCAGCAGGGCCGGCACCAGGCGGCTGGTGGCCAGCCCGGAGCCGTTCAGGGTGTGTACGTAGCCGGGCTTCCCTGTTGCGGGGCGGTAGCGGATGTTGCCGCGCCGGGCCTGGTAGTCCCGGGCGTTCGATACCGAGCTCACCTCGACGTAGGCGTCGATGCTGGGCAGCCAGACCTCGACATCGAAGGTCTTGGCCATCGAGGCGCTGGTGTCCTCGGCGGCAAGCCGGGTGATTCGGTGGTACAGGCCGAGTGCCTCGACCAAGTTGGCTGCTTTGGTCAGGAGTTCCTCGTGAGCGAGGTCGGAGGCGTCGGGGTGCGCGAACTGGAACATCTCGACCTTATTGAACTGGTGGCCGCGAAGGGTCCCACGGTCGGCGGCGCGGTAGCTGCCGGCCTCGCGCCGGTAGCAAGGCGAGTAGGCGACGTACTTGCGCGGGAGTTCGCCCTCCGTCAGAACCTCGTCGCGGTGGAGGTTGACCAGAGCGGTCTCCGAGGTCGGCAGCAGGAACTGCTGGGGCCCGGCTGGACCTTGTTCGAGCGCGAAGACGTCCTCGGCGAACTTGGGGAACTGGCCTGCAGCGTAGCCAGCCTGATAGGTCAGCAGATGGGGCGGCAGGATGAGCTCGTAGCCGTCCTGAACGTGGCTCTCGATGAAGAAGTTGAGCAGCGCCCATTCGAGGAGGGCGCCGTTGCCGCGGTAGACCCAGTTGCCGGTGCCGCCGAGCTTGACGCCCCGCTCGTAGTCGATCAGCCCGAGTCGGCGGGCCAGATCGACGTGGTTGAGCGGCTCGAAGTCGAAGGCCGGCCGGGTGCCATGCTCGCGGACGACCTGGTTCTGTTCCTTGCCGCCGGTCGGCACGTCCTCGTCGGGCAGGTTGGGCAGCTGGTCGAGGAACGCCTGGCGCTCGCTGGCCAGGGCGGTGAGTTGCTCTTCGAGTGCGGCAAGGCGCGTGCCGAGTTCGGTTGCCTGCGTGCGCTTGGCGACAGCGGCTGAGTTCGCCGGGTCGAGCCGCGCGATCTCGCGCGAAATCTGCTTGCGCTCGGCGCGTAGCGTCTCGACCTCGGTCGTGCCATGCCGGTACTTCTCGTCCAGGGCGAGGAAGGCAGTGAGGTCGATGTGAACAGCTCGCTTCGCCAGCGCGCGCTCGACGCGCTGGGGGTGCTCGCGGATCACGGTGATGTCCAGCATTTCGGTTCCCATCGATCAGTCGGAATCCGACGTGATCCCTTGGGGGCGTGGGCGAGAAGGGAACTCGCGGTGCCACCACGCCTTCGCCGTCACCCGGAGGTGACGGCCTCGACAGCTCGATTACGGGAGCGAACCGGCGGGGCATTGGGCCGCAGCTGGCCGTTCCTCCCCGCACTCGGGAGGGGATTCACCTCAGGACGCGAGGCTGCCTTCCCAGCTGCCGGCAGCTCTCTCGGCTCGCGTGCCCTGCGGCTACTTGTCTCCGTCAGCGCGTTGGCCAGAGGGTAGAACGCCCGGGCTCCGTGAGCAACGCCGAATCGCCGTCCAGATTCGGCCGATCACCCTGAGCGACCTCACGATGGTGTGCGTGAATCGCAGTCTTGCCAGCTCAGCAGCCTCCCTGCCACCGGTTCCCGTAGGGACGGGTGCCGAAGCTGTTCACGTCCCGAAGAGCCGCATAGAGCGGGCGTTCTCCTCGAAGCCGAGCGAACGATACAACCGCTCCCCGTCTGCGCTGGCGGTGAGGTTGACCAGTCCACAGCCCTGACCCCAGAACCAAGCGAGCAGGCAGGCCGTGACGGCTCTACCGTACCCCTGGCGGCGGTAGCCCGGTTTCGTCAGGACAAGATGCACGTACCCAGTTCGGCCAGTGTAGGTCGGCCCGGGTGGCGCCTGATAGATGGTCCCGAGTGCGGCGGAGACGAGGTGGCCAGCTGGCACGTCGACGACGAACCCCGCCATGTCCTCAGCGCGAGCGAGTCCGTCCGTCAGGTAGGCGGTGAGGTCCTCGAACCATCGGCCAATCGGGGGCGCCTTGATCATTTCCGAGCGAAGCCGCGCTATCGACAGCGCATCTTCCTCTGTCACTCTCCGTACATCCACCTCGCCTTGTCCTTCGATCGGGTGGCCTCGCGACACGCCCCTCGCCCACCATCAGGGCAACACCGATCACGGTGAACGGCAACTCGTGCCGACCGGCGCCGCTACCGTGTTCGCATGACTGTTGTCCCTTCGCCTGTCCGCGTTCGCTTCGCTCCGAGCCCTACGGGCATGTTCCACGTCGGTGGCGCCCGTTCGGCTCTCTATAACTGGGCGACCGCACGACAGCGCGGCGGCAAGTTCGTCCTGCGGATCGAGGACACCGATGCGGCTCGTAATCGCGAGGAGTGGACCGAGGGGATCATCAGCGCGCTCGCGTCCATCGGCATCTCCAAGGCGGACCCGGCGTTCGAAGGCCCCTACTTCCAGTCGGAGAACGAGACCCGGCATCGCGAGGCCGCCGCCGGACTGTACGAGGCCGGCCTCGCGTACTACTGCGACTGCACGCGCGAGCAGGTGACCGAGCGCACCGGTTCCCAGCAACTCGGCTACGACGGGTTCTGCCGCGAACGCGCCCTGGGCTTCGAGGCCGGCCGGGCCCTGCGCTTCCGCACCCCGGACGAGGGGGTCACTGTGGTGGTCGACCTGATCCGCGGTAACCCCGAGTTCCCCAACGCGGCCATCGAGGACTTCGTGGTCGCGCGGGGCGATGGCAGCCCGGTCTTCCTGCTGGCCAACGTGGTCGACGACCTTGACGAGGGGATCACCCAGGTGATCCGCGGCGAGGAACACCTCTCCAACACCCCCAAGCAGCAGCTGCTGTGGCGCGCTCTGGGCGCCGAGCCCCCGGTGTGGGCGCACCTGCCGGTCATCGTGAACGAGAAGCGGCAGAAGCTCTCCAAGCGGCGCGACAAGGTGGCTCTGGAGGACTACCTGACGGAGGGCTACCTGCCGGAGGCGGTGGTCAACTACCTGATGCTGCTGGGCTGGGGCCCGAAGGACGACGTCGAGATCCGTCCGTACGCTGAGCTGGAACAGCTGTTCCGCGTGGAGGACGTGAACGGCTCCTCGGCGTTCTTCGACATCAAGAAGCTGGCCTCGTTCAACGGCGAGTACATTCGGGCACTTCCGGTAGACGAGTTCGTGGCGGCGTGCGCACCGTGGATTTCCTCGCCTCGGGCCCCGTGGCCGGCGGAGGCGTTCGATCCGGCGCAGTTCGCCGCCGTGGCCGGCCTGGCGCAGACGCGGATCTCGGTGCTGTCGGAGATCACCGCGTACGTCGACTTCCTGTTCCTGGACGAGCCGGCGCGCGACGAGGCGTCGTGGGCGAAGGCGATGAAGGAGGGGTCGGCAGACCTGCTTCGGGAAGCGCGGCGGCGGCTGGCCGAGGCCGTATGGGAGGCGGCATCGCTCAAGGCGGTTCTGGAGGAGACGGCTTCCGTGTTCGGCTTGAAGCTGGGCAAGGCCCAGGCGCCGATCCGGGTGACGGTGACCGGCCGGACGGTGGGGCTGCCGCTGTTCGAGTCGTTGGAGGTTCTTGGCCGTGAACGGACCCTGCTACGTCTGGACAAGGCGCTGGCGGAACTGGCGTGATGCCCGAGGGCCCACACGCCCTGGTGGTGTGCGGGCCCTGTGCCTCTTCCGACTGCTCGGCGTAGATCGACGAGACGGTACTCGGGTTCCGGGTCTGTACGGTCTTCGGCCAGACTCTTGGTCAGCCACAGCACCTTGTAGTGGGTCGCGGGGTGCCGGTGGTTTGCTCTGGTGGTGCCAGCTGGGGTGTAGCCGCAGGATCGCAGCAGGTCCTGCATTGTGCTCTGGTCACGTTCCTCGTTGTAGACACCGATGATCAGTCGGCCGCCCGGGGCGACGACGTGATTCAGCAGATAGGCCACGTATGCGCCGCGCAGGTCCGCCGACGGGAGCTGTGCACCCAGTATCCGGACAGAGTGGCGGCGGTCGAGACGATCGTCGCCAGCAGGGCGCTCCGCTCTCCCCCGCTAGCGTCGTTCCTTCGCAACCAGGCTGACCCTCAGCCCGATTGAAGCGCATGGATCAGCTGTGCAGCCTCCCGCCGTGCCGGCTCCGCCCGCGGATCCTTCGGGTTGGCGTGCGGTCCGACGATCTTCGCCAGCACGAACAACCGCATCACCATCCCGTCCCGGCTCTCAAGGTCCGCCTGGCGCTCCCTCCGCACCCGGTCAGCGAGCGCCGGTACCGCGAGGGAGGCGGCGTACAGCGACGCCGAATCCAGTCCGCGCGGCGCCATCCCCCAGTCCTCCCAATCGAACATGCAGAACTCGCCAGGGCCGGTGACATTCGCCCAGTTCAGGTCCGCGTGCGCAGGACACCACCGTTCCACCCTGGTGTCCTGCGCCTCCGGGAAGGCGGCCCCGATAGTGTCGCCGACCAGCTTTTGCGTGATCTGCTCGGTGTCCGGGGTCGCCACCCGGACCGTGCGCTGATCGGCGAGAGCTGTCAGCGAGGCGTTCAGTGAGCGCCACCACGTACCCGGCAGCTCCGGGTCGACGGCCAGCACCGCCGTACCGACGGGGCGGCCCGGCAGCAGCGAGGTCTCGTCCGCCTGCCAGATCGCCTGGTCGCCCGGGTCTTTCCATGTTGCCGACCCGGACCAGCGTGGCATCGCCACGCCGGTCAGCACCACTGCGGCTTCGACTCCGCCCCAGCCCTGTTCCCGAGCCCGCGCCCACGGGCGTCGTTCAATCCGGACCCAGTTGCCGCGGTCGGTACGGGCTCCTACCGTCCGGCGCTTGCACACCACGCTGGTCCGGTCCAGCCTCGTGCCGAGGCGCTGCTCCACCTCGTCCAGCACGTGATCGACGGGTTCCTGCCGAAGGTCCATGGTCTTCTACCGGACGAGTCCGAGGGCGGGGCCCTGCGGCGGGGTGACCCCGGTCAGCTCACGTGCCTGGTCGGCGAGGTGGGGCGCCAGTTGCGGGTAGTACCCGCGGTCCACGGCCTGGAGCATCTCCGCAAGGGCGACCAGTTGACCGATGCGTCCGGCCGGGGTGTCGAGGATGTCGGAGAACTCCGCACGGATGCGGTCCGCGACCGCCGGCACGAGGAGGCTGCTGACCCACAGGACTGCGGGGTCGTAGCCGACCGGGACGAGTCCCCAGCGTTCCCAGTCCAAGATCATGAGCGGATCAGCGGTCAGGTTGGACCACTGCAGATCTCCGTGGCCGGTGACCCGTTCGATGTTCGCAGGGGCCGGGATGCCGAGGTACGTCGGGAAGACCTGATCGATCCAAGTTGGGCGCAGGGTGATCTTTGTGCCCGGGGCCGTGGCGATGCCGGCCAGTGCATTCTTCAGATCGCTCCACCAATTGTCCTCCAGGCCCGGGTCTGCGTGGAGGCCGGGTGTCGAGGACACCGCGGGGCCAGTGAAGTCGAAGACGTCTGCCTGGTAGAACCAGTCATCCTTGGTCCAGTCCACGGTGTCGTGCAGCCGTGGACGCGGAACGGGCTCTGGGATGAGCTGCTGCGCTCCAAGCGGTCCTTGATCGGACGGCCGGGGAGCGCGACGGCGGCTGTGACAGGAGACGCGGAGCCAGAGGCCCTCAGCCCGGCGGCCGACGGTCGAACCGGAGGTACCGAAGACGGACGACCCGGAACAGACGAGACCGAGGAAGCCAGCGGCCATGGCGTGCGCGTACTCCAAGCGGCGCCGGGTTTCGCCATCCGGCCGAGAGGACATCGAGCACCTCCTTGAGTCGGTCTTCTGAAATCGAGCGGCCGAGAGCTGTCGCGGCATCGTCCCAGTGCGCGTGGCTGCTGGTCGAGGTGTTGCGCGAACTCGTCCCCCCTGCTGTCGCCTTGCAGCCGATGCGGCCCGAGGCTTTCACTGCCTGCCGCGGCGCGATCCCAACCAGATCCAACCACCTCTACTCTAAACGTACCTGAACAACCATCAGCTGGAGGGTCTTGACGTGGGCGTGAAGCAGAGCGATTGGGTGGCCGTAGCTGCGGACCAGGTGATCGCCGAGGGAAAACGCCGTGGCGGGGCTCCGCTGGTGTGCGCATCCGGGGTCAGCCCGTCCGGCCCGATCCATCTTGGGAACCTGCGCGAGATCATGGTGCCGCACTTCGTCGCGGACGAGATTCGCCGCCGAGGTGTGGAGTGCCGGCACCTACTGTCCTGGGACGACTATGACCGGCTCCGGAAGGTGCCGGCCGGCGTCCCGGCCAGCTTCTCCGAGCACATCGGCCGACCGCTGACTGCGGTGCCCGATCCCTGCGGTGAGCACGAGAACTGGGCGGAGCATTTCAAGGCGCCGCTCCGTTCGGCCTTGGCTCAGCTGGGTGTCGAGGTTGACGAGATCAGCCAGACGCGGATGTATACGTCGGGGGCCTACCGTGAGCAGATCGTGCACGCGATGCGTCATCGGCAGCAGATCGACGGTGTCCTCGGCCGGTACCGGACGAAGAAGGCCGAGGTGGAGGTGGAGCAGGACGAGGAGGACCTGGCCGCCGCCAGCGTGGGGGGTTACTACCCATATCGGCCGTACTGCGAGGTCTGCGAGCGGGACTCCACCGTAGTCATCAGCTTCGACGACGCCAGTACGCAGATGCGGTACCGGTGCGACTGCAGCCACGAGGGCGGTTTCGCATTGTCCGAGACGGATGGCGGGAAGCTGGTCTGGAAGGTGGACTGGCCGATGCGCTGGGCTTTCGAGGGCGTGACCTTCGAGGCCGGCGGCGTCGACCACTCCTCTCCGGGCTCGTCGTTCACCGTCGGGTCGCAGCTGGTGCGCGAGGTCTTCGACGGGCTCCCGCCGTCGTACCTCGGGTACAGCTTCGTGGGGATCAGCGGCATGGCGAAGATGTCTTCGTCGAAGGGTGGTGTCCCCACCCCGATCGACATCTTGGAGGTTCTGGAGCCCGCGGTGCTGCGGTGGCTCTATAACCGGCGCCAGCCGAGGCAGTCGTTCCAGGTCTCGCTGGACCAGGAGATCCTGCGGCTCTACGACGAGTGGGACGCGCTCGGACGAAAGGCGGCCGTTGGGACGGCGACGGACCTTGAGGTGGCCGTCCGGGCCCGCTCGATCGGTCCGGCGGCTGGGCCGCTGCCAGCCACGCCCAAGCCGCTGCCGTTCCGCACGCTGGCCTCGGTGGCGGACGTGGCGGCCGGCGACCCTGAGCAGACGCTGCGCATCCTGCAGGACTTCACCGTCGAGGAGCCGCTCGCGAGCCTGGACGAGGCTCAGCCTCGGCTGGACCTTGCGCAGGCGTGGGTGACCACCTACGTCCCGGCCGAGGACCGCACGCAGGTGCGTGTGGAACCGGATCGGGAGCGGCTGGAGCAACTGCCTCCGGCCCAGCGGGAGGCGTTGAAGCTCCTGCTGGACGGCCTGGACGCACACTGGTCGCTCGATGGGCTGACGTCGCTGGTGTACGGCGTGCCGAAGATCCAGTCGGGGCTGCCGCTGGACGCTCCGGCGTCGCCGGAGCTGAAGGTGGCCCAGCGGGAGCTGTTCGTGCTGTTGTACGAGCTGCTGGTCGGCCGGGACACCGGCCCGCGGCTTCCCACCCTGCTGCTGGCGCTCGGGGCGGATCGGATTCGGTCGCTGCTGGCCGTCGCTTAGGCCCGGCGGCAGCGGACGGTGGCTGCCAGCCGTGTCGCTGAAGCCCGAGGTCGGGCCGGAGCGTGCTGCTCCGGCCCGACCCTCGGCGTTGGGTCAGGCCACTGATTCAGAAGTTCAAGGGAACCGCATGGAATTTCTACCGATCGAGCGCGCTGCTGAGGCGTTCCAGCAACCGGTGACCGCCGACGAGATCCGGGCGGTCTGCCTGCGGGTTTTCGGTGCCGACGCACTGTCCGCCAGAGAGTTGGGCTCGGGCATGTACAACAACACCTACCGCGTAGCCGTGACCGGACACGAACGGCCGGTGATCCTCCGGGTCGCTCCGGAGCCGGGTCGGCAGTTCCGCTCCGAGCTGCAGTTGATGCGCAACGAGTACGCCAGCGTGCCATGGTTCACGGCAATTGCGCCTCTCATGCCGCGCGTCATTGCCGCAGATTGGTCGCACGAGGTGATCGGCCGGGACTACATGGTCCAGACTCATCTTGACGGCGTACCCGCCCCCGAAGGTCTCGGTAGGTACTCCCGCACGAGCTGGCCGAGCTTCTTCCGGCAGCTGGGCTCGATCGCGCGGAAGATCCACGGGGTGCGCGGTCCGCACTTCGGTCCTATCGCCGGCCCGGCATACTCCACATGGAGCGCGGCCGTGGCGGCTTCTTTGGAGGACATCACTGCCGATCTCGACGCTGTCGGCCTGGACTCCGCTGATCTGCGCAAGGTAGCCGAAGTAGCGCGCCAGCACCGTGCAGTTCTCGACGAGATCACCGAGCCACGCTGTCTCTCGGGTGACCTGTGGACCGTCAATGTGATGCTCGCCGAGAGCGCACCCGAACCGTTGATCTCCGGAGTCCTCGATCTGGACCGCACCTGGTGGGGTGATCCTGCTGCGGACTGGACGATCCGCATGGCGCTGGCGAAGGCGGACGAGCGGGAGGCGTTCTGGGAAAGCTACGGCCCCCAGGACCGTTCCCCTGCCGCGGTGCTGCGCTCGCGAATCTACGAGGCCCGTCACATCGGTGCCATCCGCCTGGAGCGGCATCGGCTGGGAAACGTTGACACGGTGCCGCAGACGTACGAGCTGATGCAGAACGTACTCGACCGGCTTCAGGCGTGAGTCGCAGCGTCGCGCTGCCGAGAGGTCTCGCGGCTCGGCACCGTGCGAACGGCCGCATCGGGCGCGCGCGCTGCCGGGGCTTGTCGCAACCTCCGGCCGGCGCCTGCAGCAGACCGAGACACTCACGGCCGCGACAACGGGGCTGACGGGCCACGCCGAACGTCGACTGACCGACATGCGGACCGCATTGTTGAGATCAGCTGCAAGCGGCACGACGGCGGTTACCGCAGCCGAACCGACTGGTACGCAGCCGCACAGGCGGCAGCGCACGGCCGGCGGTTCTTCGTCTCCGAGACGACAGTCGTAGCCGTTGGGCAACGGACATGAGCTCCTCCGGCCCGCTGCCACGGACGCGTCATCGGCGAGCTGCGGACAGCACCGGCGTGCGCTCCTCCGGCCAAGCCGTTGGCCGCTGACGCGGCCCCAGTCCGTCGGCCGTCGACGGAGCGGTCGCTACTCAGCGCGTCGTCCTGTGCTGCGGCCATCGGTCTCCGTTCACATCGTGACGCGCGAGTCCAACTCAGCCCGTGGCATCGGAAAATAGACCGATCCCGGCATGGCTCCGCCACTAGAATCCGTTCCCCGTCGTGGTGTCGGCGTGAGCGCCGCCGCGACACTCCGCAGCTTCACCGAGAGGACGGTCCCCGGTCCCATGCGATGGTCCCAGCTGTACGTGCCCACTCTCCGGGAGGACCCGGCGGACGCGGATGCGGTGAGTCACCGCCTGCTGGTGAGAGGAGGGTTCGTCCGGCAGCTCATGGCGGGCCACTACTCCCTGCTGCCGCTGGCCGTGCGCGTCCGCGCCAAGATCACGGACATCATCCGCGAGGAGATGACCGCGATCGGCGCCCAGGAGTTCATCCTGCCCGCCCTGCACCCCGCGGAAATCTGGCAGCGCAGTGGCCGCTGGGAGGTGATGGGCGAGGAGATGTTCCGGCTCAAGGACCGCAAGGGCGCGGACCTGGCGCTCGGCATGACGCACGAGGAGATCTTCACCGTCCTGTCGCAGGAACTGCGCTCCTACCGGGACCTGCCGCAGATGTGGTACCAGTTCCAGACCAAGTTCCGCGACGAGGCCCGCCCGAAGAGCGGCCTGCTGCGGGTTCGCGAGTTCACAATGAAGGACTCGTACAGCTTCGACATCGAGGCCGCCGGCCTGGACCGCTCCTTCGACCTTCACAAGGCCGCCTACGAGCGGATCTTCGCCCGCCTCGGTCTGCCCGCCATCGCCGTCCAGGCGTCCAGCGGCAGCATGGGCGGCAGCGCGTCGGTGGAGTTCATGAGCCCCTCGGAGGCCGGCGAGGACCTGGTGGTCCGCTGCCCGGGCTGCGACTACGCCGCCAACACCGAGAAGGCGACCTCCGCCCTGCCCGCCGTGGTGGACGGCCCGGGTCTGGATGCCCCGGGGCGGTTCGACACTCCCAACGCGCGCACCATCGAGGAACTGTCCCGCCTGCACGACGTGCCGGCCGAGCGGCAGATCAAGACGCTGGTGTACATGGTTGACGACCAGCTGACCCTCGTCCTGCTCCGTGGCGACCACAACCTGGTCGAGCAGAAGCTCATCGACACCCTCGCCGCCACGGCGGTGCGGCCCGCGACTGCCGAGGAGATCCAGGCGGCGCTCGGTGCCTCCCCCGGCAGCCTGGGCGCGGTCGGCGTCGCCGGGCTGCCCGTCCTCGCGGACGAGGCGTTGCGCGGCCGTACCGACATGACCACCGGCGCCAACACCGACGGCGCCCACCTGCGCGGTGTGTCGGTCGAGCGGGACATCGCGGTGCAGCGGTGGGCGGACCTGCGCGAGGTGGCCGCCGGCGAGCCCTGCCCGCAGTGCGGTACGGCGCTGGAGGTGGTCGTCACGATCGAGGTGGGCCACATCTTCAAGCTCGGCCGCAAGTACACCGAGACACTTGGCGTCTCCGTGCTCGGTGCAGACGGCGAGCGCGTCGTCCCGATCATGGGCAGCTACGGGATTGGCGTGGAGCGGGCTTTGGCCTCCATCGTGGAGACGCACCACGACGACAAGGGCATCATCTGGCCGGTCGCGGTCGCCCCGTTCGAGGTGGCCGTTGTCGTCCTCAGCACCACCGACGAGAAGGTGACCGAGGCCGCCGAGACCCTGTACCGGCAGTTGTCGAGCGAGCGGGTCGACGTACTGCTGGACGATCGCAACGAGCGGCCCGGCGTGAAGTTCCGCGACGTCGAGCTGATCGGGATCCCCTACCGGATCACGGTCGGCGCCCGCGGCCTGGCCGACGGCACGGTCGAGGTCACCACCCGGGCCACCGGCGAGACCCAGTCCGTGCCGGTGGCCGAGGCGGTCGAGCACGTCCGCCAGCTCCTGATCGCCGCGCCGTAGATGTCTCTCGACGACCTGGATTGGACCAGCGTTGTCGAAGGCCACAGCTGCACGTGCTAGCCGACAGCCACCGCCCTGTCGGCTGGCCGGGCTCCGGTGCCCGGCTGTGAAAGCGAGTGCGCCGAACGGCCAGCCGCCAGCCGAGGCACGTCAGCCTGATGGCAACTCAAATCGCTTACACGGAAGTGGAATCTCGTTGGCGAGATGGCCTGTTAGACCGGCAGCATGGTGCCATGCCGACCACCATCTCGCCGAAGCCGAACTACAGCGCCACAGCGGTCCGCCCCAGTTGGGCCGAACTGCCTGCCCGTATCAAGGAGCTGGTCGAGGGTCGGCTTGGCGGCGCGGTCGTTCCGCGGCCGAGCGCGGGGAGCGGGTTCACCTCCGGTTTCGCTGCCGAAGTACTCGGGCCCGATGGGCCGCAATTCGTGAAAGCCGCCAACAGCTCCACCGCCCCGTACGTCGCAGACTGCTACCGGCGGGAAGCTCTGATCAACCAGGCGCTACCAGCAGCTGTGCCAGCGCCCCGCGTTCGCTGGATCGAGGAGGCTGAAGGCTGGGTGGTCCTGGGGCTCGACGCCGTTGAAGGCGCGCGGATGCCCGCAGATCCCTGGCGTCCGGCAGAGCTGGTCGCGGTCCTCGACGCTTGTGCGGCGAGCGCGCAAGCGCTGGCGCGCCCGACGCGATCCCTCCTCGAGCTGGGCCTGAAACCCGTTGCCGACGACTCGACGTTCGAGAACTGGCGCCTACTCACCGCCGGTATGACCAGGATGGACGAGCTGCCGGAGTGGTTTCCCCGGGAGCTGATCGACCCGCTCGCCGACCTCGAGAGCAACTGCGCCGCGGCCGCAGCCGGCAATTCCGTGCTCCATCTCGACCTGCGGCGGGACAACGTGGTCCTCGGCCCCGGCGGCCGAGCATGGATCTGCGACTGGAACTGGCCATGCCTCGGACCGAGCTGGTTCGACCTCACGCTGCTATTGGCCACCGCCCACGCCGACGGCCACGATGCGTCTCAACTGTTCGCCGAGCACCCAACCGCCCAAGACGTCGACCCCGAGCAGTTGGATGCCGTACTCGCGGCGCTCACTGGGCACTTCTTGCGCTCGGGCGCGCAGCCCCCGCCGCCTGGCAGCCCAGCACTGCGGCAGCACCAGGCATGGTGCGGAGAAGTCATGCTGCGCTGGCTGACGGAGCGGCGCCACTGGCAGGTCTGACGGGACGTGTCGGCCAACTAGTACTCCAGTGTGACTTCGCGATCATGTCGGTCGCCCGGTCTACCCTGGCTGACCATGGGCTATGACGTGCACATCACGCGGTGTGTGAACTGGTGGGCCGAAGAAGGCCAGGGCATCAGCACGGCGGAATGGGAAGCGGTGGTCGCTGGTGATCCCGGCCTCGCGATGGCCCCGATGTGGTGGACCGCAGGCCGGATCGTGTCCAAGAACCCGAGCGATGCGGTGATCGCGATGATGTGCCAGGTGGCGAAGGGTCTGGACGCGCGGGTTCAGGGCGACGACGGCGAGTACTACGACGCCTGACGCGTGCGGCCACCGCGAGATGATCAAGGGTTGTGTCGACTCTTGAAGATCGTGCGATGGCCGCGAGCCATAGCGTAGACCCTGCCCGATGGCGGGCGTTGTTCGACCAGGCCGTGGCCCGGATCGCGGGCCGGTTCGGGCGGGTGGAACCTCGCGCCACCGCCCGCGCCTATCTGCTCGGGTTGTTGTCCGGTGCCGAGCGCAAGAACTGCTGGCAGCTCGCGGAGCACGCAGGTCAGGCCCGTCCAGGGCCGATGCAGCGGCTGTTGCGGACTGCCCGCTGGGATGTGGCCGCGGTGCGCGACGAGGTCCGCCGCTACGTCCTGGACCACCTCGGCGCCGGTGACGGTGTTCTGGTCGTGGACGAGACCGGATTTCTGAAGAAGGGCCGCGGTTCGGCGGGCGTCCAGCGGCAGTACACCGGCACCGCCGGGGCTTGTATCTGAATAACTGTCAGAGTTGACCTGCTTCGTGGACTTCGTCGGGCAGGTGGGCTCGGAGCTGTTCCAGGGTGC
>NZ_JBEZIQ010000090.1:0-26969 GCF_040651155.1 Kitasatospora sp. NPDC048545
GGAAAGCTACCTCGCAGGCCTCCACCTCCGTGGCGCGATGATCTGGATCAAGGACCTCACCCGGACCCAGTGATCACAACCGAATACGTGCCCTAGCGGCGGCCGGGCGGGCGGTAAGGCGGCCTGGCCCGGAGCGGGGCCCGCGCTCCGGGCCCGGGCCGGTGGCGTCAGCCGATGGTGTAGGAGGAGCCGAAGGCCGTGACGGTGAACGGACCGTCGAGGTCCCGGTTCCCGGTGGCGGCGATCCGGCGCAGGCACTCGACCCGGTCGACCGACCTGCGCCACTCGTCGGCGGTGGACGAGTTGGCGGGGTTGGTCAGATCGTCGATCCGGACGTCGAAGAAGGCGTCCAGCCAGGCGCGCTCCCCGGCGGTGGCCGGCGGACCCACCCTGTCGGTGGTCCGGGCGACGAGTGCGGGCAGGGCGTCGTACTCGCCGCCGTTGCCGTGCTGGATGGAGGCGTCGTACAGCTCGGCGCGGGCCAGGGCGGTGGTGAGGCCGAGCCGGTCGGCCTGGTCCATCGCCGGGGTGAAGTACCGCTGGTCGACCTGGTCGTCCTGGACCCGCCGGAAGACGGGGTCCCCGGCGGCCTGCTTCCAGGCCGCGACGTACTCGTCCTCGGGCAGGCCGCCGGTCTCCCCGCTGCCGGATGCGGCCAGCCGCTCCAGCTCCGGGACGAAGCGGGCGAGCGGGTTGTCGGGGGAGGCGGCGGTGTAGGCGCGGACGACCTTGAGCGCGTCGCCGTCGTTGGTGGTGAAACCGGCCCGGCCGGCGGTCACGCCCCGGCCGTCCCCGATGTTCTCGGCGTAGCCGTACTGGATCTCGGTGGTGCTGTTCTCGAAGACGCTGATCAGTTGGTCGGCCCGGCGTCGCTGGTCGGGCGTGAGCCCGCCGTCGGACGGCAGTCGGGCGTCGGCGGCCGCGGCCGCCGGGTCGGGTGACGCCTGGGCCGGTGCGACGGTCCACGCCGCGCCCGCGGTGAGTGCGACTGCGGCGGCAACGGCGGCGAGGCGGTGGGTGGTTCGGGAAACGCGCATGGAGGTGCTCCGATCTCCGTGGGGGAAGAGCGCGAGCTCGCGGCAGCAGAGTAGGGCGGGGGGCCTGAGGGGGTCTATAAGGTAAGGAAACTTTCCTAATAAAATTGCGCAGTCGTCGGTGGCGGCGTCTGCGGCGGGGCGTCGGCGCGGGGACCGCATCGGTCCGACCGGTCCCCGCCTCCAGGCGGCGTTTATCGGCCATTGATCGTCGCCGCCTAGTCTCGGGCGCATGGACGAGAGAACGGCCGAGTGGCCGGGGGCAGTGCCCGACGGGCGGATGACGGAGCAGGACACCGAGCGGTTCCGGCAGCTGCTGGCGAAGCTGGAGCATTCGCTGGCGGTCGACCGGGAGGCGGCGGGCCGTGACGCCTGAACTCGCCGGGTGCCGGCCGGTGACGGTGGTTCCGTTGTGGCGGCGCGGCGAGGGCGAACGGGTGGAACACGCGGGCGCGGACCGGCCCGGAGTGCTGCGGGGGCACTCCGGGCCGGTGGCGGTCGATCAGCGGCCGGTGGCGGGCCCGGGGGCCGCCACCGACTGACGGGCGATCAGCAGTCGCATCCGCAGTCGCAGCCGTCACAGCAGTCGCACCCGTCGCAGCAGCTGCAGCAGTCGCCGCACCCGTCACACCCGCTGCAGGCGTCGCAGCATTCGCAGCAGTCGTGCCGTTCGCAGAACCCCTTGCGGCGCTCGCGGCTGAACGGGTCCTCGTGCTCGCAGCAGAGCAGCCGGCACGTGCAGGCCATCAGCGCCCACACTGCGCAGCCGGCGAGCAGGTTGCGCGGGCGTGGCGGCTTCGAGCCGGGCGGGGTGAAGCCGGGGCCCTGCGGCACCCACGGCGGGACCGGCACGCCCGGGTCCTGGCCGGGCGGCGCCTGGTGGGGCGGTGCCTGGTGCGGGTGCTCGGCCGTGGCGCCGCCGGCCGGTCCGTGCTCCGTGCCGCCCCCGGTGCGGCAGCTCGCCGCGTGCGCGGACCCGAAGACCCGGTCGACGGCGCGCTCCGTCTCGTGCGCGAGCAGGAGGTGGACCAGTGCCCGGTCGTTCAGCTCGACCTCGCGCAGTGCGAGTCGGATGCCGTGGACGGCGTCGCGGCAGAGCCGTTCGGCCTCGGCGCGGTCGGTGCCGGTGGCGGTCAGCGGGTTCCAGGCGCCGGAGGCGGCGTCGGCGGTCTGGTCCTCGGCGGCGTCGAGGAGGTGGGCGAGCCGGCCGAACAGGCGCCCGGCCTCGGCGAGCGGGGCGGCGTTGCCGGGGCGGCCGGCGATCGCGGCGGTGTGCGCGAAGGCGGCCGAGGTGGCCGTCTCGGTGGGTTCGGTGACCAGCAGAACGGATCCGCCGGGCCGCAGCGACCGCTCCAACTCGCCCTGGCGGGAGGCGGCGTCGAGCAGGACGGCGGTGTCGAAGCCGACCGTCGAGGCGCTGCCGGCGCTCTGCCGGTCCCAGCGCCGGGTGACCGCGCGGGCCCCGGCGGCGACCGGGCGGCGGGCGAACACGCCGTCGCGGTCCTCGACGTGGTCGCGGATCTTCACCGAGGCGAGCGCGAGCGAGACGGCGGCGGCGAGCCGGGCGCCCTCGCCCCTGGCGACGGAGGCGGTCCGCATGCCGCGCAGCGGGCACGGTCCGGCGGTGCGCCGCCAGGAGGAGTCCTCGCGGGCGGCCTGGGCCTCGACCAGGACGGAGATGATCAGGCCGTCGTAGTTGGTGGCGGTCCGGGCGAGCTGTCCGTGGTCGTCGCGCAGTGCGAGGCAGAGCCCGCACAGGTGGGCCATCCAGGAGGTCTGCAGCCGTTCGGACAGCCGGTGCCTGCACGGTCTGATGATGCCGAACACGATCGTCCCCCTCGACATTCGGGCCGCTGACCGGCCACGATTCGCCGCACATCATATGATCGGCGGCGCGCCTGGACCGAGCCCCCGTCAAGGACGGCCTCCGGGGGGAGACCGGCCCCGGTGGGGTCGACCCCGGGCGAGGAGGGATCCCCGTCGCCGACGGACCCCCGTCGAGCAGGGCCCGGCCGGGGACGGGCCCCCGATCAGCAGGAGGCCCGTCGGCGGGCGGCCGGTTCCCCCGGGGGAGAAGCTGCCGGGGGGCGGCCGGGCCGGGGCCGACCGTGTCGGCGGGAGGGCCTGCGGGCCCTCAGGAGGCGCGGCAGCGCAGCATCTCCAGCGGGGGGTGCGCGAGGAGGTCCGCCCAGAAGTCCTCGCCGTACGCGCGGACGCCGGCCTCGGAGACCTGCAGCGGCACCCACTCCAGCCCGTCGAATCCGGCGGTCCGCAGCGACTGCTCGAAGACCTCCCGGCGCGGCGCCGAGGCGACGATGCTGATCGGCTGCGGGTCGAGGAACGCGGTGACCCGGACCCGCGGGCCGGTCTCGGACTCCTCGCCGGTCGGCTCGCACCGGAACCCGTAGGTCTCCAGGGACGGACAGTCGAAGCGGTAGTCCGGGTTCTGGGCCAGCACGAAGAACTCCCCGCCCGGCACCAGGCTCCGGTGGACCGCGCGGCACATCCGCTCCATCGCCGCCACGGACTCGGCGTAGTTGAGGCACTGCACGCCCAGCGCGATGTCGAAGCGCCGGTCGAGGGGCCGCAGTTCGGCCACGTCCCCGACCTCGTAGGCCAGGCCCAGCGGGTCGCGCCGCTCGATCGCCCGGGCGGCGGCGATCATCTCGCCGGAGATGTCGACCCCGAGGACCTCCGCGGCGCCGCGCCGCTTGAACTCCCGGCTGTAGAAGCCGGTGCCGCACGCCAGGTCGAGGACCGACCTGCCGCGCACGTCCCCGACCATGCCCAGGAAGCTCGGCACCTCGCCGTACCGCATCAGCGGCAGGGACTTGAAGCCCTCGAACGCCTCGCCGATCCCGTCGTACTGCTGCCCGCCCACCGTGTGGTCCTCTCGTCGGATCCGTGTCCCCGCCGCCGCGCCCTCGGCACGCGTCGCGGCCTCTGGCGGGCAGTCAACCGCACGGCCCGCAGGGCGTCGTACTGGTCGAAGCCACAAAGCTGCGCACCGTCCGGGGCCCGGCTCACGGGCGGGAGTACTGGAGGGCGCCGCTCAGACAGCCGTCGCCCGCCCCACGACGTCGCCCGCCCCACGACGTCACCCGCCCCGGCGCCCGCAGGAGGTTCCGGAGAGTGGATCCCGTATCCGGGATAGCATCGCGAATATGGGAATCGATACGGCCGCCGACGAGCGCCTGGCGCAGCGGCTCGCCGAGCTGAGGCTCGAACGCGGGTGGACCTTGGAGGAGTTGGCCCGGCTGGCGGACGTCAGCCGGTCGACGCTGTCGCGGGTGGAGCGGGCGGAGGTCAGTCCGACGGCGGCGCTGCTCGGGCGGCTGTGCGCCGTGTACGGCCGGACGATGTCGCGGCTGCTCGCCGAGGTGGAGGCAGCCGGCCCGGCCCGGCTGGTGCGGGCCGGGGAGCAGCAGGTGTGGCGGGACGAGACCACCGGCTTCGTGCGCCGGTCGGTGTCCCCGCCGCACGGCTCGCTGCGGGCGGAGATCGTCGAGGGCCGGCTGCCCGCGGGCGCCGACATCGCGTACGACCGTGCCTGCGTGCCCGGCCGGGAGCACCACCTCTGGCTGTTGGAGGGCGCGTTGGAGCTGACGGCGGACGGTGAGGCGCAGCTGCTCGCCCCAGGCGACTGCCTGCGCTACGTCGCGGGGACGAGCCGCTTCCGCAGCCTCGGCCCCGGCGACGCCCGGTACGCACTGGTGGTGGTCGAGCCGTGAGCGCCGCCGACGGCCCGCCGGCGAAGGAGCGGTTCGACGCGGCCGGGCGCCGCGTCCTGCTGGTCTGCGTCGCGGGCGGCTTCACGACGCTGCTCGACCAGTCCGTGCTCAACACCTCGATACCCGCCCTGCGCGGCACCCTGCACGCCGGGCCCGCCGACCTGCAGTGGATCGTCGCCGGGTACTCGCTCGCCTTCGGCCTGGCGCTGATACCCGGTGGGCGGCTCGGTGACGTCAAGGGCCGCAAGTGGTTCTTCGTCGCCGGGCTCGCCCTGTTCACCCTGGTCGGCCTGGTCTCCGCGACGGCCACCGAGCCCGGGGTGCTGATCGCGGCCCGGCTGGTCCAGGGGGCGGGCGCGGGCCTGGTCAACTCCCAGATGATCGGCACCCTCCAGGACGTCTTCGACGGCCAGTTGCGGGCCCGCGCCCTCGGCATGTACGCCGTCACCGGCGGCCTCGCCTTCGCCCTCGGCCCGCCGATCGGCGGTGCGGTGCTGGCGGCGGCCGGCCCGGGGCTCGGCTGGCGGCTGACCTTCCTGCTCAACCTGCCCTTCGGCCTGGCCACCCTCGCCCTGGCGGTCCGTCACCTGCCCCGGCCCCGGCCGAGTGCCCGGCAGGCGAACCTCGACCCGGTCGGCCTGCTGCTGGTCGGCGCGCTCACCCTGGTCCTGATGCTGCCCTTCGTCCGGCCGCCGGGCCGGGCCGGCTGGTCGGCGTTCGCGGCCGCCGCGCTCCTGCTGCTCGGCGCGCTCGTGTGGTGGCAGCGCCGCTACGCCCGGGCCGGCGGTCAGCCGCTGATCCACCCCGCGCTCACCCGCTCCGCGCCGTTCGCGCTCGGCACGGTGACGGCGATGGCCCAGTTCGGCTCGTCGCTGGCTGCCTCGCTGGTGCTGACGATGTTCCTCCAGGACGGCCTCGGGCTCTCCCCGATGGGCGCCGCGCTGGTCGCGCTGCCGTCCGCCGTCGCCATGGGCGTCGCCTCCGCGCTCGCCTGGCGGGTCGTCCAGCGCTTCGGCCGGCGCACCGTCACCGTCGGCATGACCGGGTCGGCCCTGACCATGCTCGCCGCCGGACTGGTCGCGCACTGGGCGTCCGCCGCCGTGCTGCCCTGGCTGCTGGCGCTGCTCCAGCTCCTCGGCGGTGCGTCGATCGGCCTGATGGCGTCCACCAACCAGGCGTACGTGCTGCGTCACGCGCCCGCCGAGGCGGCCGGGGTGAGCGGGGCGATCCTGCAGATGGCGCAGCGGATCGCGGCGGCGGTCGCGGTGTCGGCGCTGTCCGGCGTGTACCTGCGGGAGACCGCCGGCGGGGGCGGGCACCGCTCCGCCTACCTCGCCGCCAGCACGGTCTGCGCGGCGGTGGCCGCACTCGCCGTCCTGGCCTCGGTCCTCGCGGGCCGCGCCACCGCACGGGAGCAGCCCGAGGACCGGCCGGTCACGCCGACCCGTCGGCGGACTCCCGTCCGCGACTGAACCCGGCTGGGCGTCGGCGGGTGGTCCCGTCTCCCGCCGCCGTCGCGAATCGGCCGCATCGCCCGGTGCACGGCCGGAATCGGCACGACCCTGCACGAGGCCGAGCAGGACGCCGCCGCCGAACCCGAACCCACCCGGACAGGACCTGGCTCTGGGCTGCCCTCGGCGACAGGCGAGGCCCCGGCTTCGCCGAGATCGAGGTAACCACCCTGTCGATCGACCCGCCCGGGTGGGTCCGCGCGCCCGGCACCGCGCCCGACCAGCGGCTGAGCCGAGGGCGAACACCCGGCCGCGGGCGGGACCGGGGGCCGTAGGGTGGTCGGCATGACCGATGTACGGACGGTGGACCTGCCCGGAGTGACGCTCGCCTACCGTGAGAGCGGGCCCGCCGGAGGACCGCCGCTGGTGCTGCTGCACGCCCTCGGCGAGCGCGCCGCCGACTGGGACGTCGTCCTGCCCGGACTCGCGCCGGGTCACCGGGTGTTCGCGCTCGACCTGCGCGGCCACGGAGACAGCGGCCGGTCCGGTTCCTACAGCCTGCAGGCGATGCGGGACGACGTGCTGGCCTTCCTCGACGCGCTCGGGCTGGAGCGCGTCGACCTGGTCGGCCACTCGATGGGCGGCGCCGTCGCGTTCCTCCTCGCCCAGGCCGCGCCGGAGCGGATCGACCGGCTGGTCCTGGAGGACATCCCGGCGCTGTACCCGCGTCCCGCGAGCGCGCTGCCGGACGAGCCGGACGGGAGCGTCCACTTCGACTGGGCGATGGTCAGGGCCGTCCGGGCCCAGCTGGACGACCCCGATCCGGCCTGGCGGGAGGGGCTGGCGCGGATCACCGCCCGCACCCTGGCGGTCGCCGGCGGGCCGGCGAGTCACATCCCCCAGGAGCGGATCGCCGAACTCGCCCGGCTGATCCCGGACTGCCGGCTCGTCACCGTCGAGGCCGGGCACCTGGTGCACGGTGCCCGGCCCGGGGAGTTCGTCGCCGTGGTGGCGCCGTTCCTGGCCCGCTGAGGGCGCTGAGGACGCTGAGGGCGCTGCGCGGGCCGGGGATCAGACGCCGTGTTCGGCGGCCAGCCGCCCGCTGCGCACCGCGGTGAGCAGGTCGGCGTGGTCCGCCTCGGTGCGGTCCGCGTAGGCGACGGCGAAGGCCGCGACCGCCTCGTCCAGTGCCTCGCCCTTGCCGCAGTACCCCGCCAGCAGCCCCGGGTCGGCGGTGTGCGCGTGGGCCCGGGCGAGCAGGGCGCCGGTGATCCGCGCGTAGTCGTCGAGCTGGCCCGGCTTCAGCGCGGCCGGGTCGACACTGCCCTTGCGGTTGCGGAACTGGCGCACCTGGTACGGGAGTCCGTCCACGGTCGTCCAGCCCAGCAGGGTGTCGCTGACCACCTGCATGTGCTTCTGGCCGAGGACGACCCGGCGGCCCTCGTGGCCGTCCTGCGCCTCCTGCGCCGGCTGCGGCAGATGGGGCAGCAGGACCGACGGGCGAGCCTCCTTCACCTGCAGCACCAGCGGCTGGTCCTGGTGGTCGGTGAGCAGCACCACATACGAGCGGGTGCCGACGCTGCCGGTGCCGACGACCCGGAACGCCACGTCCTGCACCCGGTACCGGGACAGCAGGGTGCGCACCTCGGCGGGCACCGTCTCCACGTACGGGCCGAGCGCGTGGGCGACCGCCCGGGCGGTCGCGTCGGTCACCTCGGTGAGCACCGGCGGGGCGGCCGCGAACCGCCACCCGCCGTCCGCGGTGCGGGAGGTGCTGCGGGCGGCGAACTTGGCGCTGGTGTTGCCGAGCGCCTTGGCGCCGACCTTGCGCAGCACGTCCGCGAGGTCGTGTGCCTCGGCGAAGGAGACCAGCTGCTCGTCGGCGACGGCGTTCCAGGCGTCCAGCGCGGGCAGCTTTGCGAGGGTGCGCATGGTCCGGCGGTACGCGCCGGCCACGTGCTCGGCGGCGTCGCGCGCGGTGGCCTCGCTCGCGCCGGTCTCCCGGCCGGCCAGCACCATGCTGGCGGCGAGCCGCTTCAGGTCCCACTCCCACGGGCCGTGCACGGTCTCGTCGAAGTCGTTGATGTCCATGACCAGTTGGCCGCGGGCGTCGCCGTACAGGCCGAAGTTGGCGGCGTGTGCGTCCCCGCACAGCTGGGCGCCCACCCCGGTCACCGGGGTGTCCGCGAGGTCGGCGGCCATCAACCCGGCCGACCCGCGCAGGAACGCGAACGGCGTGGCGGCCATCCGCCCGACCCTGATCGGCACCAACGCGTCGATCCGGCCCGCGTTCGACGCTTCGAGCGCCTGCACGGCGGTCGGCCGCCCGGGGGCCGCGGCGAACTCCGCGTGCCGCTCCCGGGGCACCCGCAGCCTCAGTTCCTTGCCCCGCTCCTTGGCCTGCCCGTCCTGCGCCGACGCGAACCCGGCCACCGCGAACCCGCGCCGGGCCGGTCCGGCCGGGCCGTCCCCGCTGCGCTGCGCCACGACACCCGGGCCGCCCCGGCCTCCCGCCGTTCTCGGCTCCGCCCCGTCCACTGCCTCGGTCATCCGCGCCACCGCGCCCCGCCCGTCCCTTCCGGTCCTCACCCGCCCGCGACCTGCGCGGATGGTGTCATCGGGGGGAGTGACGTCCGGAGCCGCGCGGTGGTTCCTGCGGGGCGCGTGAGATGCGCGGGCGGTCGCGGTCGCGGTCGCGGTCGCGGTCACGGGGGCGGTGGGCAGCGGTCGCAGGAGCGGTGGGTGGGTCGGGCGTCCTCGCCCGCCCCGGGCCGCGGCGCGAGGGGTGCGTGAGGGGTGCGGACCGGGTGCCGTCCCGGGCCGGGGTAGCGTGGGCGCGTGGATGATCTTCGGGGGATCCTGCGCGCCCGTGCGGTCGCAGGGGCGGCAGCGGTGGTGACGGTGGCCGCCGGACTGGGTGTGCGGGCGGTGGCGGGCGGGGACGTCGCCAAGTACGCGGGGGACGCGCTCTACACCGTCCTGCTGTACGCCCTGATCGTGCTGGCCGTTCCGCGGGTGCGCCCGGTCCGGGCCGGCGTGGCGGCGGCCGCGCTGAGCTGGGCCGTGGAGCTGTTCCAGCTCACCGGGCTGCCGGACGCGTGGGGCCGCCGCAGCACCTGCGCCCGGCTGGTCCTCGGCTCGACCTTCAACCCGCCGGACCTGTTCTGGTACCTGGTCGGCGCGGTCGGGGCCGTGCTGCTCCACCGGGCGGCGCGGAGGGTGCGTCCCGCGCTGTCCGGTGGAGCGGCACGACGGGCCTGACCGGCCTGACGGTCCGTCAGAGGGGCATCAGGTCGGGCCGCTTGGCCTCGACGTGGTCGCCGGAGGACTCGCCGCGCAGGCGTCGGCCGACCCACGGGATCAGGTGTTCGCGGGCCCACTGGATGTTCTCGCGCCGCTGGTCGGCGGGCGTGAGCACGGGGGCGTCCGGCCACGGCGCCTCCGGGTCCTGGTCGGTGGCCAGGCCCAGTGAGCGGGCGGCCAGCAGGGCGACCCGCTGGTGGCCGTCGCCGGACAGGTGCAGTCGGTCCTCGCTCCACGCGCGCCGGTCCTGCACCGCGCGCAGCGACCACAGGTCGGCCACCTTGCAGCCGTTGCGGTCGGCGACGGCCCGCATGTGCCCGTTGTAGGTGGCGATCTTGCCGCGCAGGTGCTTCAGCAGCGGGACGTCGCGGGTGTCGAAGCCGGTGCAGATCAGCACGGTCCCGGCGGACGCGGCGAGGCGGACGACGGCCGCCTCGAAGCGCTCCGCGACCTCGTCCGGGTCGCTTCCGGGCCGCAGGATGTCGTTGCCGCCGGCGCAGAAGGTGGCCAGGTCGGGCTGGAGGCGCTCGGCCTGCGGCACCTGCTCGGCCGCGATCTGGTCCAGCAGCCGGCCGCGCACCGCGAGGTTGGCGTAGCGGAACGCGCCCGGCGGGCACCCGTCGGCGAGGATCCCGGCCAGGCGGTCGGCCCACCCGGCGAACCTGCCGTCGACACCGGGGTCGTTCAGGCCTTCGGTGAAGCTGTCCCCGAGGGCGGCGTACGAACTGAGGTGAAGGGTCTCCTGGAGGTTCGGCATGAAAGAGATAGTTCACCTAATCAAGTGACCTACGCCACCGTAGGTGGCCCTGGTGGCACGTGAGATGGAGCACGTACGCTCATCGGCCCCTTCCCGCCGCTCGGAGCGCCGTGCCGCGGAAAACACAAGATCCGTACCCCCTACCGCTTCCGGGCCCGCCCGGCCGATGCTCGAAGGGAGCGGCCGCCCGGCCGCCGTCCTCCTGGGGGAAGGCATCCATGGCCACCGACACGCGCTCCGGCGCACCCGAGACCTGGTCCATCGACGACCGCTGCACCAACTGCGACGTCGCCCGACAGCTCGCGCCGGACCTGGTCCGCGAGCACGCCGGCCGCTCCGAGCTGGTCCGGCAGCCGCGCGACGCGGCCGAGCGCCGGCAACTGCTGGCCGCCGCCCACGCCTGCCCGACCCGCTCCGTGCGCCCCGGCACCGGCCCGCTCGACCCCGGTGGCGACCCCTTCCCGCTCGCGCTCGACGACGCCGGCGACGTGCTGCTGCTCGGCCACAACTCCCGCCGGACCGCGGGCGCCAACTCCTACCTCTGCCGCCGCCCCGGCGGCTGGGCGATGGTCGACACGCCCCGCTACAGCGAGGCCCTCGCCGCCCGCTACGCCGCGCTGGGCCCGGTCACCGACGTCCTGCTCACCCACCGCGACCACGCCGCGCACGGCCGGCGCTACGCCGACCGGCTCGGCGCCCGGCTCTGGATCCACGAGGGTGACCTCGACGCCGCCCCCGACGCGGACCGGGTGCTGCGCGGCACCGGGCCGGTGGAGATCACCCCCGGGCTGGTCGCCCATCCGTTCCCCGGCCACACCCGCGGCAGCGTGCTGTTCGTCGCCGACGAGCGGTACTGCTTCAGCGGCGACAGCCTGTACTGGTCCCGCACCACCGGGGACGTGGAGGTTCAGGAGGCGGTCACCTGGTACTCGATCGAGGAGCAGGCCGCCTCGCTGGAACGCGCCCTGGGCGTGCTCCGCTTCGAGTGGCTGCTGCCCGGCCACGGCGACCGGCGCCGGATGCCCGCCGAGGAAGCGGACCGTCGGCTGCGCTCCCTCGCCGAGCGCTGCCGGGGGCTGCGTCCGGCGCCGGTCGACTTCACGGCGGTCCGCTGGTAGCGACGGGCGCTCCGTCGTCGGCTCTCCCCGTCGGCAGCCGACGGGGAGAGCCCGTGCGCCGGTGCTCGCGCCGGTTGCGCGGGGGCGTGCGTCCACCGGGGGCGCCCGCGCGGGTGTGCGAACGGTGCCGCCGGGGCAGCCGCCTCTGCAACAGAGCGGCGTTCCGTACCGGCGGAACCCGGCCCCTCCCGCGATCCAAGGACGGTTGAGCCATGCCCTCGCAGACCCCGGAGCGCACCGCGCGGCCACGGCGCTACCTGATGTGCCGTCCGACGCACTTCACCGTGGACTACGCGATCAATCCGTGGATGGACCCGGGCCGGCCCACCGACACCGCGCTCGCGCTGCGCCAGTGGGAGCGGCTCCGCCGGACCTACCGCCGGCTCGGCCACACCGTCGAACTGATCGACCCGCTGCCCGGGCTGCCCGACATGGTCTACGCCGCCAACGGCGCGACCGTACTGGACGGCCGGGCCCTGGTGGCGACCTTCCGCCACCCGGAGCGCGCCGCCGAGTCGGACGCCTACCAGGCCTGGTTCCGGGCGCACGGCTACCGGGAGGTGCGCCGCGCCGGGCACGTCAACGAGGGCGAGGGCGACCACCTGGTGGTGGGCGGCCGGGTGCTCGCCGGGACGGGCTTCCGCAGCACGCGGGCCGCGCATGCCGAGGCGGGCGAGCTGTTCGGCGTCCCGGTGGTCAGCCTGAACCTGGTCGACCCGCGCTTCTACCACCTGGACACCGCCCTGGCCGTCCTCGCCGACGACCACGTCATGTACTACCCGGAGGCCTTCGACACCGACGGCCGCGCGGTGCTGCGCACGCTCTACCCGGACGCGATCCTCGCCGACCGCGCCGACGCCGAGGTGTTCGGACTGAACGCGGTCTCCGACGGCCGCCGGGTGCTGCTGCCGGAGACCGCCAAGAACCTGGCGGGCCGCCTCGCCGAGCACGGCTACGAGCCGATCCCGGTGGACGTCTCCGAGTTGCTGAAGGGCGGCGGCGGGGCCAAGTGCTGCACGCTGGAGCTCAGGCCGTGAGCACCGCGCCCACCAGCAGCACCTCCAGGGTGCGCGGGCCGTGCACCCCCTCCACCCGGTCGAGTTCGATGTCGCTGGTCGCGGACGGCCCCGAGATCCAGGTCTGCGGCCGCCGGGGATCCAGGCGGGGCAGCGCGAGCGGCACCGAGGCGACGACCTGCTCCGGCGCCCGGACGACGCACACGTGGTGATCGGGGACGAGCGAGAGCAGCCGCCGCCCCTGGCCGGGACCGGCGTCCAGCACGATCGTCCCGGTCTCGGCGACGGC
Organism: Kitasatospora sp. NPDC048545; assembly: GCF_040651155.1. NCBI lineage: Bacteria > Bacillati > Actinomycetota > Actinomycetes > Kitasatosporales > Streptomycetaceae > Kitasatospora > Kitasatospora sp. NPDC048545. The sequence goes on from NZ_JBEZIQ010000090.1 coordinate 12,700, forward strand.
CAGCGCGCAGCCGGTGACCACGCTGTCGACGGTGTCGAGCCTGGCCGCAGTGAGCGTCCCGCGGTCCGGGACGAGTTCGACGGCGGAGGCGGCCGCCGCCAGCCAGCCGGCCGGCAGCCCGTCCGGCACCGCGACCGTCCGGCTGCCCCGCCCGGCCAGCAACCCGGCGATCCGCTGCGGCAGTTCGTCCTCGTGGCACTGGTGCACCAGGGCCCGGTAGTCGGCCAGGTTGCGGTGCAGCAGGTCGACCAGTGCCGCAGGGTCGTCCGGCGGCACGTGGGAGGTCAGGTAGTCGCGGGGCACCGGCTGCTCGTCCGCCCCGGCGGTGTCGCCGAGCGCGGTCCGGATCCGGGCGAGGATCGACTCCCGTGCGGTCATGTGCGGTTCCTCCGCCACCAGTCGCGGAACGGTTCGGCGGGCACCTCCGGCAGGTCCCGGGTGTCGGTCCAGGCCCGCCCGGGCCCGGGCAGCCGGCGGGGGTGCAGCGCGCGGGTGCGCCCGGCCAACCGTTCGGCGGCCGCGAGCGCCGCCGGGTGGTCCAGCACGTACCCGGCGGCGGCCACCGCGGCCCGCTCCAGCGGGTGCCCGCCCTGCTCGGCGACCCGCTCGCGCAGGTGGACCAGCACCTCGGGGATGTCGATCGCCACCGGGCACACCTCGTAGCAGGCCCCGCAGAGCGAGGAGGCGAACGGCAGCGAGGCCTCCAACGGGCTTGCGGTGCCGCGCAGTTGTGGTGTCAGGGCGGCGCCGATCGGCCCCGGGTACACCGATCCGTACGCGTGGCCGCCGGCCCGCTCGTACACCGGGCAGACGTTGAGGCAGGCCGAGCAGCGGATGCAGCGCAGCGTCTGGCGGCCGACCTCGTCGGCGAGCGCGGCGGTGCGGCCGTTGTCCAGCAGCACCAGGTGGAACTCGTCCGGGCCGTCGCCCCCGCTCGTGCCCGTCCACATCGAGGTGTACGGGTTCATCCGCTCGGCGGTGGAGGAGCGGGCAGCAGTTGGAGGAAGACCTCCAGGTCCCGCCAGGTCGGCACGACCTTCTCGATGCCGACCACGGAGATCAGCGTGCGCGGCAGGGTGAGGCACATCCGGCCGTTGCCCTCGGACTCGACGACGACCAGGGTGCCGGTCTCGGCGACCATGAAGTTGGCGCCGGAGACGGCCACCCGGGCGCGCAGGAACTTCTCCCGCAGGTGCAGCCGGGCGGCCTCGGCGAGTTCGGCGGGGGAGTCGGTGAGGCCCTCGGGCGCCGGGCGGCCCCAGTCGGCCATCCGTTCGGCGAACACCTCCCGGATCTCGCCCCGGTTGCGGTGGATCGCGGGCACCAGGATGTGCGAGGGCCGGTCGTCGCCCAACTGCACGATCAGTTCGGCGAGATCGGTCTCGTAGGCGGTGACGCCCTCGGCGTCGAGCGCCTCGTTCAGCCCGATCTCCTGGGTGGCCATCGACTTGACCTTGACGACCTCGGTCTCCCCGGTGGCCCGGACCAGGCCGGCGACGATCCGGTTGGCCTCCTCGGCGTCGGCGGCCCAGTGCACGGTGCCGCCGGCCGCGGTGACGGACTCCTCCAACCGCAGCAGGTGGCGGTCGAGGTGGCGCAGCGTGTGGTCCTTGATCGCCTTCCCGGCGGCGCGCAGCTCGGCCCAGTCGGCGAGTTCGGCGACCGCCCGGGCCCGCTTGTCGCGGATGGTGTGGGTGGCGTGCCGCAGGTTGGCGCGCAGCCGTTCGTCCCGTACGGCCCGGGCGGCGGCCTCGGGGAAGGCGGGCATGCCGAGGAAGGTGCCGGTCACGTGGGCCTCCAGGGGTGCTCCTCGGTGGCGGCCAGGATCTCCGCCAGGTGCAGCGGGCGCAGTGCCTCGCCCTGGCGGCGCAGCGTGCCGTCGAGGTGCAGCAGGCAGGAGTTGTCGGCGCCGCACAGCACCCGGGCGCCGGTGCCGAGGGCGTTCGCGATCTTGTCGGCGGCCATGGCCGCCGAGACCGCCGCGTTCTTGACCGCGAAGGTGCCGCCGAATCCGCAGCACTCCTCCGCGCCGGGGAGCTCGACCAGCTCCAGCCCCCGGACGGCGCGCAGCAGTCGGCGCGGCCGCTCGCCCAGTCCGAGCACCCGCAGGCCGTGGCAGGAGGGGTGGTAGGTGACGGTGTGCGGGAAGTGCGCGCCGACGTCCTCGACGCCGAGCACGTCGGTCAGGAACTCGGTCAGCTCGTACACCCGGGGCGCCAGTTCGGCGGCGAGTCCGGCCAGTTCGCCGCCCCGGCCCTCGGCGGCGGCCCGGGCGCCGATCCGCGCGTAGGCGTCGCGGACCATCGCGACGCAGGAACCGGAGGGGGTGACCACGTGGTCGTACCCGGCGAAGGCCCGCGCGGTGCGCCGCACCAGCGGTTCGCAGGCCCTCCGGTAGCCGGTGTTGTACTGCGGCTGCCCGCAGCAGGTCTGTCCGGCGGGGAAGTCCACCGTCACGCCGAGGCGTTCCAGCAGCCGCACGGTGGCGACCGCGGTGGCGGGGAACAGCGCGTCGTTGACGCAGGTGGCGAACAGCGCGACCCGCATCCGGGCTCCCTCCAGTCGTGCGGCACCGGCCCGCTCGTGATCGTATCGAGCGGACCGGTGCCGTGGGGGGAACTCGCCGTCGTGAGCCCGGAGTCAGCCGCGGGCCCGGGGATCAGGACCCGCGGCGCCGGTCCGGGGGGATCGGGACCCGCGCCCCCCGGACCGGGGATCCGGCCAGGGCGCCTGTGATCAGGCGCCGAGCCACAGGTCGGGGCCGAACACCTCGTAGTGGATGTCGGCGGCCGGGACGCCCGCCGTCAGCAGCTGCTCGCGGACGGCGCGCAGGAAGGGCAGCGGGCCGCAGAGGTAGGCGGTGGTGCCGGCCGGCACCTCGACGGAGGCGAGGTCGACCAGTCCGGTGCGCTCGGCCGGCCACTCGCCGAGCGGCCGCTCGTAGAAGACGTGGGCGGTGGCGTTCGGCAGCTCGGCGGTCAGCCGGGCCAGGTCGGCGCGGAAGGCGTGGTCGAGCTGGTCGCGGTCGCCGTGCACCGAGACGATCCGGCGGGTGGAGCCGGTGGCGGCCAGGTGGTCGAGCATCGCGGTCATCGGGGTGTTGCCGATGCCGGCGGAGGCGAGCAGCACCGGGCCGTCGCCGTCGGCCAGGAGGACGTCGCCCATCGGGGCCGAGAGCTCGACGGTGTCGCCGGCCCGCAGGTGGTCGTGCAGGTGGCCGGAGACCTCGCCGCCCGGTTCGCGCTTGACGCTGAAGCGCAGCGCGCCGTCGGCCCCGCCGGAGAGGCTGTACTGGCGGATCTGCCGGGCGCCGTCGGGCAGTTCGGTGCGCACGGAGACGTACTGGCCGGGGCGGGACGCCGGGCCGGGGCGGCCGTCGGCGGGGCGGACCAGGTAGCTGGTGACGGTCTCGGTCTCCTGGTGGCGGGCCACCACGGTGTACGGGCGCCACAGGTCGTCCGGGTCGCCGCCCGCGGCGGCCTCGGTGCGCAGCCGGTTCTCGACGGCCATCAGGGCGTTGGCCATCAGCCAGTACACCTCGTCCCAGGCGGCGGCGACCTCGGGGGTGACGGCCTCGCCGAGGACCTCCACGATGGCGGCGAACAGGTGCTCGTGGACGATCTTGTACTGGTCGTCGGCGATGCCGACCGAGACGTGCTTGTGGGCGATCCGGGCCAGCATCGCGTCCGGGCGCTGGTCCGGGTGGGCGACCAGGGCGGAGGCGAAGGCGGCTATCGAACCGGCGAGGGCCTGGCGCTGGGTGCCGTTGGCCTGGTTGCCCCGGTTGAAGAGGTCGCGCAGCAGCTCGGGGTGGGCGGCGAACAGCCGGTCGTAGAAGCGCGGGGTGATGTCGCCGATGGCGGCGCCCACGACGGGCAGGGTGGCCTCGATGACCTCGGCGGACTTCGCGGACAGCATCAGTGGGGCTCCTAATTGGTATCTGAGATTCGCATTAAAGGCCGCGCGGTGGCGCGCGACCCCGTTGGGGGCGGGTCGGTCGGGTGGGGTGGGGGTGGAGCGGTGGGTGGGGCGGGGTCAGCCGGCGGACCCGGTGGCGGGACTGCCCGGCGGTCGTGCGGTGAGGCTGAGCAGGACCGGCCCGGTGGGCGCGGCCACCAGGTCGTCGATGCAGAGCGGGTCGAGCGTGGCGAAGAACGCCTCCTGGGCGTTGCGCAGCGCCCCGCGCAGCCGGCACGCGGCCCGCAGTGGGCACGGCGGATCGTCCTCGCAGCCGACCACGTCGCCGACGCCCTCCAGCTCCCGCAGCAGCAGTCCGAGCGAGCCGGTCCGCCCGGCGAAGGTGAGCATCAGCCCGCCGCCGCGACCGCGCCGGGCCTCCACCACCCCGAGGTGCTGCAGGCGGCTGACCACCTTCGCCGCGTGGGTGTAGGGCACGCCGACCGACTCGGCCACCTCGCGGGTGGTCGGGTTGTCGCCCTCCTTCAGGACCGCCAGTCGCATGGCGATCCGGAGGGCGATGTCGGTGCTCTTGGTCAACCTCACGTTCGAAACGCTATCGAATGCGACTCCACAACTCCAATTTTCTGCACGCCCCCGATCGGGCCGGTCCGTCGGCTGTCCCCGGCGAACCGGTCGAATCTGAACAGTTGGCGACATTAATGGTCACCCGCTGACGGGCAGTCAGCACGGCTTCTACGCTTCGTCCGGCCCCGGGCCCGCCCCGCGCGTGGCGCGGCGCCCCGGCCGGGACGCACCGCACCGCCCGTGCGGCCCGGTACCGCAGGTGCGGCCGGGCACCGTCGACCCCGCACGTGACGTACCGCGCAGCCGCACCGCCCGCACCACCGCACAGCCGCACCACCGCACCGCCGACCGAACGGAGAGACCGTGAGAACACGCCGAGCACCCCGCCGGACCCTGACGGCCGTGACCGCGATAGCCGCGGCCACGGCCGCACTGCTGTCCCAGCCCGGCACCGCCCGGGCCGCCGCACCACCGCCGACCGTCACCGCCCAGGTACCGGTGGCGCCCTACCCGGCCGGTGTCGCGCTGACGCCGGACCGCGGCCACGCCTACGTCACCAGCCAGAGCACCGGCTCCGTCAGCGTGCTGGACACCGCGAGCGGGACGGTGACGGGCAGCTTCACCGACGGCTCCGGCTCCTACGCGGTCGCCGTCTCGCCCGACGGGCACCGCGCCTACCTGACGCACCACCTGGACAACACGGTCAGCGTCGTGGACACCGCGTCCAACACCGTGACCGCGACCGTCCCGGTCGGCGCCCAGCCCTGGGGCCTCGCCCTGTCGCCCGACGGCGCGCGCGCCTACGTGAGCAATGCCGCCGCCAACACCGTGAGCGTGCTGGACACCGCGTCGAACACCGTCACCGCGACCGTCCCGGTCGGTGCCGAGCCGCATGGGCTGGCCGTCTCGGCGGACGGCAAGCGGCTGTACGTCGCGGCCTCCGGGGACAAGGCGGTGAACGTCGTCGACACCGTGGGCAGCGCGGTGAGCGCCACCGTTCCCGTCGGCCACAGCGCCTTCGGCCTCGCCCTCAGCCCCGACGGCAGCCGGCTCTGGGTCGCCGACGGCGACGACAGCACCGCCGCCGTGATCGACACCGCGGCGAACGCGGTCCTGGGCACCGTCGCGGTCGGCTCCGGTCCGTACGCCGTGACCCTCGCCCCAGACGGCTCGGCCGCGTACGTGTCCAACTACGCCGACAACACGCTGAGCGTGGTGGACACCGCCGCCCGGACCGTCACCGCGACCGTCCCGGTGGGTGCGAGCCCGTACGCGCTGGCGCTGACCGCCGACGGGCGGCACGGCTACCTGGCGGACTTCACCGGCGGCGCCGTCCAGGTGCTGGACTTCCCGCTGCCGGTGCCGGCCGTGACCGCGGTCACGCCGAACGGCGGCTCCGGGACGGGCGGCGTCGCGGTGACCGTCACCGGCACCGACCTCAACGGCGCCACCGCCGTGACCTTCGGTGCGGCCGGCGTGGCCACCGCCTTCAACTGCACCAGGACCAGCTGCACCGCGACCGCCCCCGCCACCACCGTGACCGGTCCGGTGGACGTCCGGGTCACCACGCCCGGCGGCACCAGCGCGGCCGTCGCCGCCGACCGCTTCACCTACACCGCGCCCAGCGCCCACCTGGGCGTGGCGCTCACCGCGACCCCGGTGACCCAGCTGCTCGCCAGCCGGGTCGACTACGTGGTCACGCTGACCAACCAGGGGCCGGACCCGCTGACGGCGGCCGCCGTGGCCGCCACCCTGCCCGCCGGGCTGACCTGGAGCTCCACCGACTGCACGGTCGCGGCCGGGAAGCTCACCTGCTCGCTGTCCGCACCGCTGGCCAAGGGGGCGACCGCCGTCCGGCACTTCTCGGCCAGGGTCGGCCTGCTCTCGCCGATCCGGAACTGGGACGTCACCGTGGCCCGTTCGGCCGGCACGCCCGCCGACCCGTCTCCCACCACCAGCCGGGACACCCGCAGTTGCGCCAGCGTCCTCGGACTGACGATCACCTGCAAGTAGCACCCGCGTCCGTCCGGGCGCCCCGGGTCCGTCGTCGGACTGCGGCGCCGGCCCGGACGAGGGTGTGAGCACGGACCTCGGGCCCCGCCGGTACCCCCGGCGGGGCCTCCGCCGCCGACGGCGCCGGGACGGTGCTGGACGAAGTGTCCGATCTGGACGTACAGTCCAGACATGCCCTCGGAAAACCCCGACCCCCGGGTGCGGACCTTCGCCCCGGTCTGCCGCGCGGTGGCCCTGCTGCTCGGCCCGTACGCCGAGGTGGTGCTGCACGACCCCGCCACCGACCGGGTGCTCGCCATCTGGAACCCGATGACCCCCCGCGCCCCCGGCGACCCGTCGATGCTCGGCGAACTCGACGAGGTCGACCCCTCCGCCCCCGACGTCTACGGCCCGTACGAGAAGTCGCTGCCCGACGGCCGCCGGCTCTCCTCCGTCAGCGCCGTGCTGCGCGACGACGCCGGCCGGCCCACGGCGGTGCTCTGCGTCAACCTCGACCGGGGCCCGCTGGAACAGGCCGCCGCCCTGCTGGCCGGCTTCGCCGCACCCAGCGCGCCACGCCCCGAACCGCTCTTCGAGCGGGACTGGACGGAGCGGATGAACGACGTGATCGGCGACCGCGTCCGCGCGCAGGGCCGTCCGCTGGAACGCTTCACCCGCGAGGACCGGCTGGCCGTGCTGCGCGAACTCGACGAGGCCGGGGTGTTCGCCGTGCGCCGCGCCGTTCCCGTCGTCGCCACCGCACTGCGGATCTCCCGCTCCACCGCCTACAGCCTGCTCGCCGAACTCAAGCACCCCGCGGGGCCCTGAACCCCACGCGGCCCTGAACCCCGCAGGACCGCGCCCCCCCCGCAGGACCGCACGCCCCGCAGGACCGCACGCCCCGCAGCCCCCCGCGGGCCTCAGGAAGGAACCGCCCCGTGCCCCAGCTCCCCGACTTCCGGCTCGAAACCCACCTGTCCCGCTGGGAGTTCACCGCCCCCCACCACCTCACCGCCTCCGACGCCCAGACCATGACGATGGCCGAGCTGCTCGCCCTGGCCGGCCCCGAGGACCGCGAGGCCTGGGACACCCTCGCCCTCGGCTACACCGAGACCTACGGCGACCCCGGGCTGCGCCGGGCCGTCGCCGGGATGTACGAGCGGGTCGACGCGGACGACGTGATCTGCTTCGGCGGTGCCCAGGAGGGGCTGAACCTCGCCATGCGGGTGCTGCTCGAACCGGGCGACCACGCGGTGGTGGTGACCCCCAACTACCAGTCCGCCGAGACGATTCCGCTCTCCCTGTGCGAGGTCACCGGCGTCGCGCTGGACGAGCGGCGGGACTGGGCGCTGGACCTCGACGCGGTCGAGGCGGCGCTGCGCCCGAACACCAGGGTGGTGTCGGTCAACTTCCCGAACAACCCCACCGGCGCGGTGATCGGCGCCGCCGACTTCGCCCGGCTCGTCGAACTCTGCGACGGGCGCGGCATCCGGCTCTTCTCGGACGAGGTCTACCGCGGCCTGGAGCGCGACCCGTCGCGGACCCTCCCGCAGGCCGCCGACCTCTCCGAGCGCGCCCTCTCGCTCAACGTCACCTCCAAGTCGCTCGGCCTGCCCGGCCTGCGGATCGGCTGGATCGCCTGCCGGGACCGGGAGTTGCGCGCCCGCCTGGAGCGGGCCAAGCACTACGCCACGATCTGCAACTCGGCGCCGAGCGAGGTGCTGGCCCGGATCGCGATCACGGCCCGCGAACGGATCCTGGCGCGCAACCGCGGCATCATCGCGGAGAACCTGCCGCTCTTCGACGCCTTCTTCGCGGAGTTCGCCGACCGCTTCGAGTGGCGCGCCCCGGACGGCGGCTGCGTCGCGTTCCCGCGGTACCTCGGGGCGGACGGCGTCGAGGACTTCTGCGCCGGGCTGGTCGAGCAGGCGGGCGTCATCCTGCTGCCCGCGAGCATCTTCCGCTCCGAGCTGACGCCCACCCCGGTCGACCGCTTCCGCATCGGCCTCGGCCGCCGCGACCCGGGTCCGGCCCTGGAGGCCTTCGCCGGCTGGCTCCGCAAGCACTGACGCCCGCCGGGGCCCACGACCGGGACGGGGCGCCGGCCACCGGGGGAGCGGTGGCCGGCGCCCCGGCCGTCACGGGTGTGCGGGAGCGCTCAGAGCTTCTGCCAGGCCGGCTTGGCCGCGTAGGTGTCGCGGAAGTAGTCGGCGAGCTTGAGGCGCGAGGCGGCGGCCTCGTCGACCACTACGGTGGCGTGCGGGTGCAGCTGGAGCGCGGAGGCGGGGACGACGGCGGACAGCGGGCCCTCGACGGCGAGCGCGACGGCTTCGGCCTTGGCCTCGCCGGTGGCGAGCAGTACCAGGTGGCGGGCCTCCAGGATGGTGCCGATGCCCTGGGTGATGACGTGGTGCGGGACCTCGTCGATGCTGTCGAAGAAGCGCGCGTTGTCCTCGCGGGTCTGCCGGGTCAGGGTCTTGATCCGGGTCCGGGAGGCCAGCGAGGAGCAGGGCTCGTTGAAGCCGATGTGGCCGTCCGTGCCGATGCCGAGCAGCTGGAGGTCGACGCCGCCGGCCCCGGCCAGCGCCCGGTCGTACGCGGTGGCGGCCGCGGCGATGTCCGTCGCGTTGCCGTCCGGGCCCAGGAAGGAGTCCTCGGTCAGGCCGAGAGGCTCCACGACCTCGCGCAGCACCACCGAGCGGTAGGACTCCGGGTGGCCGGCCGGCAGGCCGACGTACTCGTCCAGCTGGCAGACGCGCGCCCGGGAGGCGTCCAGCCGGCCGTCGCCGACCCGCGCGGCGAGGGCCTGGTAGATCGGCAGCGGGGTCGAGCCGGTCGCCACGCCGAGCAGGGCGTCGGGCTTGTCGGTCAGCAGATCGGTGATCGCCGCGGCGATGAGCTCGCCGGCCGCTGGGGCGTCTGGGACGATCACGATTTCCATACTGGGTCCACCGTTCTGAGGCGCGTCTGAGGTCTAGACCTCCGAGGTCTAGACCAGTTTGCCGTGAACGGGTGCCCCAGGTCCACCCGGGGCCTGGTCGGAGCCGGTCTCCGGGCCCCTCGGCGCGGGACGCCGAAGGGCCGGCCGCCGGGAACGGGGGTCCCGGCGGCCGGCCCCGAGCGGGGCGCCGACCCGGCTCGTCCTGCGCCTACCGTCCGGTCGTGCGGACGGAGCGTGTGCGTATGCGTGTGCTGCCCGTCGAGGGCCCCGCGATCAGAACGGGTTGGTACAGGTGGTGACCTGCTTGGTCGCGTCCAGCGCCGGGCCGGCGGTGGCGCAGATCATGCGCAGGTCGGTGGTGACGACGCGCGGGGTGACGGCCTTGGCGGAGCCGATCCGCACGGTGGTGGCCGAGGCCGCGGTCTCCCAGGGGCTGCCCCAGGCGGCCTGGGTGCGGACCTCGACCTTGACGATCGTCAACTGGGCCGGGTCGGCGGTGACCTGGGCGACGCCGACGACGCCCTCGCCGTCGGCCTGGTGCGAGATGCAGGGGCGGTTGAGCACCGTGGCGCAGGCCACGGCGTCGGTCTCGGACGTTGCCGTGGCGGCCATGGCCGGGCCCGCCGCGAGTCCGGCGATCCCTGCCACCGTCACCAATACAGCTGCGATCCGAGTGCGCATGATGCGAACCTCCTTGGAATTTAAGGGAATCTCACTCCTTGGGATGAGTGTTGCACACATTGTGGACGTCGCGTGTGTGCGTTGCGTCACACTCATGGTGACCATTCAACTACATACCGCAACCGTTCGCCCAGTGTTCGATATCCGGACAGCTTGCGGTCTGACGGACGATCAGTTCGTGGTCGTCGAAGCGCAGGTCGTCCGGTGCGGAGCCGGTGTCGCGCCACGTACCACCTGGCGGTCGGGTGGCGTTGGTGCGGACGGTGCCGGAGAGGCGGAGCGTGTCCTGATGCCCCGGTGCCGCACTCCGGGAACCGCCTGCTTGACCGTCTCTTTGATCATTCTTTTGCTCACCGTGTCTGCTTCGTCGCCCGGTGGGGGCCGGATCGGGCGGCAACTGCCGGTGCGGCGATCCCGGTCGGCGGTGTCCCTCACCCGTCCGAGTGGCGGGAGTGCCGCCGGGCGGAATCGGGCGGATACCATCGACCCGATCCCACGGAGGTGGCTGCGTGGACACGGTCATCGTGCAACTTCCCGGCCCGGGGCGCGAGATGGCGCCCGGTGCAGTGCCCGCCCTGCTGCGGATGGGCCCGGGCGAGGCCGCGGTGTTCGGGCGCGGCGAGCCCGGCCGGCCGCCCGCCATCCCGCTGCCCGACCAGGGCGTCTCCCGCCGCGCGGGCGAGGTGGTCGCGGCGGAGGACTACTGGCGGCTGTCCAACTTCAGCACCTCCGCCACCTACGTGGTGGAGAACCTGGAGGGCGCGGGGGAGCACGTCAAGGTCGCCCCCGGCCGGCTCGGCGCACCCGTACCGTTCGAACTGTCCCGGGTGCTGCTGCCCGCGCTCGGCGAACCCGCCTCCTTCAAGGTCTTCGCCCCGCAGCACGCCTACCTGGACGGCGGGCCCGGCGGCGCCGACGGCGAACGCACCGTCAGCCCCTTCGCCCTGGACCCGACCGCCAAGTACTTCCTGGTGCTGCTCGCGCTCTGCGAGCCCCGGCTCCGCTCGCCCTCCGCGGCCGCCGTCCCCGGGGTGACCGAGGTGCTGGCCAGGCTGCGCGCCCTGCCGTCCTGCCGCGGGCTGACCCGCTCGGCGGTGAACTACCACATCGACTACCTGGTGGAGACCAAGCTGCGGCTGCGGGAGCCGTACGAGGAGGGCCCCGGCGGCGGCAAGCGCGAGGAACTCGCGGCGCTGGCCCTGAGGTTCGACCTCGTCCGGGAGGAGCACCTGGCCCTGCTCCCGCCCCGTCGTGCGGCCGCCCGGTCGTGAGGCCCGCCGCCGGGCCCGGTCCGGAGCCGCCAGAGGGGCCGGCGGAGGAACCCCGGGACGAACCGTCGGACGAAACGTCGCAGGAGCGGACCCCCGGGGGTCACCGGCCGCACGACCGGCCCTTCCGGGTGCCGGACGGCTACCCGATCGCCGGGTACCGGCTCGGTGCCCTCCTCGGTGCGGGCGCCTGGGGCAGCGTCCACGCCGCCGAGGGGCCGGACGGCGCCCCGGCCGCCGTCAAGCTGCTCGCCGCCGCCCGGTTCAGTCCGGGCCAGCGCCGGACCGTGGCCCGGATGGCCCGCAGCGAACAGCGTTTCAGCCGTCGCGCCGACCACCCGCACCTGATCCGCACCGTCGCCGTGATCACCATCGAGGACCCGGACCACCCGGACCTGGACGGAACCGTCGCCCTGGTGATGGAGCGCGCCGCCCGCAGCCTGCAGGACGTGCTGGCGGTGGCCCGCCCCGGCACCGCGGTGCCCGGCGCCGAGCGCGTCCTCGCCGAGGTCTGCGCCGGGCTGACCCACATGCACCGGTCCGGCTGGGTGCACGGGGACCTGAAACCGGCCAATGTCCTCCTGATGCCCGACGGCACCGCCAAGATCGCCGACTTCGGCCTCACCGCCGAACTGGAGGGCACCCACGCGTACGCCCCGCCGCTGGGCTCGCCCGACCACGTCCCGCCCGAGTGGTGGTCCCAGCGCACCGGCGCGCGCGGCGTCGCGGTGCGCCCCAGCGCCGACGTCTGGGCCTTCGGCGTGCTCGCCCACCAGCTGCTCACCGGCGGACTGCACCCCTTCCTCGGCGCCACCGCCCGGGCCCGCTCGCTGGCCGCCCAGGCGTACGCGCGCGGCGCCGCCCCGCTGCGGTTGGACGCGACGCTGCCGGCGCGCTGGCGCCCGGTGGTCACCGCCTGCCTCGCGCCCGGCCGGGAGGAACGGGCCCGCATCGACCTCGCCGCGCTGGTCGCCCGGGCCACCGCCCGTCCGGTCCGTCGCCGCCGCGCCGCCGTGCGGGCCGGAGCCGGCCTGCTGGCCTGCGTGTTCAGCGTCCTGGCGCTGACCGGGGGGCCGGAGCCCGCCGGGCCGGGCGCCCACCGGGGCCCGCCGCCGCTGCCCGGCACGATCCCGGCCGGCTCGGACGTCCCGGTCGCCTACCGGGGCATGATCGTCGACGCCGCCCGGCGCTGCCCCGAACCGGAGGTCACCCCGGTGCTGCTCGCCGCGATGCTCAAGGCCGAGAGCGGCTTCGACCCGAACGCGGCCCGCCCGGAGACCGGCGAGTACGGCATCGCCATGTGGACGCCCGCTGTCTTCGACGCCTGGGCCAGGGCGGCCACCCACGCCGGACCCAAGTCCTACCTGGACCCCGGCGACGCCATCGCCGCGATGGGCAACTACGTCTGCTGGCTGGACCAGCAGCTCAAGCACGCCGGCTACACCCGCGACCTGCCGGCCCTCGTCTCGGCTGCCTACCGCACCAGCGACAAGACCGTGGAGGCGACCGGCGGCGTCCCGGACCGGGTGCGGGCGCACGTCGACACGGTGCTCCGGTACCTGGCCGAATACGGAGGGTGAGGGTACGAACCGGGGCGAGTCGTGCCACCTCCCCACGTATCCCGGCGCGGGCACGCGGGTGACCGGTCCCCGGTCTGGGATCCTCGGCGGCATGATCACGAAGCTCCGCGCGGCGGCCGCGCAATGGACCGTCGTCGTTCCGGTGGTGTCGTTCGTCGTCCTCGCCCTGACCTGGCACGAGGACCTGCCCGGCCGGGTGGTGGGCGTGGTGGCCTGCTTCCTGATCGCGGCCGTGCTTGCCGCCGTGCACCACGCCGAGGTCATCGCGCACTGGTCGGGGGAGCCGTTCGGATCCCTGGTGCTGGCGGTGGCGGTCACCGTGATCGAGGTCGCCCTGATCGTGACGCTGATGGCCGACGGCGGGGACAAGTCCGCCACCCTCGCCCGGGACACCGTGTTCGCCGCCGTGATGATCACCTGCAACGGCATCCTCGGGTTGTCCATCCTGGTCACCGCGATCAGGTACCGCACCGCGGTCTTCAACGCGGAGGGCACCGGCGCCGCGCTCGCCTGCATCGCCACCCTCGCGACCCTCAGCCTGGTGCTTCCGACCTTCACCACCAGCTCGCCCGGCCCGCAGTTCTCGACCACCCAGCTGGCCTACGCGGCGACCGCCTCGCTCGTGGTCTACGGACTGTTCGTCGCCACCCAGACCGTCCGGCACCGGGACTACTTCCTGGCCGTCACCCCCGAGGGCCGGGTGCTGGACGAGGACGACCACGCGAGCCCGCCCACCCTCCGGGCCGCCGGGGTCAGCCTGCTGCTGCTCGCCGTCGCCCTGGTCTCGGTGGTCGGCCTGGCCAAGGGCGTCTCGCCGACCATCGAGAAGGCGGTCGACGACGCCGGGCTCCCGCACGCCGTCGTCGGCGTGGTGATCGCCATGATGGTGCTGCTGCCGGAGACCATCGCAGCGCTGCGCGCGGCCGTCCGCAACCGGGTGCAGACCAGCCTCAACCTCGCCCTCGGCTCGGCACTCGCCAGCATCGGCCTCACCATCCCGGCGGTCGCGATCGCCTCGACCTGGCTGTCCGGCCCGCTCGTCCTCGGCCTCGACCCGGCGTACATGGTGCTGCTGACCCTGACGATCGTGCTGGGCATCCTCACGGTGATCCCGCGCCGGGCGACGCTGCTGCAGGGCGCGGTGCACCTGGTGGTGCTGGCGGGATACGTGGTGCTGGCATTGAACCCGTGACGGCCGGTCAGCCGTAGTCCGGGGTGGAAGCCCCTGCCGTGCGGTCACCGCGGACACCACCAAGATCGCGCGCTGGCTGGGCGAGATCGTCCGGAAGGTCGAGCCGAAGGACGGCGAGATCGTGGCGCTGC
>NZ_JBEZIQ010000091.1:0-26547 GCF_040651155.1 Kitasatospora sp. NPDC048545
CCGGATGACAGGGAAACCGTCATGTCCGGTTCGGCGGGAGGCCGCGCGGAAAAGGACCTGCCAGTCAGGCACCTCGCCGCGCGGCCGACCCAACCCCCTGGCTGGGACGGTGCAGACGATTGGCACGGTACTACGAGCGCAAGACCGCGCGCGCCGAGGCAATGATCAAGGTCGCCGTGATCCGCGCGGGACCGGCGGCACCGCCCGGACCACGGGGGTCGGCCCGGGAGGCGCTGCCGGTCCCGCCGCACACCCCTCCCCCGCCGGGAGGGCGGTGATCCGGAGGGCAGTGATCCGGGGGCGGTCAGCGCGAGGCGGACGCGCGGTCCAGGAAGCGCCGCACCCCGTCCCGTACGCCCTCGGTCGGTACGGTCGCCGCGAAGGCGGCCGCCTCCACCGCGAGCCCCTCGTCGATCGGCAGGTTGACGCCCCGGGTCACCGCCCGCAGGCAGGCGGCCACGGCGGTGGGGGCGTGCCGGATGATCCGCTCGGCCATATCCCGTGCGGTGTCCAGCAGTTCACCTGCCGGGACGGCCGAGTTGACCAGGCCGAGTGCGGCGGCGTGCGCGGCCGGGACCGGATCGCCGGTGAGGATCATCTCCAGGCCGCGCTTGCGGCCGACGTGCCGGGGCAGCCGCTGCGAGCCTCCGAAGGGCGGCGGGAAGCCGAGCGAGATCTCGGGCTTGGCGAAGGTCGCGTGCTCGGCGGCGACGGCCAGTGGTGCGGCCTCGGTGATCTCGCAACCACCGCCGTACGCCAGGCCGTTGACGGCCACGATGACCGGCTTGGGGAACTCCTCGATCCGCCGGGTGAGGGCGTGGCCGCGCCGGACGAACTCGCGCAGCGCCCGCTCGGGCCCGTCGGCGATGCTGGCCGCAAGGGACGGGATGTCGGCACCCGCGCTGAACGCCCGCTGTCCGGCGCCGGTGAGGATCACGGCGCGGACGGTGTCGTCGGCGTCGATGCGGTCGAGCTCGGCGAGCAGCGCGTCGATCGTCGGGTAGTCGAGGGCGTTGAGCTTCTCCTCGCGGTCGATGGTGAGGGTGACGACGTGCTGGTCCCGCTCGCTGCGGATGGTCATGGGCGCGCGCTCCGTTCCCGGCCTCGTTCCAGGCCGCGCTTCCGGCCTCGTTCCGGGCCTCGGTCCCGGCGTCCCCGCCGGACGTGTCGAGACTAGGAACACCCGCCCATGACAATCCAGTTATTGTCCTGGATACATCCCCATCCGCGTGCCCCCGGAACGGCAGGTGACCCGTGCGACCGCCCTCCTACAAGGCCATCGTCGACGAGTACGCGACGGCGATCCGCTCCGGCGCGCTCCCGGCGGGCACCCGGCTGCCGACCCACCGCACCCTCGCCCGCGAACGGCGTGTCGCCCTCGCCACCGCCACCCGGGCCTACGCCGAACTGGCCTCCGCCGGACTGGCGGTGGGCGAGCAGGGCCGGGGTACCTTCGTCCGGGTCCGCTCCGGCTACGACGGCATCGAGCCCTCCCGCGCGCTCCCGGTGCCCCGGGTGGCGGACCTCTCCTTCAACCAGCCGCTCGCTCCCGACCAGGGCGACCTGCTGCGGCAGGCCCTGCGCGCCCTGGCCTCCTCCGGCGACGCCGAGGCCCTGCTGCGCCAGCACCCGCCGGGCGGCCACCGGCACGACCGGGCGGCCGTCGCCACGTACCTCCTGGACCGCGGGGTCGACACGGCCCCGGAGAACGTGCTGCTCACCAACGGGGCACAGCAGGCGCTTGACTGCGTGTTGCGCACCCTGACCCGCCCCGGGGACGTCCTGGCGGTGGATGCCCTCGGCTACCCCGGCATCAAGCTGCTCGCCGCCGCGCACGGGCTCGACCTGGCGCCCGTCGCGGTCACCCCCGCGGGCCCGGACCTCGACGCGCTGGACCGGCTCTGCCGCGCCCGCCCGGTGCGGGCGGTGTACACCATGCCGACCGTCCACAACCCGCTCGGCTGGGTCCTCGACCGGGCGCAGCGCGAACGCCTGGTCGGGGTGGCCGCCCGGCACGGCTGCACGCTGATCGAGGACGGGACGTACGCCTTCCTGGAGGCCGCGCCGCCCCCGCCGCTGCACGCCCTCGCGCCCGAACGCACCTGTTACGTCGCCGGGCTGTCCAAGAACGTGGCGCCGGGACTGCGGTTCGGCTTCGCCGTCCTGCCCGACCGCCTGGTGCGGGCCGCGACGACGCAGCTGCGCACGGCGGCCTGGGGCGCGCCCGGCCTGATCACCGCCCTCGCCACCGGCTGGCTCGCGGACGGCACGGTGGCCCGCCTGGAGCGGGAGCGGCGCACGGACGCCGTCGCCCGTCAGGCCGTCGCCCGTACGGCCCTCGCCGGGCTGACCACCACCGCCCACCCCGGCTCGTACGTCGTCTGGCTCACCCTCGAACCCCACCAGCGGCCCGACCGGGTGGCGGCCGCGCTCGCGGCCGAGGGCATCCTGGTCTCCACCGCCGACGCCTTCGCGACCACGCGCCACCACCCCGGCGCCCTCCGGCTCGCGCTCGCCACGCCCCCGCTCGCCGACCTCCCCGCCGCACTCGGCCGACTGCGCGCAACCCTCGACGCCATCGCGCCGTAGCGCCATAAGCACCCGCCCTCGCCCACGCAACCCGGCCCAGAAAATCAGTAGACCGATCGACATATTCTTCTCGATCGCCCACCACCCGACTTCCTACGCGTAGCCCCGCCCTTACCCTCAGCAAATCAGTAGACCGGTCGGCATATTTACCCGTAGGCAACGCACGAGTCCGCGCCCGCGCCCGCGCCCGCGCCCGCGCCCGCAGCCGGCCGGCCCGACTTCCTACTCCTCCCGCTCCGCCGCCTCTTCCCCGGCCGCCGCCCGTCCGAAGCGGGTGCTCCAGTCCGCCAGCAGCGTCCGCAGCCCGGGAGGGCCGACCACCTCGAAGTCGGCGCCCAGCGACCCCAGCGCCATGGCGGGCCAGTCGAGGGAGTCGGCGGTCATCAGGAGCCGACAGCGGCCGGGCGTGACGGGCTCGACCGTGCCCCAGCGGCCGACCCGGTCCCGGACGCGGTCGGCGGGCGCGTCGACCAGCACCTCGACCCGGTGCGGGCGGGGCACGCCGTTGAGGCCGGCGCGGACGAACTCCGCGGCGTCGGCGGCCGGGAGGGTGCGCGGGGCGAAGCGGGCGCCGCTGCCCTGGGGGGCGGTCAGCCGGTCGAGGCGGAAGGTGCGCCAGTCGGCGCGGTCGAGGTCGTACGCGACGAGGTACCAGCGGCGGTCGAGGCAGACCAACCGGTGCGGTTCGACGTGCCGTTCCGTTCCGCGGCCGTCGGCGGCCGTGTAGGCGAACCGCACCCGTTCGCCGTCGCGGCAGGAGAGCGCCACCACGGTGAGGACGTCCGGGTCGACCCCGGCCGCGGCCCTGCTGCCCCAGTCGACCGGGACGGTCACCGCGCGCAGCGCCTCCACCCGGCGGCGCAGCCGGGCCGGCATCACCTGGGCGACCTTGGCCAGCACCCGCACCGAGGCCTCGGCGACGCCCTCGACCGGGCTCTCGGCCGCCGCCTGCAGGCCCACCGCGAGGGCCACCGCCTCCTCGTCGTCGATGACCAGCGGCGGCAGTGCCGCGCCCGCCGCCAGTTGGTAGCCGCCGTCGACGCCGCGCTGCGCCTCGACGGGATAGCCGAGTTCGCGCAGCCGGTCGATGTCGCGGCGCAGGGTGCGCACGGAGACGCCGAGCCGGTCGGCCAGTTCGTCGCCGGGCCAGTACCGGTGGGTCTGGAGGAGGGAGAGCAGTCGCAGCGTCCGGGTGCTGGTGTTCGCCATGCCTCCGATTCTCCCCGGGATTCAGGACAGGAAGTGGCCGCAATGGTCCGTACCGTTGTTCTTGTCCGAGAGAGCAGGAACCGAACGGAAGGCCAGGACCATGACCACCACCAACGCCGCGAGCAGCGTCACCTCCGCGACCGCCGACGCCGTGCCGGCCTCCGTCACCGGCGAGCGCGCGGACTTCCTGGAGGCCCTGGCGAAGCACCGCTACTTCCTGCGCTTCACCACCCGCGACCTCACCGACGAGCAGGCCGGCCTGCGGACCACGGCGAGCGCGCTGTGCGTGGGCGGCCTGATCAAGCACGTCACCTCGATGGAACGGCTCTGGGTGGACTTCATCCTGGAGGGCACGTCCGCGATGCCCGACTTCACCACCTGGACCGAGGCGGACCTCGCCCGCCGGGCCGACGAGTACCGCATGCTGCCCGGGGAGACGCTGGCCGGTGTCCTGGCCGCGTACGAGGAGGTGGCGCGCCGGACGGACGAGGTGGTGGCGGCGCTCCCCGACCTTGACGCCGCCCACCCGCTGCCGAAGGCTCCCTGGTTCCAGGCCGACGCCTCGTGGTCGGCCCGCCGGGTGCTGCTGCACGTCGTCGCCGAGACCTCCCAGCATGCGGGCCACGCCGACATCATCCGCGAGGCCCTGGACGGGGCGAGGACGATGGGCTGAGCCGGACGGCGGGGCGGGCTCACGAAGCCGGACGCCGAGACCCGGAAGCCGGACCGGCGCACCTGCAAGCCCGGCCGCCGAACCGTCGTCAGGCCGCCGAGCCGTCGTCAGGCCGGCCCGACCAGCGTGAAGCCGGCCCCTTCGACCGCACCGCGCACCGCCGCCTCGTCCAGCGGCTGCGCGGAGGCGACGGTGACCCGCCCGCCCGCCGCGTCGGCGACGACGTCGGTGACGCCCGGCAGCGCGGAGAGCCCGGCACTGACCGTCCGCTCGCAGTGGCCGCAACTCATCCCGTCGACGGCGAAGACGGTGGTGACGGTGGTGACGGTGGTGACGGTGGTGGCGGTGGTGGCGGGCGTGACGGTGACAGTGGTGGTGGTGGACATGGCGGTGCCTCCCGTGGCATTCCGGTGGGACGGACCGACCCGGGTTCGCTCCACGGCTCGATCGGCACCACCACACCCGATTCCGGCACCCCGGCCCCAGGGACACGCCGCACGGGTGACACCATCGAGCGGTTCCGGGAACCGGCCGGGCCGCGCGTCCGACAGGGGCCCGGACCCGCCCGGCGGGCGCCCGCTGAACCCCCGCCGCGCGCGGGGCCGTTTCCCTTGGTAGCACCCGTCGCCCGACCGGGCCCCGCTGGTCTCCGGTCGCCGATTCTCCGCCTGGAGCCGCACCACCATGTCCACGCCCGCCCGGATACCCGCCCGCCGGCTCCTCCCCCGCAAGCCCTGGCAGGGCGTGCTCGCGTTCGCACTGGCCGCCGCCCTGGCGGCGGGCCTGCTGTGGTGGCAGCCGTGGAGCGACCGCAAGCACGGCCCGGCCCCGCTCGCGTTCACCACCGCGCCCGGCGGCTCGGCCCGGTTCGGCACCGGCGAGCACCTGTACCGCTACAAGGTGCGGGTGGAGAACGGGATCGCGGAGAGTCCGGCGCAGTTCGCCGCCGAGGTGGACGCGGTCCTCGGCGACGTCCGGCACGGCTGGGCCGCCGGCGGCACGGCCTCCTTCCAGCGGGTGGCCGCCGACCCGGTGGACTTCACCGTGTACCTGGCCACCCCGCAGTCCACCGACCGGATCTGCGGGCAGTACGGGCTGGACACCGGCGGCTGGGTGAACTGCGGCGTCACCCACCAGGTGGTGATCAACCTCAAGCGCTGGACCGAGCTGTCCGAGTTCTACCAGGGCAAGCCCGAGCTCTACCACGCGCTGGCGGTCAATCACGAGGTCGGCCACATCCTCGGCAACGGCCACGTCGACTGCCCGGAACCGGGCGCCCCGGCGCCGGTGATGATGCAGCAGATCAAGGGGCTGCACGGCTGCGTGCCCAACGGCTGGCCCTACTCCGACGCCGGCGCCCTGCTCACCGGTCCGTCCGTCGTGGCCCCCAGCAGCGCCCCCTGACACGACGGCGCCCACCCCCGTACCGGACCCGCCTCCCGAAACACGGATAATCCTGGTCGGACCGGACGCCGCCCGCACCGCGCGCCCGGTCCCCGCCGTGTGCGTACGCGGCACAGGTGGCGGAGGAGCGCGGCGGAGTACCGTCGCGGTCGAGCGTGGTGGACAACGTGGAGGACGAACGGTGAACGGTGTGCCCGGCGGGGAGAACCTGGACTGGCCGGTGCTGCTGGCCGCCGCGGAGACGGCCGCCCGGGCGACCACGGGCCGGGGCAAGGTCGCCGACTACATCCCGGCCCTCGCCACCGCCGACCCGGAGTCCTTCGGCATGGCCGTCGCCACCGTCGACGGGGAGCTGCACGGCGTCGGGGACTGGGAGCAGCCGTTCTCGGTCCAGAGCGTGTCCAAGCTGTTCTCGCTGGCGCTCGCGGTCGCCTACGGCGGTGACACGCTCTGGCGGGGCGTCGGCCGCGAACCGTCCGGGAATCCCTTCAACTCCCTGGTGCAGCTGGAGACCGAGCACGGCATCCCGCGCAACCCGTTCATCAACGCGGGCGCCCTGGTGGTGACCGACCGCCTGCAGACCATGACCGGCGACGCCTCCGGCGCGGTCCGGGAGTTCCTGCGCCGCGAGTCCGGCAACCCCGGGCTGGACACCGATCCGGCGGTCGCCGCCTCCGAGGCCGAGCACGGGCACCGCAACGCGGCGCTGGCCCACTTCATCGCCAGCCACGGGAACCTGGAGAACCCGGTCGAGACCGTCCTGGAGCACTACTACGCCCACTGCGCGCTCACCACGAGCTGCCGCGACCTGGTCCTGGCCGGTTCCTTCCTCGCCCGGTACGGCGTGCGCGCCGACGGCACCCACCTGATGTCCCGCAGCGAGGCCAAGCGCATCAACGCCGTCCTGCTCACCTGCGGCACCTACGACGCCGCGGGCGAGTTCGCCTTCCGCGTCGGCCTCCCGGGCAAGAGCGGCGTCGGCGGCGGCATCCTCGCCATACTCCCGGGCCGCGCGGCCGTCTGCGCCTGGGGGCCGCGCCTGGACCAGGCCGGCAACTCCGTCGCCGCGGTCACCGCCCTGGACACCCTGACCACCCTGTCCGGCTGTTCGGTCTTCTAGGCGCCCTCCCGGCACGCTTCCGGGAGCCCTTCCCGGCACGCCCGGAGCCGGCCGCCCGACGCCCGGGCCCGAGCCCCGGCACCCGTCGACCCCGGGCATCCGTCGGTCTGGGCACCCGTCGGCCCGGAGCCGCCCCGGGCCCCGGTCGTCCGCACGACGACCGGGGCCCGGGGTGACGGGGGCAGTGACGGCTACTCCACCGTCACGCTCTTCGCCAGGTTGCGCGGCTTGTCCACGTCGCGGCCGAGGGCGACGGCGGCGTGGTAGGCGAGCAGCTGCAGCGGGATGTTGAGCAGCAGCGGGTCCAGCTCGGGCTCGCTCTTGGGGACCACGATGCAGTGGTCCGCGAGCTTCTCCTCCGGGCGGCGGTGCGCGACGGCGATGACGCGCCCCGACCGGGCCTTGATCTCGCCCAGCGTGGTCAGGTTCTTGTCCAGCAGCTCGTCGTCCGGGACGACGGCCACGGTGGGCAGTTCGGGGCTGATCAGCGCCAGCGGGCCGTGCTTGAGCTCGCTCGCCGGGTAGGCCTCGGCGTGCACGTAGGAGATCTCCTTGAGCTTCTGCGCGCCCTCCCGGGCCACCGGGTAGGCGCGCACCCGCCCGATGAACATCATGCCCGCCGACTCGGCGTACTCGGCGGCGAGTTCGGCGATGGCCTCGCTCTGGTCCAGCACCTCGCGGATCTGGTCGGGCAGTGCCTGCAGGGCCGAGACGATCCGGCGCCCGTCGGCGGGCGAGAGGTCGTGGATGCGGCCGAAGTGCAGGGCGAGCAGCGCGAAGGCGACGACGGTGGAGGTGAACGCCTTGGTGGAGGCGACCGAGACCTCCGGGCCGGCGTGCAGGTAGATGCCGCCGTCGCACTCGCGGGCGATGGCGCTGCCCACGGTGTTGACGACGCCGAGCACCCGGCCGCCCTTGCGCTTGATCTCCTGGACGGCGGCCAGCGTGTCGTAGGTCTCGCCGGACTGGCTGACCGCGACGTACAGGGTGTCCGCCTCGATCACCGGGTTGCGGTAGCGGAACTCCGAGGCCGGTTCGCTGTGCGCGGGGATCCGGGACAGCTCCTCGATCAGCTGCGCGCCCATCTCGCCCGCGTAGTAGGCGGATCCGCAGCCGAGGATCTTGACCCGGCGGATCTCGCGCAGCTCCCGGGCGTCCAGGTTGAGGCCGCCGAGGTGTGCGGTGGCGAAGCGCTCGTCGAGCCGGCCGCTGAGCGTGCGCTCGACCGAGCCGGGCTGCTCGTGGATCTCCTTGAGCAGGTAGTGCTCGTAGCCGGCGGTGTCGAAGGAGTCGATCTCCCAGTCCACGGTGGACGGCTGACGGTGGGTGGTGCGGGCGTCGGCGGTGAAGGTGCGGAAGCCGTCGGCCCGGACGGTGGCCAGTTCACCGTCCTCCAGGTGGACGACCTGGCGGGTGTAGCGGACCAGCGCGGAGACGTCGGAGGCGGCGAACATCTCCTTCTCGCCGATGCCGAGCACGATCGGGCTGCCGTTGCGGGCGACCACGATGCGGTCGGGCTGCTCGGCGTCGAGCACGGCGATGCCGTAGGTGCCGACCACCCGGCCGAGCGCGGCGCGGACCGCGTCCTCCAGCTCGACGCCCTCGGTGAGGTGCGCGGCGATCAGGTGGGAGAGCACCTCGGTGTCGGTCTCGGAGCGGAACACGGCGCCGTCGGCGGTCAGCTTGGCGCGCAGTTCGTCGGCGTTCTCGATGATGCCGTTGTGGACGACGGCGACCCGCTCGGCGTTGTCCAGGTGCGGGTGGGCGTTGGCGTCGCTGGGAACGCCGTGGGTGGCCCAGCGGGTGTGGCCGATGCCGGTGGTGCCCTTGAAGCGGGCCGGCACGTCGGCGGCGAGGTCGGCGACCCGGCCCTTCACCTTGCGCAGCTTGATGCCGCCGCCGCGGCCGGTGACGGCGACGCCCGCCGAGTCGTAGCCCCGGTACTCGAGCCGGGCCAGCCCCTCCAGCAGGAAGGGGGTGGCGTCCTTGGGGCCGATGTAGGCCACGATTCCGCACATGCGTGGACTCCTCGTTGGTAGTGGCGTGGGTGGAGCGGGTGGAGCGGGTGGAGCGGGTGGAGCGGGTGGGGCGGGTGGATCGCGTGCAGCGGGCGGGACGGGCGACGGCGCTCAGCCGTAGACGATCCGCCGCAGCTGGCGGGCCGAGAGCTCCGGCGCCGAGACCCGGCGCTGTGGGAGCTCCTCGGCGAGCCGGGCGAAGATCCGCTCGTTGGTCAGACCGCGTGCCTGCAGCTCGGTGTGGCGGCGGCGCACGTACTCCTCGGTGCTCTCGGAGAAGTACGCCAGCACTTCCGCCACGACCTGCGCCGCCTCCCGGGGCCCGAGCGGGCTGGTCCGGGTCAGGTGGGCGAGGAGGTCTTCGTGAGGGTGGGGTGAGCTCGGCACGAGTGTGCAGCCTAGGCCGGTCCGGCCGCCGAAGCCAAGATTTCTGCCCGAAATCGGGCAGACATGACGACCTTTGGCCCAAGCCCGCCCCGCATCCACTCCCGGCGGCCGCCCCGACCACCGTTCGTTCGCCTTCGGCCGAACCCTTGAACCGCCACCGGCTCCACACGTAGCGTGATCCCCTGAACACGAAGCGGAAGACCGGAGGCTTGCTGATGTGCGGCATCACCGGATGGGTCGCCTTCGACCGCGACCTCACCGCCGAACCGGGGGACCGGGCCGTCCTCGACGCGATGACGGCCACCCAGCTCTGCCGAGGCCCGGACGCCGGCGGCGCCGTCCTCGAACCGCACGCCGCGATCGGCCACCGCCGCCTCGCGGTGATCGACGTCGAGGGCGGCACCCAGCCGATGAGGGTGGAGCGGGACGGCCGGCTGCTGGCCGCGCTCACCTACAGCGGCGAGGTCTACAACCACCGCGAGCTGCGCGCGGAACTGGAGGCGGCCGGGCACCGCTTCCGCACCCGCAGCGACACCGAGGTCGTGCTGCACGCCTACCTGGAGTGGGGCGAGGGCCTGGCCGAGCGGCTCAACGGCATGTTCGCCCTCGCCGTCTGGGACGCCCGGCGCGAGGAACTGCTGCTGGTCCGCGACCGGATGGGCGTCAAACCACTGCACTACCACCGCACCCCGGACGGCGTGGTCTTCGGCTCGGAGCCGAAGGCCCTCTTCGCCCACCCCGCCGTCCGCCCGGTCGTCGACCCGGACGGGCTGCGCGAACTGCTCGGCTACACCCGCACCCCCGGTCTGACGCCGTACCGGGGCATCCACGAGGTCCGGCCGGGGCACGTCGTACGGGTGCGCCGCGAGGGGGTCTCGGTCCGCCGCTACTGGGCGCTGGAGGCGCGCGAGCACCGCGACGGCCTGGCGAACACCGTCGCCACCGTCCGGGCCCTGCTGGACGACATCGTGCACCGCCAGCTCGACGCGGACGTCCCGCTCTGCTCCCTGCTCTCCGGCGGCCTGGACTCCAGCGCCGTCACCGCCCTCGCCGCCCGCGCGCTGCGCGCCGCCGGGGCGGGGCCGCTGCGCTCCTTCTCCGTCGACTTCACCGGCCAGGGCGAGTTCCACGGCAGCGAGGTCCGGGAGACTCCGGACGGCCCGTTCGCCCGGCTGCTCGCCCGGCACGCCGGCACCGACCACAGCGTGATCGAACTGGACGCCGCCGAGCTCGCCGACCCCGCCCGGCGCTCCGCCGCGCTGCGCGCCCGCGACCTGCCGGGCGGCGTCGGCGACATGGACGTCTCGCTGCTGCTGCTCTTCCGCGGCGTGCGCCGACACTCCACGGTCGCGCTGTCCGGGGAGTCCGCGGACGAGCTCTTCGGCGGCTACGGCTGGTTCCACGACCCGCGGACCGTCGCCGCCGAGGACTTCCCCTGGGCCACCGGGCTCACCCGCATCGCCGGCGCGGGCTCCGGCCCGCGCGAGCAGCTGCTCGATGCCGAGCTGCTCCGCAAGCTCGACCTGGAGGGCTACCGCCGGGCCCGCTACCGCGAGGCGATCGCCGAGGTCCCGCACCTGGACGCGGCCGACCCGACGGAGCGCCGGATGCGCGAGATCTCCTACCTCAACCTGACCCGCTTCCTCTGTATCCTGCTCGACCGCAAGGACCGGATGAGCATGGCCAACGGCCTGGAGGTCCGGGTGCCGTACTGCGACCACCGGCTGGTCCAGTACGTCTTCAACACGCCGTGGGCGATGAAGAGCTTCGACGGACGGGAGAAGAGCCTGCTGCGCGCCGCCGTGCGGGACGTGCTGCCCGCGGCGGTCGCCGACCGGGCGAAGAGCCCGTACCCGGTGACCACCGACCCGCACTACTCGGCGCGGCTGCGCGCCGAACTCGGCCGGCTCGCCGCCGCGCGGACGTCCCCGGCGCTCGACCTGCTCGACGGCCGGCGCCTGGCCGACGCGCTCGCCCCGGACACCGACCCGCGCTCCGTCCGCCTCGGCCTGGACCTCGCGCTCGACCTGGACGCCTGGCTGACGGAGTACCGGGTGACGCTGGAGCTCTGACCGCCGGCCCGACGCTCCGTCATCCGTCATCCGTACGGCGCAGCGGCCCGGCCGGGCGGGCCGTTCCGCCGTACGGGTGATCACCGGGAACCATCCCGCCGCCTCCGGGCGTCGCACGGTGCGGTAGCGTCGCCGACACCTCCCGAATGGCGGGCGAAATCGTGGATTCGCGCCCCCGTGCCGTCAGGATGGGAGCGAACCCGTTCACCTCGATCCGCCGGGGGATCCCGTCATGCAGCCGCGAGTCTTCGCGATTCTCACCGCCCTGCTCCTGGGCGTCCTGGGCCTCGGGTCGGTGGCCGTCACCGACTGGTCGCCCGCGGCGGCCACCTCGACCGCGGCGCCCGGCACCCCCGCCGACGGGACCGGCGCCGGTGCCCGGCCGGCCGCGGCGGGCGCCCCGAGCGCCACACCGACCGGCGACCCGGCGGTGTGGACCCGCTCGACGCTGCGCAACAAGCTGATGGCCGAGATGGACGCCACCGACCCCGGCGTCGCCCTCGCCGACCTCGACAAGATCACCAAGGAGAAGCCGTACACGGTGCGCTTCTGCCACCCGATCGCGCACGAGCTCGGCCACGCGGCGGTCAAGCGCTTCAACGCGGACTTCCAGAAGGTCATCTCCTTCCCGCACGAGACCTGCGCGGCCGGCTACCTGCACGGCGCGGTCGAGGAGATGCTCAACGCCTCCACCCAGCCCGAGGTGGACCTGCTCAAGCTCTGCCAGCCCAAGAACAGCGGCCCCTGCATCCACGGCGTCGGCCACGGCACGATGTTCGTCGCCAAGCAGGACGTCGCCAAGGCCCGCGACCTGTGCAACAAGTTCCCCACCGACCAGAACCGGATCCGCTGCTCCGAGGGCCTGTTCATGCAGCTCTTCGGCCCGGACGAGGAGGACGAGCAGGCCAAGGCCAACCTGCCCGCCGACAAGCTCGCCCAGGACCCGCTGTACCCCTGCAAGGACCAGCCGTCCCTGTTCCAGTCGGCCTGCTACTTCTACGCGCCGACCTTCTACCTCTCCTCGCACGACTACCCGAACCACCCCGAGGTCTACGCCGACGCCCTCAAGTGGTGCCTCAACGGCAAGGCCAGTGGCGGCGCGGTGGACTGCAGCCGGGGTGTGGGCTCGCGGACCATGAAGTACAACCTGGACCGCGAGGACTGGGCCGCCCAGCAGTGCGCGACCGCCGCCGACGGCTGGCAGCGCAAGGCCTGCGCCGAGGGCCTGGTCAGCTACTACACGGTCAACTACACCGACGCCGGTGCGGCCGGGCGGCTCTGCGCCAAGATCACCAACAAGGAGATGCAGGGCTACTGCCGCTCGGCGAGCGGCCTGTCGGCCTCGCTGGACTGACCCCGGCCGGCCCGGGACCGCCGGGGCCGGATCGGCGGTCTCGGCAGGTCTCGGCAGGAGGGCCCGCGCCGCACGGCGCGGGCCCTTTGCGTAGGATCACCCGACCATCGCCTGATCAGGGTGCGCCGAGGACGCCGCGCCTGCCCTCCCCGGCCCCCTGGAGTGTCCCGCATGGCCACCGACGACTTCCGCGCCGCCGCCCGCGCCACCGCCGACCTGGTCTCCGACTACCTCACCGAGCTGCCCGACCGCCCGGTCTGGCAGCCCATGGACGAGGCCGCCCGCGACGCCCTGCTCGACGCCCCGCTGCCCGCCGAGGGCCGCCCGCTCGCCGAGCTGGTCGACGCCATCGGGCGCGAGGTGATGCCGTACCCCATGGGCAACGGCAACCCGCGCTTCTTCGGCTGGGTGAACTCCGCCCCCGCCCCCGCCGGGGTGCTCGCCAGCCTCGCCGCCTCCGCGATGAACCCCAGCTCGGCCGGCGGCGACCACGCCGACGTCCACCTGGAGCGCGCCGCCGTCCGCTGGATCGCCGAGCTCGTCGGCTTCCCGCACCCGGCCGGCGGCGGGCTGCTCACCTCCGGCACCTCGATGGCGACCATCGTCTGCCTCGCCGCCGCCCGCGACCGCGCCGCCCGGCGGGCCGGCCTGGACGTCCGGGAGGACGGCCTGGCGGGCCTGCCCCCGCTGGTCGGCTACGTCACCGGCGAGACCCACTCCTGCGTCCGCAAGGCCGCCGAACTCCTCGGCCTCGGCAGCAAGCACCTGCGCACCGTCGCCACCGGCCCGGACGGCCGCCTGGACACCGCCGAGCTGCGCGCGGCCGTCGAACGCGACCGGGCGGACGGGCTGCTGCCCTTCCTGGTCGTCGCCTCGGCCGGCACCGTCGGCACCGGCGCGGTCGACGCGTTCGACCCGATCGCCGACCTGTGCGAGGAGCAGCGCCTCTGGCTGCACGTGGACGGCGCGTACGGCGCCTTCGGCCGGCTCGACCCCGCTGTCGCCCACCGCTACGCCGGCCTGGAGCGCGCCGACTCGCTCGCCCTCGACCCGCACAAGTGGCTCGGCGTCCCGGTCGACTGCGGCTGCGCCCTGGTCCGCGACACCGAGGGACTGCGCGCCACCTTCAGCCTCGTCCCGTCCTACCTGCGCGACGAAGCGGCCGGCGCGCTCGGCTGGTTCTCCGAGTACGGCACCGAGCAGACCCGCCCGTTCCGCGCCCTCAAGGTCTGGGCGACCATCGCCCACAAGGGCCGCAGCGGTCTCTCCCGGGACATCGCCCGGTGCACCGCGCTGGCCCGACGCCTCGGTGAACTCGTCGAGGCCGACGCCGAGTTGGAGCTGCTTGCCGAGGTCCAGACCTCCATCGTGGCGTTCCGCCACCGCGCCCCCGGCCGGGACGCCGCCGCCCGCGACGCCCTCAACCGTGAGCTGCCAGTCGCCGTCCAGGAACGCGGCCGGGTCTTCGTCACCGGTGCCCGGCTGGGCGGGGCGGAAATGCTCCGCGCCTGCCTCCTCAACGCCACGACGACGGAGGACGACCTGCACCTGCTGCTCGCCGAGGTCAGGGCCGCGGCCGCCGAGCTGCTGCCGTAACACTCCCCGGCAGACCTTAACCCGCAGGTCACGGCCGGTTCGCGGACGGGAAACACCGGTCCGGCACGGTGAAGGTCATGGAGCACTCGAAGCCCTCCCTCCGCCGTGCCCACCGCTGGCGCCGCGACACCGTCGAGCTCGCCGCCGTCTTCCTCTCCGTCACCGCCGCCGACCTCGTCGCCAAGCTCGTCGTCGACGGCCCGGACGGCCCGGTCGTCCTGGGCACCTCCGCGCTCGCCCTGCTCGCCACCGCACTGCTCCACACCTGGTGGTCCCCGCACGCCCCGCCGCCGACGACCCTGTGGCGGGTCCGCACCACGGCGCTCGCCCACACCCCCGCGGCCCTCGCCGACCACCGGATCACCCTGCTCTCCCTCCACCCCGAAGAGCTCTTCCTCCGCACCGAACGCTCGGTGACCCCGGCCGCCCTGACGACGCTGCTGACCACCACCGGCCACACCGTCGAGGCCCCGCCGACCCGGATCGCCTGAACCCGGCCGCGGACACCCGGCCGGGCGGACCCAGTCCGGGCATCGCCCGTCAGGCCGGCCCGGGGTCGTTGGGGTGCGGTTCGAGCGGGGTCACCACCGCAGTCATCCACGGCCACAGCGGAAGGCTGCCGAGCACCTCCGCCCGCAGCCGGGTCTCGTCGGCGGCCCGCCAGACGCCGATGCTGCGCCGTTCGCCGACCGGGCGCCACAGCCGCGCCAGGTGGCCGGTGGCGGCCAGCTCGCGGGCCCGGACGGCCTCGGCGGCGCGCCGCCGGTCGACCTCCTCCTCGGCGGTGCCCTCGGGAATGACGGTGGTGATCTCCACCAGGAACTCGTGCACGGACCCGCTCCCTTCTCGACCCGGCCCCTCCCCCATCGTCGGCCCGGCACCCGCCCGCCGCCACGACCGACCGGCACCCGGTGGGCCGGTCGGACGAATCCGCGGCCGACCTCCGGCGGTCGCCCGCCGACCGGCAGCGAACCACCCGTGCCGGGCGGGATCCTCCCGGTGGGCGGCCGGACGAGCACCGGCCGCCGCTTCCCCCTCCGCACTCCCGGGAGTACCGCCATGCACCGCACCACCGAGGCCGACGAGACGATCCTGCGCGGCGTCCTGGACGACTGGAGGGCCGCCGTCGACCGGCACCTCCCCGACCGGGTCGCCGCCCTGTTCACCGAGGACGCGATCTTCCAGGGCCTGCACCCCTACAGCGTCGGCCGCCCCGGCGTCGCCGCCTACTACGCCGCCCAGCCCCCCGGCATGACCGCCGACTACCGCGTCCTGGAGACCAGGCGCCCCGCCGCCGACCTCGTCCTGGGGTACCTGGGCGTCGACTTCGCCTTCACCGACCGGCCGACCCTCACCGTCCACCTCGGCGTCCTGCTGCAACGCACCGAGCAGGGCTGGGCCATCGCCCACTACCAGGTCTCCCCCACGACCGCCTGACCCCGGACGGGCCCGGGCAGGAAGACCACCGGATGACACGGCGCCGGATGCGCACGCGGCCTCCGGGCCTCCGGGCCGCCGGCGGCGGGGGCCCGGGGGCTCACCCGCCGCCGGCGCCGGACCTCCGGCGGGGTCAGCCCTTGGCGGCGGGCTTCACCACGCACACCGCGTTGCCGAGCATCGAGCCGAAGCCGCCCAGCAGGGCACTGGTGACGGACTTGCAGGCAGCCGCCTCCTCGGGTGTCTTGGGGCCGTTGTCGCCGGAGGAGGAGGTGACCGTGGAGGAGGTCACGGCGGCGGCGGGCTGGGCGAGGGCGAGCGGGGCCACGAGGAGCAGCGCGCACCACGCGGCGGCCCGTACGGACGTCCGGACCGGCTTCTTCACTGACATGGGGAACCCCTTCGGATCGGCATGGGATCGGCGGAAAGCCGAGCCATCCCTATCCGAAGGGGTTCCCCCGCTCACGGATCCTGGGCCATCCGTGGGTGTGTCCCGCCGAGCGCGATCACCCAGCGGTCACTCCTCCGTCACTTCGCGGTCCGCTCCACCGCCCGGATCGCGGCGGCCAGTTCCGCCACCCCGTGCTCCTTCAGCACGCCGTAGTGGTCCGCGGTCAGCTCGACCACGGCCGGCGGGGCGGCGGAGTAGCCGCTGCTGCCCTCGACGAAGGAGTAGTCGTCGCCCGCGGCCTTGAAGATGGTCACCGGGGCGTCCAGCCGCCGCTCGGCCAGCTCGCGGAAGCTGTACTCGAACTCGTAGGTCTCGCCGACGATGCCGGTGATCCGGCGGATCAGCTCCTCGTCCAGTTCCGGCAGCATCCGGTGCACGGAGGCGACGAAGCCGTCCTCGTCCGCCGCCGAGGCCAGGCAGCGTTCCAGGTCGGGGCCGCTGATCCGGCCGGTGAACACCCCGAACAGGATGGTCACGTACGCGGGGTTGGCGTACGAGGCCTCACGGCCCCAGCGACGGCCACCGTCCTGACGCACCTTCGGGTTGCCGGGGCAGATCAGCAGCAGGTTCTCCACCCGCTCGCCGGCCTGCTCCAGCTGCCAGGCGGCCTCGAAGGCGACCCGGGCGCCGAAGGAGAAGCCCCACAGCGTGTACGGGCCCTCGGGCTGGACCCGGCGCAGCTCGGCGACGTCCGCGGCGGCCGTCTCCCGGATGGTCGGGTACGGCGTCTCGCCCTCGTTGATGCCGTGTGCCTGGATGCCGTAGAAGGCACGGCCGTCGCGCGCCTCCCGGCCGAGCAGGCGCAGGTTCATCGGGTAGCCGCCCAGGCCGGGCCAGCAGAACACCGGCCGGCCGGACCCGCCCGGGTGCAGCGGGATCAGCCGCGAGCCGGGGGCCCCGGCGTCGCCGCCGGCGCCGGCGGTCCCGCCGCGGGCCTGCTCGATGCGTGCAGCCAGGTCGCCCAGCTTCGGGCACTGGAACAGCACCTGCAGCGGCAGCGCGGTGCCGAACTCCCGGTTGATCCGGTTGACCAGGGCCACGGCGATCAGCGAGTTGCCGCCGGCGGCGAAGAACTCGTCCGCCACCGAGACGTCCTCGTAGCCGAGGGCCCGCCCCCAGGCCTCGGCCAGCCACCGTTCCTGCGCGGTGCCCGGGGCGACGTACTCGCTGCGGACCCCGGCCGTGCGGACGGCGTCGGAGGCGGCGAGGGCCTTGAGGTCGACCTTGCCGTTCGCGGTGAGCGGCAGGGCGTCGACGACCAGCACCCGGTTGGGGAGCATGTAGTCGGGCAGCAGGGTGGCCAGTTCGTCCTTGATGATCTCGGCTGGGCCCTTCATGTGCACGGCGTCCTCCTGCATGCCCTCGCTGCGGATCTGCTCCTCGCTCACCTTGCCGCCGAGGAAGAAGTACGACGGGCCGGTGGCGATGCCGCGGTCGGTGAGGATCTCGTCGATGCGGCGTGCGGCGGGCAGCGGGTGGCCGGACCGGGAGCTGTAACCGGAGGACATGAAGCCCAGGCCCAGGCCGTTGCGCTGCAGGTGGTGCAGCCTGGTGCCGAGCGCGACGTACTGCAGCCACGCCTCCTCGGCCCGGCTGACGGCGGTGATGCCGAACGCGGCCCGGGCATGGACGGCCTGGTTGATCGCGATCACGTGCCGGGACTCCACCACCGCGTCCGAGATCCGGGCCGGCTCGCCGTCGGCGCACCGGTAGAGCCCTCCGGGCAGGCCCTCCACCCGGCCCTCGTGGACCTGGAGGTAGAGCTCGGTGCTCTCGGCGCGGGCCGTGCCGTCGTTGCGGACGACCGCGAACCCGCCCAGGTAGTGGTCCTCCTCGGCGACGTCCAGCCGTTCCTTGACCGACGGGTCGAGGCCGAGCGGCCGCACGTCCAGCCCGTACTCGGGCAGCACCTCCTCGAAGACGCCCAGCATGTGGCCGGTCTCGAACTCCAGCACCTCGCGGATGTTGTTCTTGTACACCGGCTCGATGGCGCCGTGCCGGCCGGAGAAGTGCAGTGTCAGGTAGGCCTCCTCGCGGGCCTCGGCGGGCCCGATCCGGACCAGGACGTGGTCGACCGGGTGGTAGTAGTACAGCCCGGCCGCGAGCCCGTCCAGGCCGCCGGTCTCCAGGTACAGCTGGGTCGCGTACAGCGCGCCCGGCGAGGCGTAGGCGTACTTGGGCAGCAGCCGCTCCTCGCTGCGGAACTGGCCGAACCAGCGCAGGACACGGCCGAGTTCGGGGAAGCTCAGCAGTTCCAGGTCCCGGCCGAAGGCGCCGGCCGGGCGCGGGGCGAGCAGCGCGGTGAGGTCCTCGCGGGTGACCGGACCGCCGTCGTAAAAGCGGTAGGTCTTGCGGGCGAAGGTCTCCCGGCGCTGGGTCTCGCTCTCGCGCCGCCCGGGCAGTTCGACCCGCTCGCGGCCGGCCGGCCCGGCCGGTTCGCGCAGGCCGGGGTCGGAGAGCTGTGCCTTGACCTGGAGTTTGCTGGCCTTGGACTGGTGGTGGCCGCCGTGGCTGCCCTGGTCCATCAGGGCGGCCTCGCGCGGGTTGAGCTCGACGCAGGCGACCAGGTTCGGGTGGCCGGTGCGCTCGTCGTCGGTGACGACCGCGGCCGAGCGGCGCACCCAGGTGTGCTCCTCGATCGCGCGGGCTATCTCGTCCAGCTCGACCCGGTAGCCGCGCAGCTTGACCTGGTTGTCGACCCGGCCGGCGAACTGGAGGGTGCCGTCCGGGTTCCACTGCGCGAGGTCGCCGGTGCGGTACAGCCGTTCGCCGGGCGCGAACGGGGAGGGGACGAACCGCTCCTCGGTCAGCTCAGGGCGGTGCAGGTAGCCGCGGGCCAGCTGGACGCCGCCGATGTACAGCTCGCCGACGCCGCCGGCCTCGACCGGCACCAGCCGCTCGTCCAGGACGTGGCACCGGGTGCCGTCGACCGGCCGGCCGATCGGCACCGAACCGGCGCCGTCGTCGAGCCCGGCCGGGTCGACCAGGTGCGCGGTGGCGTTGATGGTGCACTCGGTCGGGCCGTACAGGTTGACCAGCGAGACCCCGGGCAGCGCCCGGCCGAGGTCGCGGGCGAGCCGCCGGGAGAGCGCCTCGCCGCCGGAGAACAGCCGGGCCAGGCCGGTGCAGTCGGTGAAGCCCTCGGTGTCCAGCAGCGCCCGCAGCAGGGTGGGCACGCACTGCAGCGCGGTCACGCCGTGCCGCCGCACGGCGGCGACCAGCGCCTCCGGGTCGCGGTGGAGACCGGGCGTGCCGGCCACCACGCGGGCGCCGACGGCCGGGGCGAGGATCTCCCACTGGGCGGCGTCGAAACTCATCGGGGTCTTCTGCAGCACGCTGACCCCGGGGTCGAGGTGCCCGGCGGCGAGCAGCCAGCGCAGCTGGGAGACCACCGCGCGGTGCTCGATCATCACGCCCTTGGGGCGGCCGGTGGAGCCGGAGGTGTAGATCACGTAGGCCAGCGACTCCGGCCGGGCCTCCTCGGCGTCGGCCTCCTCGGCCGCGCCCTGGCCGGCCGGGACATCGCCGGCGGGGGCGTCGGCGGCGGGGGCGTTCTCGACGGTGACGACCGCCGTCCCGGCCGGGGCCAGCCCGGCCAGCCTTTGGCGCAGGTGCTCCTGGGTGAGCACGATGCGGGTGCCACTGTCCTCGATCATGTAGCGGATCCGGTCCTCGGGGTACTCGGGCGACAGCGGCAGGTAGCCGGCCCCGGCGTACAGGACGCCCCACGCGCCGGCGACCAGCTCGACCGACGGCTCGGCGTACAGGCCGACGCAGGTGTCGGTGCCGGCGCCCAGGCGGCGCAGCTCGGCGGCCAGCCGACGGGCGGTCGCCGACAGCTCCAGGAAGGTGAGGCCGGCGCCCTCGCCGAGGACGGCCGGGGCGTCGGGCCGGGTGCTCGCCTGCCGGTCGAGCAAACCTGTGAGCGCGGTGCCGACCGGTGCGCGGCGGGCGTGCGGGACGGCGGCGGTGGCGTTGGTGGTGGCGGCGGTGGCGTTGGTGGTGGCGGCGGCGGACGGGGTGATGCGCATGGCAATGGCCTTCGGTACTCGGGGGGAGGGGTCCCGGCGGCCTGTTCACCAGGAGCGCCGGGCACGGGATCCACCGTCGGCCGCCCGCCGTCCCGCCCGCCTGAGGCAGCGGTCCGGACCTGTGCCGCGTCCGCCCCCGGACCGGGGCCCCTGCCGTCCCGGACCCCGCGTCCGGCCGTCCCGGCCCGGCCCCGGCCCGGCCCCGGTCGGTCCCGGTCGGTCTCGGTCGGTCTCGGGCACGCCCGGGCATTCGGCCGTTCACGATCACGTAACCGAACGGAAGCGAAGCGTGGGTAGCGTCGGCCGCATGACGGCACCGCGCACTCGCCCCGAACGGCTCTGGCACCGGCCCTTCCGCAGGTCCGACCGCAGGTGCGTGGTGCCCGAGGGGCAGACCGTCCGGCTGCCCGTGCTCACCGACGGCCCGTCCCGGGTCGCCCGGCCGCACCCGCGCCCCGAGCCCGGCCGGCACCACCCGGCCCCGGAGGCGCCGTCCCGGCTGTCCCTGCCGGACGGGACCGGGCTCCTGCTGCGCCCGGCCGGCCCGGCCGACAAGGCGGCGGCCCTGGCGATGCACGGCCGCTGCTCCCCCGCCGCGCTGCGGCTGCGCTACCACGGTCCGGTCCGCGACGCCGACCGCTACCTCGACCACCTGCTGAACCCCCGGCACGGCCACAGCCTCGTCGTGACCGCCCCGGACGGGCGGGTCCTCGCCCTCGGGCACCTGATGTGGGACGACGGCGAGGCGGAGCTGGCCGTCCTGGTCGAGGACGGCTGGCAGCGCCGCGGGCTGGGCCTGGCGCTGCTGCGCCGACTGGTGGTGGCGGCCCGGGCGGCCGGGATCGGCACGGTGTACGCGGTGACCCAGTGCGCCAACGCCGGCCTGATCGCCGCGATGCGCCGGCTCGGTGCGCCGCTGGACTTCCGGGCCGAGGACGGCACCCTGGTGATCACCGCCGCCCTGGGCTCCGGCGGCCCGGGAACCGGCGGCCCCGGAGCCGACGGCCCGGGCGCCCGCGCCCACCATCCGGGCCGCTGATCATTTCTTCACCAGATCCTCACCGGGAACCCGGGGACAGCCGCCGAGCGTCATCAACCAGTGCAGGCTCCGTCCGTACACCGCCCTCCTTGACGGCCCGTCAGCAGGCCCCGCCACCGCGTCGCAGCAGGCGGCGCGGGGTCCGGATCGTCCGGCCGGGCGACGGAGTCGGTAGGCTGACCCCCGTCCCCGCCGCCCGACGGCCCGTTATCCGGTCCCGGGCGGTGCCGCAGCAAGGAGGAACCACTGAGCATGGCAGGCACCGAATCGGAGCCCACAGGCGCACGCGACGCCTCGCTGCCGGCCCGCGCCAAGATCGCGGTCACGGCCGGCCGGGTCGCCGCCGCCGTGTCGCGCAAGGCCGGACGCGGGAGCGGCTCGGTGATCGGCGGAAAGGTCGCCCTCAAGCTCGACCCCGACCTGCTCGCCACCCTCGCCGACCACCTCGACGTCGTCCTGGTCAGCGCGACCAACGGCAAGACCACCACCACCCGCCTGATCGCCGAGGCGCTGCGCGCCGCCGGCCCGGTGGTCTCCAACGCCCTCGGCGCGAACATGCCGGCCGGCATCACCTCCGCCCTGGCGGGCGGCACGGAGGCCCGCTTCGGCGTCATCGAGGTCGACGAGAAGTACCTGGCGACGGTCGCCCGCGACACCCGCCCCAAGGCGATCGCCCTGCTCAACCTCTCCCGCGACCAGCTCGACCGCGCCGCCGAGACCCGGATGATGGCCGAGAAGTGGCGCGAGGGCCTGCAGGACACCGAGGCCGTGGTCATCGCCAACGCCGACGACCCGCTGGTGACCTGGGCCGCCTCCTCCTGCAAGAAGGTGGTCTGGGTGGCCGCCGGACAGGCGTGGAAGGAGGACGCCTGGTCCTGCCCCGCCTGCGGCGGTGTCATGCAGCGCCCCGGTGACGACTGGTTCTGCCAGGAGTGCGGCTTCCGCCGCCCCAACCCGCACTGGGCGCTCCAGGGCACCCACGTGATCGACCCGCAGCGCGGTGCCTGGCCGATCCAGCTGCAGCTGCCCGGCCGGGCCAACCTGGCCAACGCCACCAGCTCGGCCGCCGTCGCCGCCGTGTTCGGCGTCTCCCCCCAGGTCGCCCTGGAGCGGATGCGCTCGGTGACCGCCGTGGCCGGCCGCTACGACGTGGTCCAGTACCAGGGCCGGGACATCCGGCTGCTGCTGGCCAAGAACCCGGCCGGCTGGCTGGAGACCTTCTCGCTGATCGACGGCCCGCCCGCCCCGGTGATCCTCTCCGTCAACGCCCTCGACGCCGACGGCACCGACACCTCCTGGCTGTGGGACGTCGACTACGAGCGCCTCGCCGGGCACCCGGTGTTCGTGATGGGCCAGCGCAAGCTGGACCTGGCCGTCCGCCTGGAGGTCGCCGGGCTGCAGTTCCACGTGGTGGACACCCTGGAGCAGGCCGTCCGGATGGCGCCGCCCGGCCGGATCGAGGCCATCGCCAACTACACCGCCTTCCAGCAGCTGCGGAAGGTCGTGGCCGGCTGATGCCGCGCCCGCACACCAGTCTTTTCGTGACGGAAGGCCTTCGAGGATGAGTGAGAGCAGCCTGCGCGTGGTCTGGGTCTACCCGGACCTGCTCAGCACCTACGGCGACCGCGGCAACGCCCTGGTCGTGGAGCGCCGGGCCCGCCAGCGCCATCTCAACGTGACCCGGATCGACGTCCGCTCCGACCAGGCGATCCCCACCAGCGGGGACATCTACCTGATCGGCGGCGGCGAGGACCGCCCGCAGCGACTGGCCGCCGAGCGGCTGCGCGCCGACAGCGGCCTGGTGCGGGCCGCCGAGAACGGCGCGATCATCTTCGGCGTCTGCGCGGGCTTCCAGATCATGGGCCACGAGTTCATCAACGACCTGGGCGAGCGCGAGCCGGGCCTGGGCCTGCTCGACGTCTGGACCGCGCGCGGCGAGGGCGCCCGCTGCGTCGGCGACGTGCTCGCCGACGTCGACCCCCGGCTCGGCCTGCCGCAGCTGACGGGCTTCGAGAACCACCAGGGCGTCACCCACCTCGGCCAGGGCGTCCAGCCCTTCGCCACGGTCAGCGTCGGCCGCGGCAACGGCACCGGTGACGGCACCGAGGGCGCCTGGCGGGACACCGTCTTCGGTACCTACCTGCACGGCCCCGTGCTGGCGCGCAACCCCGCCGTGGCCGACATGCTGATCAAGCTGGCGCTGGACGTCAACGCCCTGCCGCCGGCCGACACCACCTGGTACGACGCGTTGCGCGCCGAGCGCATCGCGGCCGCGACGCGCCCCGCGTAGTACGCCGGTACGCCCCGGCCGGGTGCCCGCGATGCGGTCACCCGGCCCGCGGGCGGCCCCGGACGTACGACAATGGGGCTGCCTACTGCACACCCTCCTCGGCAGCAGGCTTCACTTCCGCGCGGGGGCGCCGACGGCGCCGCTCCCGCGTCGGCTCCTGCCCGGCCGGACCAGGGGCCGTATGCTCGACTTCACGGCCGTTTCCGGATGATCTGTCCGGATCAGCCGGTCCTTCACCCCACGGCCGCCTCCCCGCCGCCCCGGCGCGGGGGCACCCCGTTGCGGTGACGGCTCGTCGTCCCAGCCTGTGGTCCGGCCGTTCCTCGGTTCTGCTCGGGAGTTGCAAAGCTAATGCGTATCGGAGTGCTGACCAGCGGCGGTGACTGCCCCGGACTGAACGCGGTGATCCGTTCCGTGGTCCACCGCGGGGTGGTCGACCACGGCGACGAGATCATCGGGTTCGAGGACGGGTGGCGCGGGTTCCTGGAGGGCCACCACCGCCCCCTGACCCTGGACTCGGTGAGCGGCATCCTGGCCCAGGGCGGCACCATCCTCGGTTCCTCCCGGGTCCAGCCCAGCCACCTGCGGGACGGCGTCGAGCGGGCCAAGAAGTACTGCTCGGACCTCGGCCTGGACGCGGTCATCCCGATCGGCGGCGAAGGCACCCTGAAGGCCGCCAAGCTGATGAGCGACGCGGGCCTGCCGATCGTCGGCGTGCCGAAGACCATCGACAACGACATCGCCGCCACCGACGTGACCTTCGGCTTCGACACCGCCGTCTCGGTCGCCACCGAGGCGCTGGACCGGCTGAAGACCACCGCCGAGTCCCACCAGCGGGTCATGGTCGTCGAGGTCATGGGCCGGCACACCGGCTGGATCGCGCTCAACGCGGGCATGGCGGCCGGCGCGCACGCCATCGTCGTCCCCGAGCGCCCGTTCCACATCGACCAGCTCACCGCCGTCGTCCGCGAACGCTTCGACCGTCAGAAGAAGTTCGCCATCGTGGTCTGCGCCGAGGGCGCCAAGCCCGAGGCCGGCACCATGCACTGGGAGGAGGGCAGCAAGGACATCTACGGCCACGAGCGCTTCACCGGGATCGCCACCCAGCTCTCCCGCGAGCTGGAGCACCGCCTCGGCAAGGAGGCCCGCCCGGTCATCCTCGGCCACACCCAGCGCGGCGGCACCCCGACCGCCTACGACCGGGTGCTCGCCACCCGCTTCGGCTGGCACGCCGTCGAGGCCGTCCACAAGGGCGCCTTCGGACACATCACCGCGCTGCAGGGCACCAACATCAACCTGGTGCCGCTCGCGGAGGCCGTCGCCGAGCTGAAGACCGTCCCGCAGGACCGCTACCTGGAGGCCGAGACGGTCCTCTGACCGCCCCCCGGTCCACCCGACCGGCCCCGGCCCGCACGAAGGCCCCCGGACCCGCCCTACCGGCCCCCGGGGGCCTTCGCGCATCCGGCGGGCACCCGCGCTCCCCGCCCGCTAGCGTGTCCGCAGACGTGGCCGCCGCACCGGCCGCCGGAGCCGACTCTGGAGGGACCGCGGATGGAGATCCTCGCGTACGGGGTGCAGGCCGACGAACGGCCGCTGCTGGAACAGGCCTTCACGGGCCGGCACGGGCTGCGCTGCCTGGACGTCTTCCTCACCCGGGACACCGCGCCGCTGGCCGCCGGCTACCCGGTCGTCAGCAGCAGCGTCAACGCCGTCCTGGACGCCGCGACGCTCGCGGCGCTCGCCGACGGCGGCACCGAGCTGATCGCCCAACGCTCCACCGGCTTCAACAACATCGACCTCGACGCCGCCGCCGAGCTCGGACTCACCGTCGCCCGGGTCTCCCACTACAGCCCCTACTCCGTCGCCGAACACGCCTGGGCGCTCGCGCTGGCCGTCAACCGCCGCCTCACCCGCGCCGCCACCCGCACCCGCGAGTTCGACTTCCGCCTCGACGGCCTGCTCGGCCGCGACGTCCACGGGATGACCGTCGGCGTGATCGGCACCGGCAAGATCGGCGAGTGCTTCGCCCGGATCGCCGCCGGCTTCGGCACCGAACTGCTCGGCTGGGACATCGCCGAGAACCCGGCCTGCCGCGAACTCGGCATGACCTACACCGAACTTCCCGAACTCCTCAGCCGCGCCGACCTGGTGAGCCTGCACGTGCCCCTGCTGCCGGCCACCCGGCACCTGATCGACGGAGCCGCGCTGGCCCGGATGAAGGACGACGCGATCCTCGTCAACTCCAGCCGCGGCGGCCTCGTCGACAGCGCCGCCCTGGTCGAGACCCTGCGCGCCGGACGGCTGTCCGGCGTCGGACTGGACGTGTACGAGGAAGAGACCGGCCTCTTCTTCACCGACCGCTCCATCGAGGGCATCGCCGACGACGTCCTCGCCCGGCTGGTCACCTTCCCCCAGGTCCTCGTCACCAGCCACCAGGCCTACTTCACCCGCACCGCCGTCGGCCAGATCATCGACGCCACCGCCCGCAACGTCGACGACTTCGCCGCCGGGCGGCGCAACGAGAACACCCTCGTCCCGAAGGACTGACCCCACGGGAAGCGCCCGGCAGCCGGTCCCCGGGATCCTGCGGACGCTTCCCCGGCACCGGTGCCGGTTCATTCACCCTTCGCCGAGGCGGCGCTCCGCGCACCGTGGGCCGGGATCCCCGGGGAGCGGAACACCGGTAGACCGTTTTCCCCTTCGGGCACCCGGATTCCGACAGCCCCTCCCCCGTGGGCACGTGCCGCTCGTCGGATCAGGCCGAACCTCGGGGCCGGACCGATTCCGCACCGAGAATCCGGCACGGTCGGCGGCCTGACAGGGCCGTCCCCCCCCCCCGGCTGAGGGGGGGGCCGGCCGGCCGGCGAGATGGGGAGA
>NZ_JBEZIQ010000092.1:0-25927 GCF_040651155.1 Kitasatospora sp. NPDC048545
AGAAGCCGTTGTCTTTCCGAGAGTGACGGGTGTGTTTCTCCTGGTCAGGCATAGGGCGACAGGCCCTGTGGGAGGGACGAGGTGTCGTTTCGTCTCTTCGGTGGAGGTGCCAGGATGCCGTCGGTGATCGGGCTGCTGGAGGAGCGTGAGCGCGTTGCTCGGCAGCGGGTGGAGGCCCTTCAGTCCGAGCTGCGGGAGGCGGAGGCCGTGTGGGAGCGGTTCGTGATCGCCCGTGACACGGTGGCCCAGGTTCTCGCGGAGCCTCGCGAGGACGCGGAAGTGCCGCCGGTCGCCGAGGCTGGCGAGCGGCCGGCCCGGAGCAGGACGGCGGTCCCCGGTTCAGTGGTGCCGCACTGGCAGGAGGGCCTTCTCCCGGCGGTTCTGGCACCGGACTACCAGCAGCTCATGGACGTCCTGGCCGGTCGCGGTGGGGCGATGGACTGCCGGCAGCTCGCGGCGGCGATCGGTCTGGAGCCGGTCCCGGCGAAGGTCGAGGGGGTGCGGTCGAAGGCCAAGCGTCTGGCCGCCCGAGGCTGGCTGGCGGAGGACCGTCCGGGGTTGTTCAGTGTGATCGCCGGGCGAGTCGGCGGCTCATGACCATGGTCATCGACCAACGGATCATCGCTTCTGCAGAGTCGGTGCGGCCCTCGTAGTCGCGGGCGAGGCGGCGTGAGTGCATCAGCCAGGCGAACGTGCGCTCCACCAGCCACCTCTTGGGCAGCACCGTGAAGCCGGTGGTGTCGTCGGTGCGTCTGACCACGGTCAGCGCGATCCGCCAGGCGTCGCGGGCGAGGTCGACCAGGCGGCCGGTGTAGCCGCCGTCCGCCCAGACCAGCGTGATGCGCCAGTGCCGTGCACGGATCCGGGCCAGTAGCGTCTGGCCCGCGTCGCGGTCGGTGACGGAGGCCGCGGTGACCATCACGGTCAGCAGCAGCCCGAGGGTGTCCACCACGATGTGCCTCTTGCGGCCGTTGACCTTCTTCCCGCCGTCGAAGCCCCGGCTCGCGGCCGGCACCGAGGCGGCTGCCTTCACCGACTGCGCGTCGACGATCCCCGCGGTCGGCTCGGGATCCCGGTCGGCCGCCTTGCGGACCCGGTCTCGCAGTCGGTCGTGGAACTCGGTGACCAGGCCCCTGTCACGCCAGCGCCGGAAGAAGGCGTAGACGCGGTCCCACGCGGGGAAGTCCGCGGGCATCGCCCTCCAGCTGATGCCGCCGGCGACCAGGTAGCGCACCGCATCAAGCATCTGCCGGTGGCAGTAGCCCTCCGGCTGTCCTCCCCGCCCCTCCAGCCAGCCCGGGACCGGCATCGCATCGCGAACGACCACCCACTCCGCGTCGCTCATGTCCGACGGATACCTCGGACGCCTGTCCGGCCGGTCTCCGGCGTTCCCGAACCGGTGAGCGAAGCAATCACACCTAGGTGCAGCCGAGTTGAAGCCAACCGGCGCGAGGGCATAGAACTGCGACAACAGGGCCTCCTGGCGCGCTCACGGTCTCGACAACCCCGAGCTGCACCAGAGGCCCTGCCTTCATGCGCGCTACGCGGCAAGATCACCCGACCGAGCTGCCGCAATCGAACCCGTGCCCACCGCGATCGGTACGACAACGGCTGGCCAGGTCACCGATCCGGAGCCGCTCGGAGCCGGCCATTGACCGTGTCCGCGGGCTCATTCCCGAAGGTTCTTCGACCAGTCACCCCGAAGGCGATAGGCACGGCCGTCGCCGACCTGCTTCGTCCCGCCGGGAACGACGTCCCCGTGGTACGGATACTGTTCGGTCACCGCAGCCAGCAGGAACTCCAGGAAGCCGCCCTCGAACACGTCCCACTCCCACATCGAGTGGAACTTGGCGGCTACCGGCCACCGGTCCGGATCCGGGCCCTGCATCAGCCAGAAGAAGTGGTCGGAGTTGTAGTTGTTGCCCCACTTCAGCAGGCCGCCCTCGGCCGGGAACAGTGGATATGGGCACTCCCTGTAGTCCCCATCCTGGTAGCACTCGGCCAGCCAGGCACAGTATCCGTAGGGCTCCGTCGTGTCGTACAGGAACCCCTCGAAGCCGGACGGCACCGCGGCGTGGGGACTGGGGACTTCCGTTGGTGTGAAAATGTGCAGCTCGTTGCTGATGCTGACCGACCCGTACCGGTCGGCGAACGCCCGGTAGTCCGCGGGCAGCTGGAAGCCGATCGCCGCGGGTGCGAGCTCCCACGGGACCGGGGTCACGCCGTCCGCGGGCGGCGGCCCAATCACCACGCCGAGTCGATCCAGCATCTCCTCGATGTCCATGCCCGCTCCCATCGGTCGCCCGTTCCCGCCGGAGGCTATCCGCCTACGGTGACACCGCAGGTGGGAGGGCCCTGCGCCGCAGCGTCCTGGCACCGGAACTGTGCGGGAGGCCTCACTTCCATGCCCAGACGACCAGAGGATCATCCGACCGAGGCAGCAGACTCGAACTCACGATCACCAAGCTCGATTGAGCAACGGCTTCTTAACCACTCTGTTCTGGAGATTTGGAACAACGGCCGGCTGTGGTTGGCACTGGTGGCCAGGGCCAGAGCACTACCACTAGTGATAGCGGTTTGGGCCCACCTGACCCTGCCCGGGCTGCGAGACTAGTGATCATGACTGACCGTCGCAGGCTTTCCCTGCGCTTCTCCGAGTCCGCCGTCGAAGCCGCCCTGCCCGCCCAGTCCGGCGGGCGCCGGCTGCTGCCGGTCGAGCAGGGCGCCGACTTCCGCCAGCCGCCCGGTGAGACCGTGGCCGTACCCGCCCCGGCCCGTCGCCGCCTCTCGCCCGGCGGGCTGACCTTCTCCGACCCGGATCGGCAGATCTGAGCGGCCAGGCTGTCCCGCCACAGGCCCCTGACTTGCGGCGGTTTCATAAATTGTCCCCCGGTTGAGGTCCTCCGGAACGGGCGTAGCGGTTCGCCTGCGCCGGTGACCGCCGGGGGCTAGCGTGGGGCCGTCGGACGGACGAGGTCGTGGTGGGAGGGGATGAGGGGTGGATTTCCCGAGCAGGGAGAGCTTGTCGGGTCTCAGCGGGGTGGAGTACGAGGTCATCGCCGTGTTCGACGAGGCCGGGTTCCAGGAGCTTCACCGAATCCGTTGGACCTGCCGGGTTAATCCTCTACGGATTACCCCGTCTTCAGGATCCATCCCATGTCGGCGAGCGTCTGGGAAATCGGGACGTACCACATCCCGTTGTAGCACTCCGGCGTTCGAGTTCCAGCGTCAGAGGAAACTCGACCGTTGCAATTAGTCTTTTTTTCAAGCGAAGTAATGGTTCCGCGGGCCCGGATCTTGCTTCCGTCTTGCGAAACGACAGGTCCGCCACTGTCCCCGTTAATAGAGGCGATATCATTCGGGTCCGTCTGAACGACCTGGTCCGCGAATTTACGCCAGATGCCATTAGGGCCTTGAATCTGCCTGTCGACCTGAAGGACGCGAAGGCCGCAGTGCGCCCCCGAGTTTGCGGCGGACTGGCAGACGAGGTCGCCTTGGTTGTTGCCACTGTAACCGGACACCTCAACGTAATCGCCATCATTGGGGTCATTCCACGGGCCCCCGTAGACGCCTGATCCCGACGCCTGCTCGTTGAGCGGGGCGATGCCGATCGTGTCGTCCGTGGCAATTCCGTCCCCCTCACTGGCGTAGCCCATGTATTTGTCGCTATACCAGGTCCTGTACGAGCCTGACCCGCAGTGCCAGGCGGTAGTGACAAGGTTCTTGTTCCCGGCCGAGGGATTGTAGACCCCGAAACCCGTGGAACAAATCGTGCCGCCCGGGGTCTTTACGCCAGCGCCGCCGAGCCATGGCTCGAAGTCTGCACCTCGCGTCAGGTCCTCGACCGTTGCTTGGGGGTGGGCGTGGACTTCCAC
The DNA here is from genome assembly GCF_040651155.1 of Kitasatospora sp. NPDC048545. Lineage (NCBI taxonomy): Bacteria > Bacillati > Actinomycetota > Actinomycetes > Kitasatosporales > Streptomycetaceae > Kitasatospora > Kitasatospora sp. NPDC048545. Next base: position 3,876 of record NZ_JBEZIQ010000092.1, read on the forward strand.
GCCGGCGATGGCAGATGCGATCGCTTCCACCTGCGGTGTCAGCTCTTCGGCGGAGATCGCGGGACGGAACGTCCGCGTCTGTGGCGCTCGCTCGTCGTCCGTCTCGTAGCCGAGGTCGAGGCCGCTCCCGTCGAGCGAGGGCCCGATGCTGTTGATGTGGCTCGGGCTTTTCGCCGCGAGCGGGATCGGCTTGCCGTTCAACAGCAGCTTCTCACGGGCTGCATGGAGTTCCGCCTTTGAGTACTTGGCTGGCACGACGTTCACGTTCACGCCTTGCGGAAGATCTTGGAGCACGCCGCGAACCGCCTCCGGAAGCTCCCCCTTCCAGTGCAGGGTTACGCGGCTGGTCCCCGGGTCTACCTCGACTTCAGAGAACCCTGGGATCCGATCCCGGTTCTGTTCGTCCAGCCCTCCGGTGATGCGGTCGACGACCTTATCGAGAGCCTCCTGCTTCTTCATGAGCTCGGCGACCTCGGGTTTGGCGGCCTTCAGCACCGTGGCCGCATTGGTCCCACCGGGCTTCTTCTTGGGGACGTGGCTGGGCTCCGCCGGCGCGGCAGTGGGTGCGTCAGCCCCGGATATAGCGATAGCCGGAGCCACTGCGGAAACCGATGCCAGCAGGGCAGTGGCAAAGATTATCCACGTCCGACCGGAGTTATTTTTTCGAGCCATTCAATTCCCCCCAATGGGATACAATTGGCCTTTGCGAGCACGGCAAGCCCTACTTTACTGCCACGCAAATGATCGGCGCATGATATATAAAAGCCTCATAGCCCATCTAACGGCATTTTCCGGGCGCGATCGCCAAGACTTTGCCATTCCTTGGCCATTGAATCGGGCGCCGTGGGCGATGTGCCCAATACGCACCGGTTTGGCACTCGCTTGACTTCGCACACGCCGTGACGCAAGCATGGCCATGACCGCCGGGGAGGGCCCGTGACGCAAAATACCGTCCGTCAGATGTCGAAGCGCGGACGACGGAATCGCTTGACCGCCGTGGCTGCCGTAGCTGTTCTCGGCGGCGGGCTCGCGATCAACGCGTGGATCAACCGGGGCCCGGAAACGAAGGTCTACGAAGGCCCAGTGGCTGGCTACCCGCTGCTGGTCAGCTCGGACGGCCAGACCCTGACACTCAACATCGGCTGGGGCTGCGAGAAGCAGCCCCAGCTCGTGGCCCGCGAGTCCGCTGGCGCGGTCAAGATCTCCCTGCGGCACACGGTCCCCCCGGGGTTCTGCGATCCTGGCGGCAGCGGACAGATCACTACCCACCTGAACAAACCGCTCGGAACCCGGGCACTGAACGACGCCACCGGAAAGCCCGCCATCCACTTCGACGAGCGCAACCTCCTCCGGCCCGCGTTCCTGCCGGAGAACTACTACCCCTACCCCGCGGGCGAGATGGTCTACTTGCCCGGCCTGGCCTCCGTTCCGACCGACACCCCCGCCTGGGTCATCGGGTACACGCTGGGCACGGAGCCTGACGTAAACGGGCACCTGATCATCAGCCAGACCCTCCGGAACAGCACGCCACCGGACGGCCGGGCCGCAACAGTCAAGGGTCACCCCGCGACCATCACGCACCCGAACTCCGACGGCGATCCCCGTTCGCTGACGTGGTCGGACGGGACCTACACCTTCGTCATCACCACCGGCGCCCCTCCACGGCTCTCGGATGAGGAACTTATCCACGTCGCCGAGAGCCTCAGGTAACTACCAACGCCACGACGACGTCTGGTGGGGCCGTTCATCCCACCAGCACCGCGTCTGCGCCTGGACTGGTCAGATCAGCCTGGCTTCCTGCCCACCGGCAGCAACGGCTTCAGCCGCTTCCACTGGCCGCTTGTCAGATCACCATGTCCCACAGACCGTGATCATCCAGAAACTTGATCCACTCTCGCGACAGGTCCTAGCTAGAACTGTCTCACCCTGTCTCGTCAGATGGAATTGCGTCGCGGGGCTGGGACATCGCGGCGGCTACTGGCCGGGTGGGGCGTCCTCGATGGCGGCGAGCAGGTGGGTGTGGACGGCGTCGGCGGCTTCGCGGGTGGCCGGGTCTGGGTCCTCCAGCTGCGGGGCGATCAGCGCGGCGGCCGCGGCGAGGACCGGCACCGGGACGGTCGCCGATCGCAGGTGGAGGAGCTGGGCGGCCGCGAGCTCGCCGGGCGTCGCCTGGGCGTGGGCGGTCGGGATCAGGGCGCTGATGCCGCGGGGCAGGGGCTGGGTGCTGGTCACCCGGCTCATTCTCCCGCGCACCGGGTACCGGTGATCACCACGGCCGGTCGTCCGGCGGTCCGGCGGGAAGGGTGCCGTGGTGGTGACGGGCGACGGCCTCCAGCAGCGCTTGGCGGAACCGGCGCCAGCGGACGTCCTCGGTTCGGCTAGCGTCGGCGGCCCCGGCAGCGGCCGCTCCTGCGCGGCTGCGGTGAGCGCGCGTCCGAGCTTGCCGATCGCCTGCTGCCAGTGGTTGGTCGAGCTGACCGAGCAGGGCGCGCACCAGCTCGTCGACGGCGCCGGCCGGATCGGTGCCGAAGACGCGGGCCTCGGCGGCGGTCTCGGCGAGGACGTCCTCGTCCAGGTCCTCGAAAGCCTCCCGCCACGGCTCGGCGGTCCGCTCGAACTCCTCCAGCACGGTGTGCAGCGCGGTGTCGACGGCGGCCGGCGACCACGTCGGCGCAGTGCGGGGCACCCGGGCGGCGCCGGGCCCGAGCGCCCGGCGCCTGGTCGTGCTCACCCGGCCAAGCCGGTGGCCCTGGTGGCGGCGCGGCCGGCGGCGGTGGCGGCGTCCAGTTCGTCGGCGAGCAGGGTGAGCTCGCGCGGCAGGTCGCCGAGCACGCAGGACGGCATGGCGGCCGCGAGCGCGCACACCGCGACCAGCGGCATCCGCTCGCCCGGTGCGAGGTCGGGCACGGTGCCGGGGTGAGTGGCGCCGAGCAGCACGTCCTGTCGGCCGTCCGATTTTGAAGCTCTCTGAAGCTGCGGCCTATGTCGTCGAGCGTGAGACATCTCAACTGTGCATAAGGTCGGACTTACCGCCGCCCGGGCCTACAGCTTGCTGTGGGAGCTACGCCGCGCCTCCAGGCCCCGCAAGGCGCGATTGCTTCGGCCGGACGAGCACAGCGGGGTTGCGCCCTGCGGCGGCGACGACGGAGCAGCTGCCAGTGGCGGGCGACGAGGTTCCTGCAGTCGCCACTCTGGGGTAGCTGCGGCGCCCGCCCCCAGGCGAAGTCGGCGGGCCGGAGCTCGGTTGAGCCGGCGCGGGGCGGATCTGGGTATCTTCGCCCGAGGATCTGAGTATCCGTCCGCTGCCGGGTCCTGGAACGAGCCGGAAGCATGGATCGCATGAGCGACGTGATTCGTGCCGTGAGCCGTTCGACCGGACCTGCCCGCGGGAACTGGTGGAAGGCTCCGATGATCTCCAGCCTGGTGAGTGGGGCTCTTCTGCCGCTGGTAAGGGGCCTGCGGGGCTTCGCCGAGATGGCGACCGACCCGTGCAATGGACCGCGCGACTGCCCTGCGACCTACGCGCACCTGCACTTCGCGGACTACTCGCTGGTCGCGGTGGTGGTTCTGATCGTCCTCCAGTGGCCGGCCGCCTACCTGCTGCCCAAGGCGCGGGTGGCGATCTCGCTCGCCCCGGCGGCGGCGCTGGCGGTGGTCCTGCTGACGATTCTCAGCATCAAGCCCGGGGCCTAGCAAAGCCGACCGCCAGCGCGATCGGATCACGGGCGTGCTGCCCGCCGACATCACTGAGCAGCTGGTAGCGGGATTGACGTTATGCTGTCAGGCGGTCTACGGACCGTATCGGGGGATTGGGGAGATCATGGGTAGCGATGGTGCGGGGACGGGGTTCAGTGCCCACCCGGAGAAGCTCGGGGACGTGGGCGACAAGCTGGTCGGGGCCAGTGGGGACGTGGGCGGTGTCAAGGAGACCCTGGGCAAGCTGAGCATGTCCGACCCCGCCGTTTTCGGTGAGTACGCGGGTGACGCGTCGAAGGCGTTCTGGTCGGCCTGGCAGGATGAGCTCCAGGTGAACGTCGACGCGCTGTCGGACCTGGGCGGCAAGGTCCACACCACCGTGGCCAACTACGCCAAGACGGACCACGGCGTCCAGCAGCAGTACCAGCAGGGGGCCTGACGGTGCCGGACCACGACCCTCACCCGCTCGGTGACGACAAGGGCGGCACCCAGCGCCAGCAGGCCGAGAAGCTGAAGAAGACCATCGATGAGTCCCACGGCATGTGGGGCGCGGGCGACCTGAAGTACGCCGTCCACGACGCCCTGCAGCTGGCCGCCCCCAAGGGCGACTCCGGCAAGCTCGGCGAACTCGCCGCCGCCTACAACACGGCCAGCAGCCAACTGGACCAGATCCAGATGAAGGTGGCGCAGGTCAGCTCGCAGCATCTGCCCGACGCTTGGACCGGGCAGGTCGGCGAGAAGGCCGCTGAGGTGGTGAAGGCCTCCGCCGACGACCTCGGCCGCTGCCGGGACATGCTGGGCAAGGGACGGGACCAGCTCAAAGCGCTGGCCAGTGCGCTGAGTGAGGCACAGACCCTGCACGGGCAGGGCCACGCGCCGCTGAGCGAGGCGCTGAGCCTGCTGCACGACATCACCGTCTCCGGTGCGCCGGACCCGTTCAACTGGGACGACGACAAGATGCACAGCGCCCACGCCAAGGCGAAGGACGGCATCAAGTCGATCTATGACGCGGCGGTGAAGGCCGAGAACGCGGGCCGCGCCGCCGCGCGCGAGCTGAACGCGCTGGCGGACAAGGCGCTGGCGGGCAAGTTCAAGAACAAGGGGCTCGGCGCGGAGGACAAGCTGGTCATCGCCGATGCAGCCATCGACGGCAACCAAGGCAACGGCGGCATCCTCACAGCCAACGACGTGGCGCGGGCGGGCCAGTTCATGGACAAGATGAGCGACGCCGACCGCGCCCGCTTCGACCAGCTGCTGGCCGGCACCAAGTCCCCCGAGGAGCGCGCCTACCTGATGAAGGCCCTGGCCGCCGGGCACAGCTACGACGAGATCAAGGCCTTCGACGACCAGATCCACGCCCACGGCGACGACCCACACTGGCTCACCGAGCGGATCGCCCCCGTGCAACTCGAAGCGGTCTCAGCCCAGACAGCGGGGACCGGCTACAAGGGCGCCAACTGGGACCAGGGCCAGCACGACACCTGCGTGGCCGCCTCGACGGTGACCGCCCGGGCGATGGTCGACCCGCTGTTCGCCTTCCAGCTCACCACCGGCGGCCACCCGGACGACCCGGCGTACGACAACGGCCCGGCCTCGAAGGAACGGTGGGAGAAGGAGACCAACCGGGTCTACGACACCCGCTCCTTCATGCACCTCTGGAAAGGCGGGATGTGGGACTGGGAGTCCCAGAACATCGCCGACGACGAGATCGCCAAGCACACCGGCGCGGAGTACCACAACGTGGACCTCGACAGCCACGACAAGCGCCAGAACGCGCTGGCCGAGATCGAGCAGAAAATCGACGAGGGCAAACCCGTCCCGCTGTCCGTCCACGGCGGAACCCTGCTCAACCCCCACGGCCACCAGATGATGATCATCGGGCACCGGGGCGACCAGCTGGAAATCTACAACCCCTGGGGATACACCGTCTGGGTCAGCGAAAGCGACTTCATCAACAACCACATGCAAGGCGCCTCCGACGACAGGCACCCCGAAGTCCGAAGCGTACGCATGCCCAAGTGAGGCCGAAATGAGCACCCCACAACCCCAAAGCGACAGCCAGCTGGCCGAACTGGACATCGAGATCCTGCTGCGCCTCGGCCTGCCGAACCCGGGACCGCACCGCTCCACCCTGTTCGGCGCCGGCGCGGTGGCCGCCGCGATCACCGTCGACCGGCTCGGCGTGCTGCCGCGCGCCCTGGTCTTCCTCGGCGAGGTGGTCCGGGCCGGCGGCACCCGCTTCGCGGCCGAGCTGCCTGAGCCGCTGCCCGGTCCCGCGGCCGCAGTGGCGCGCGGCTGGCTGACGGCCGCCGCGATGGTCGTCCAGGACCCGACGGGAGACCAGCTGGTCGCCCGCTGGCTTGACGCGGTCGCCGCCGTGCTGGCGCTGCGTGTCACCCACCGAGAGGCGAACTCATGAAGCGGAGGTGGCGCCGAGTCCTGCTGGCGGTGGCCGCGGTGCTGGTTGTCGCGGCCACCGTGGGCACGGTGGCCATTCACCGGATGACCACCGGCAGACTCGACCACGGCACGGTGTTCACCCAGACCTCGGGACAACTCACCGTTAAGCCTGGAGAGTTGTTCTCGATCGAGGTGTTCGCCTACCGGGAGGCGGGCGACAACTGGACCATGGCCACCCCTGCCCCTGACCCGGCCGTCGTGCAGGGCGCCGGCGACGAGTACGTCGACAACTTCGGCATCAAGGACCTGCTCGGCTTCGGTGGGACCGGAGACCTTGGCGCGGGCGGCCACTACTACTTCACCTTCCGCGCCCAGAGCCCCGGCCGCACCACCGTCACCGTGCACGTCGACTTCCGCGACCAGGAAGGCTGGACGTTCTCCGGCGGACCGGAGCGGACCAAGCGGCAGTTCACCATCGACGTCCGCTGAGCCGCCCGCGTTCGACCGGGCGATCTACCGCGACCGCAACGTGATCGAACGATGCTTCGCGTGCCTCAAGCAGTTCCGCGCGACCGCCACGCGTTTCGACAAGCTCGCCGACCGCTATCGCGCCGGTGTTGCCCTGGCCTCCCTAATCCTCTGGCTCCGCGAACCAGCCAGATGATCATTTGTCAGACAGGCCCTCATTGCGTGCCGGGGCTACGGGAATGTCGAAACCCGCAGGAGGGGGCTCCCGGATCCGCCGTGACTTCGGTGGTGCAGGGGCTGCCGTCCGGTTGGTGGACGGGCGTTCGGGGACGCCTTGGAGGCGTCCCCGAACGTGGCCAGCCTGGTGGCTGGTTTGCCGGCTCCGCTACGACCGGGGCACGGCGGTGGTCCCCGGCATGGGTGTCTGGGCTGCGGCCGGGAGGTTCTCATCAATGTGTCGCGTCCTGGGAGAAGCGGTTGCGGGTTGCGACGCCTCTACGCCGGACACCGTGCTGCTTCGGGCAGATGCGCTCGCCATTGAATGTGCTCTGACCAGTACAGATAGGACACAGAGGGGGGCTCTGTTTTTGCACCGAAACCCGGACAACCATGCAACAAGCCCAAGGGTGGCGCGGACGCCGGACTGAAAACCGGACAAGCGTCGCCTGCTGCCAGGACTCCGGTGCCCTGATCTGCGGAGACCCCCTGAGGTGAGGATCCAGGTTGTTTCAAGCCCTGGCGGACGAAAACGTCCAATGGCTCAGCCCAGGCGTCGGCGTGTTCGACACTTAGCGACGCGGTGTGGTGAAGGACTACGACCCCTTCCCACACCTGATGTCTCGTCAGAGCTGCGGCCATCGGAAGGAATTCACATGAACACACAGGGCAGGCCCGTACGGACCAGAAGCCGCGAGGGCAGTGCCGACGGGCGGGTGTCCGCCGGCGTCGTCGTCCTGGCGGTGGCGGTGCTGGCCGTCTTCGTCGCGCTGGCTGCGATGGGGCTGTCGACCGAGACGATCATCGTGCTGTCCAGCGCGGCCGTCGTGACGGCAGCCGAGTTGGTGAGACGGCTGGTCTCGGCCGCCTCCGCAGGACGCCGGCGCGGGTGAGCGTACGCCGTGGGAAGGCCGAAGAAGGCGATCGCCGAGGGAGCGGTCGCCGGGCACCTCGCCGAGTTCCTCCAGGCTCTGTGCTCGCGCAGCGGAAAGACCTACGCACAGATGTCCCAAGAGACATCGCCGCGTATATCCGTCGCCACGCTCTCCCGGGCCGCGTCCGGGCGCCGTCGTCCAGGGCTGGACGTCGTGCAGGCCTTCGCCCGGGCGTGCGGTGCCACCCCGTCGGAGATGCGAAAGGCCGAGCGGCTGTGGCGCAAGACCCCAGCGAACTCGTCAGCGGCACGTGGACAGGTCTCGACCGACTGGCGTGAGCCCGAGCTGCTGAGCGAGGCGCACCACCTGGGTGAGCAGATGCGCACAGCGCTGCTGCTGAGCGGCAGCCCCTCGCTGCGCGCCGTGGAGGAGCGGGCCAAGCGCATGGGCCTGAGCCTGTCCCGGAGCACGCTGGGGGACGCGCTGCAGTCGGGTGTGGTGCCTACGGAGCAGGTGTTCTGTGTGTTCATGCGGGTGATCTCACAGTTCGATGGTTCGCCGGCGGCGGGCTATCCGGACGTCGTGTGGGAGCAGCTGTGGATGCGTCTTCAGGCCGTGGGGCGGATGCGGGGCCGTGAACGGGGGGCCGGAGCTGTAGGGATGCGGCTGCGGGATGGCCGGGCGGGGACTTCGGCGCGCAGGATCGGGGGGTCGCGGCGTCGGTCGTCGGCTCCGCGGGCCTGGGTGCGGCCTGGGCCGGTGCGGGAGTTCAAGGACTTCGTGCACACGTTGTACCTGGAGGCGGGGTGGCCGTCGTTGGCGGATATCGCTGCGGCGGTCCGTCTGGACGACTCGCTGGATTCGGCGCCGACGCGGGACACGGTGAACAGGCTGTTGCACTCATCGGCGCTCGGGCTTCAGGTGGACGCGGTGGCGGTAGCGGCGGTGGTGGCCCGCATGGCTGGGGTCGAGCCGGTGACGGCCGGCGCGCAGGCCCGGGAGCTGTGGATCCGGGCAGCGGCGGAGCGGCCGTACGGGTGTGCGGTGGCTGAGGCGGACCCGTTGGCTCTCGGGGTTCGGGAAGCGGTGGCGCTCGCGGACGCCGAGGACGTGCTGCCGGTCCTGGTGCCCTATGTCCGGCGGGACCACGACGAGGTGCTCGACGATGTCGTGCGGCAGGCCGTTGAGGGTCACAGTGCGATGGTCGTTGCCCGTGGCCGGCGGGCGACCGGCAAGTCGCGTAGCTGCTGGGAGGCGCTGCAGCGGCTGCCCAGGACGTGGCGCCTGGGGTACCCGACGGACCCGTTGGACGGTGAGCATGTGGTCGAGGTGCTGGCGCAGGCCGGGCCGCGCACGGTGGTGTGGCTGGACCGGATCGACCGGTACCTGGATCCTGCGCAGTGCGCTGCCGCGGGGCGGGTCCACGCCGAGATCCTCGATGCGCTGCACGACCAGCGTCGTGCCCCGGTGCTGGTGGTCGGCACCATTTCGGCGACGGCGGCGCTGCTGGACCGGGCACGCGGGTCGACCGGGGCGGTTGCCACGGCGGCGCGAACCCTGGTCGAGGACTGTGCCGTCAACGTGCCGGACCGGTTCACCGGCGACGATCTTGTGTCGCTGACCGGAGCTGTCGGGCGGGATCCCCGGCTGGCCCTGGCCGATGTCAACGCGGCCCGGGGGGCCGTGGCCCAGTTCCTGTCCGCGAGCCGCAACGTCCATCCGCTGCTGAAGACCCGGAATCTCCACACGGCTGTCGAGAGGGGGGACACCCATACCCTGCACATGGCCGGAGCCCTCCTGCAGCAGGCAGGTCGTCTGGAGGAGGCGGCAACGTGGTACCAACGGGCTGCGGAAGCCGGCGACCCTCAGGCCCTTGAGCCGGCGGCCAGGCTGCTGAGCGAGAACGGTGAGCCATACGAGGCGATCTCATGGCTGAGGAGCCTGGCTGAGGCTGGCGATGCCAACGCCGCTGTTGCGGCCGCACGGCGGCTTCTTCGCGAAGGCCGGGACGAAGAGGCGGTTGCGATCTATCAGAAGGCGGCGCTGGCTGACGGGAACGATCACGCGCTGCGGGCGACGGTCTCGCTGATGCAGCGCAACGGTCGGACCGAGGAAACGGTCCGATGGCTGCGGACAGTGGCTGCTGAGGGAAGGCCGGCTGCCCTGCGGGAAGCCGCGCACCTGCTCTGGGAAGCGGGGGACAGGACGAGGGCCCTGCGCTTCTATGCGGATGCCGGGGAGGCGGGGGACCTGACGGGATGGCGTAACGCTGCGGAGCATCTTCAGGGGCTGGGCCGGGACGACGAGGCGATCGTGATGTATCGGGCGGCGGTGTACCACGGGGACCGTTCGAGCATGCTGCCGCTGGCGGATCTGCTGGCGTCGACAGGCCGGGAGAGCGAGGCGCTGTCGCTCTATCGCGAGGCTGCGGGGGCGACGCCCCCGGACCTGATGGCCTTGTGGCGGCTCGCGGTGCTCTACCGGACGACTGAACGGCCCGACGAAGCCCTGGGGTGCTTCCGGGAGCTGTCCGCGCTGGGCGATTCGAAGGCGTCGATGCAGATCGGGCTGATCCTGCGGGACAAGTGCGAGAGCGACCGGACGCTGGTGGACGAGGCGGTCGCGGCGTTCACGAAGGCCGCCGACGCGGGGGAGGGGCACGCCTACCGGGAGGCGGTGTGGCTGCTGCGCAGCCACCGTGGTCTCCATGCCGCAGTGGCCTGGCTCCAGCACCGGGTGGATGCCAGGGACCGTCGGGCGGTTCGGGAGATGGGGGATCTCTTCCGGGAGGCCGGTATGCAGGAGGAGGCCCTGACCTGGTACTCGCGGGCCGCGGAAGCCGGCAGCCAGTACGCGGCCCAGCGGGCCCTGTATCTCGAGGCCCGAGCCTCGAGAAGCGGCGGCGGAGGTGACGACGACGAACTTGGACCGATGGGGCTCAGCAACTGAAGCTACTCAAGTCCGTGATGACCTGGAAAGGCTCGCTCGTCACGTCGACAGCGACCCGGTGCGGCACTCGGTCGCTTCAGTCGCTGGCCGCCGACTTGGCTTGTCTCGGCCAGCCCCCTCCAGCGTGATCAGGTGCCGCCCGACCGGGATGACCTTTGCCCGCGGCCCGCGGCCCGCGGCCCGCGGCCCGCGGCCGGCGGCCGGCGGGCTCCGGGCGGGCGCGGTTGGGACTCCCTCGGCGAGACGGCGGTCGTCGTGGCGGTCGCGCGGGTGTGGGCGTCGACCCGCTGGCTGCGGCGGCTGGGCGTGCCCGCGGCACGCTGGCCGGATCCTGCGTGGCGCGGGCGAGCAGGGCGGCGACCGCGTCGACGATCTCGGTCTCGGTGGCGGCCGGGCAGCTGATGGCTGACGTGGTCCCAAGCCAGTTCGCCGAAGGGGACATGCGCGCGGTGCAGGTGTCGCCTGGATTCCCGGCTGGCCCTCGCTGCGCTGGTCGCGCACCCAGATCCGACATCTGCCGGGCCTTTGCCCAGCCCGGCTGGGGCGGCTCCGGCGTGACAGATCTCAAACGCGGTCTGAGACGGGGCACTGGTCACGGGCGGGCGGCCCGGCCGGCCGTCACGGCGGCGGCCGTCGTGGCGGCCAGGGCGGGCAGCTCGCGTTCCAGCTCGCCGAGCACCGAGGCGGGCATCGATGCGGCCAGCGCGCAGACCGCGACCAGCGCGATCCGTTCGCCCATCGCCAGCTCCGGGAACGCCTGGGCGTACGGGGTGCCGGTGACGATGCTGGCGGACAGGTCGTACGCCAGCTCCTCGGCCAGCTGCCCCTCACCGCCGGGGACGACCTCCCGGCCGGCGGCCTGCTCGATCGCGTCGGCGGCCCGTTCCAGCACCCGGCGGTGCCCGTCTTCCGGCTGCCGCCCGGCGAGCTCGCGCACCCACCCGGCCGCCCGCCGGCCCGCCTCGCCCGCCTCGGCGAGTACCTCGTTCACCGCGTGCTGCCGCTCCCGCTGCTCCTGGTCCTCGCTGTCGCCGGTGTCCTCGACGCGGGGGAAGGTGATCGGATCCGTCATGACGGGTGAACCGGCCCGGCCCCGCCCCGGTCACGGGCAGACTGTGATCATGACTTCCGCCCGCCGCCCGCTGTGGCAGCCCTGCGCCGACCCGGCCACCCACACGCCCCCGGCCGAACCGCAGCGGCTGCTGCCGGCCGAGCGCCTGCCGCTCCCGGAAGCGCCCGCCGCGCCCCGCCCGGATCGGCCCCGGGCCGAAGGCGGGCGCCGGCCGCTCGGCCCGGGAGGCCTCACCTTCACCGAGGCCGAGTAGAACCGGCCGCGCCGCGCACCCCGGCCGCTGCGCCTGCGCAACCGCCGCCCGCCGTCCTTGTCTACGTCGCTGCGCATGCGCAGGGACGGCGTGCGCATGCGCAGCGGCCAGCCGCACGCCATGGTCGGCACCGCGCTGTCCGGGTGGCCGGATACCCTCCCGATCATGAAGACGGAAAACGACGCGCGACGAATCAAGGCCGGCGTGGAAATCGACGCGCGAGGGATTGAGGCTGGCGCGGGAATCGACGCGCGAGGAATTGAAGCGGGGTCGCAGGCGCCGGGCTGCGCCGAGTGCGGCACCGCGCTGCGCGCCTCGGGGCCGGGCCGACGCCCCGTCTACTGTGGCCGGGGCTGTTCCTCGAAGGTGTACAGGCGCCGGCGGGCGGAGCACCAGCAGGATGCCGTCGCCGACGCCCTTGTTACCTCGCGCGTCGAATTGAGCGACACAGAGCCCGGTGGCGAGGCCGGCCACCACGAGCTGCTGGAGCTCGCCGCCGCCGTGCAGCGCAGCACCGCCCGCTTCCTGGAGAACCTGGAAAAGGCCCGCCGCGGCGAGGGCGACGACCCGCGCTGCAACCAGGCCCTCGCACTGCTGGAGACCAACCTCACCGGCGCCACGCAGCGGATCATCCGCAAGGCCCACGTGCTGCGCTACGAGATGACCTCCACCCGGCTCCGCACCCAGCAGGCCGGCACCCAGGCGCCCACCCCCGAGCCCGCCGCCGCCCCCCTTGATTCCCCGCGCGTCGAAACCGACGGCCCGGCCGCCGCCGCGCTTGCCCCAGTCGAACCGGCCGCCGGTGCCGGCCAGGGCGCCGCCGCGGACGATGAGACCGGCGCGGTCGCCGGTACACCCGCCAGCCGCGCCATCATTTCCCCGCGCGTCGAATCGAGCGGCGCCGACACGGCCGCTGCCCGCTCCACCGTTTCCCCGCGCGTCGAAACGGACCAGGCTGCGCCGGCCGCAGAACAGAGTTCCGCCCCGGCCGGCGGGCGCCACCTCGCAGCGTCCGTTGCGCAGCAGCCGGGGCCGGTCGACACCCTGCCGCAGGAACTGCTTCTGGCTCTGGCCTCCGAGCGCACCTCCTCCTCGCCGCTCGCCCGCGGCCTGGGGGCCCCGACCGACACCTGGAGCATCGACGGGAGCGACCTGGTGGTGGAGGGCTGGAACAGCACTTCAGACCTGTTCGCCGTCCGCGACCCGAACCGCCGGCTGCTGGGCTGGATCGAGGCGCTCGGCGACGGCTGGGGCACCTACATCCAGGGCCGCCTGATTATCGACGCCACCGACGGCGACCCCTGGCTCTCCACGGACGCGCGCCACGCCGTCGCCCTGCTCCGCGCCGCCCGCAACCAGCAGCTGACCTGACCCGCACCGCCAGCGGCCCGGCGTTGATGGCGCTCGTTGAAAAGCCCACCCTGAACCAACTCGGCCGCACCTGGCATCTCGGTGTTCGGCCCCCTGCGGAAGACGGTGACGCTAACCTGAGAATCGATCATGTCCATGGCGGGGTCGGATGCCTGGCGTGGCTTCGTTCAACGAGAAGGGCGACACGATGGCGACTGGAACGGTCAAGTGGTTCAACGACGCCAAGGGGTTCGGGTTCATTACCCCGGAGGGCGGAGGTGACGATCTCTTTGCCTCCTTCTCGGAGATCAGGGTGGAGGGGTTCAAGACCTTGCAGGAGAACCAAAAGGTCGAGTTCGAAGTCAAGGCCGGCCCGAAGGGCTTGCAGGCCGCGAACATCAGGCCGCTCTGACACAGGCATCCCTTGCGCTCCGCATCCTGAGCCCGCGTCGACGGCCAGTCGGCCCCGGCTGGGACCTGGTCGGATGGAGCCGGGCCCCCGGCCTGTTCTACCTCCGCAAGGACGGCGGGGCCGTGCTGGTCGACGGCCGCTTCCTCGTCGACTCCGCGGTTCCCGGCCGCCCGCTCACTGTGACACCGCCGATGATGCCCACCTGATCGTCCGTCAGGCCCTGGAGCAGGGCCTGACGGACGTCACCGGAGCCCGGCAGCCGACCTGACCGGCCGCCTCCCGTGAGTCGTCCCGTCGGTCGCCTGGTCGGTCGTCCGGTGAGGCGCCCGGTGGAGCGTCCCGTGGGTCCACAGTCCTCCGGCCGGGTCCTGCGTCATCGCAGGTCAAACCGTGTTTTTGGAGGGCCGGGAAAGCCGACAACCCCTTCTTCTGTCCTTGGTCCTGGGTAGTGAGGTGGTCGGTCGGTTCGGGGTTCACGCCTGCGGTGGGCCGGTGTTCTTCCGCGCGTCCGGCGAAGCCGTCCGCGCCGACCGGGGCCGGCCCGACCGGCCGCTTCCGGTGCCGCGCCGACTGCATGTAGGCACCACCGCAGATGGCACCGTAGGCGCCACCGTAGGTGCGCCCGCAGGTACCACCGTAGGTACCCCGCCACCTCCGCCCGCCGCCGAGCGTTTCCGCAGCTCAGAGGCCGTTTTCGGGCTGCCGGAAATTCCGACAACCCCCTCTGTCTGCTCCTTTTTCCTGGTCTTGGTGGGATGGGTTGGGTCTGCGGTCGTGCGGTTGGACGGCGGTGGTTCTCCCCTGTGGGGCTGTTGGGTTGTGTGGGCGTCCGGCGGTGCCGGCCGCACCGCCTGGGTCGGCGGCCACCGGGCCGCACCCGGACTCGTCGAACGGCTGTGAGCAACCCGTCGTACGCCCGGCGACCCTCGGCCCCGGGCGTGGCCCGTGCCCTCTCGGCGGCCCAGCAGCGCCCCCAGGGCCGCCAGCAGCCGCCCTGGAGCCACCCCGCCGCCGTCCCCGCCCACCGGCCGACCCCGGACGCCCCACAGCCCGCCCCGCGGCCCGCAGAGCAGGCCGCCGCCGCCATCGCCGCGCTGCGCCACGTCCGCGCCCCGGCCGCCGTCCTGGAGTCCGCGCTCCACCTCACCCAGGCCCTCCTGAAGCAGCCCTGCGCCGACCCGCTGCTCCTGGAGGCCGCCGAGGGCCTGGCCGCCGTCATCCCCCAGTACCTCGCCGCCGCCCGCACCCCCGCACCCACACCACCGGCCGCCCGGCTGCGCACCGTCCCGTCCCCGACGACCGGCGGGACCGGCACCCTGGCGGGCTGAAAGCCGGCGTGCCGAAGGCCTGCGCCGGGTACTGTCCAACCAGCGCCGCCCGGCCGCCCGGACGGCCGCCGGGGGCCGGTGAGAATCGCCCCGCGACCCGTTGTCCCGGCCCGGATCCCTCGGGCGGCACGCTTCCAGTACCGCTTCCGATACCGCTTCCGGTCACTCCTCACCTTGATTGGGCATCAACGCAGGTCAGACCCCTTGTCCAGGCCCACCGGAAATGCCGACAACCCTTCTGTCGCCTAGCGCGGCTCCATCAGGGTCTCGCTCTGGGCCACTCCGGCCCTTCGCCCAACCCCCGGGCTGTCCCCCCGGCCCCCAGGGGCGAAAGCCCGGTGCTCGCGCCGCGGCCGGGCAGCTCGGCGTTCCGGTGGGTGCGGGCGGCCGGGCCGGGCGGGTCGGCGGTGGCCGGGGCGGGCCGGTGCTGGGGCGGGGCCGGTCGGTGGCGGCCGGTGCGGGCGTGATCGACTTGTCGGCGACGTGCGGTATGCAAAGCAGTCAGCCACCGCACCGCACACCAGCGAGGGGGAGCGCCGTGAGCCACCGTCAGCCCGCCCCGGGCACACCCGACCAGCCCGACGCCCAGGCCGCCGCCGCGCCGCACAAGCGCACCCGCAAGGCGTCCAAGGCCAACCCCGGCGGCTCCTCCAACGACCTGCGCGCCGACGTCCTGCGCGCCATCGCCGTCCTCAAGATCGCCACCCCCCACCAGCTCTGGCGACTGCTGCGCCCCAACGCACTGGAGAACAAGTTCGCCCGCGCCGCGCTGAACGACCTGGACAAGAAGCGGATCACCGTCAAGCACGGCACCGGCGAGGACGGCCGGGACATCTGGGGCATGACCACCGCCGGGCGGGACGCCGCCCGCGCACTGTTCCCCGACGGCCGCAACATGGGCGGCATCGCCCGCAAGGCCGGCACCAGCTCGGCCGCCGGCCACGCCCTGGCCGTCACCGAGACCATCATTGCCTTCGTCGCTGGCGGCACCGGCCCGAACATTCCCGAGCGGCAGGTCAACGGCGACCGCAGCGCGCCCGGTGTCGGGCCCGGCTTCGGCCGGATCGAGCAGTGGGCCACCGAGATCGAACACCTCACCCCGCACAAGCCCACCGTCCGCGCCGACGCCGTCCTCCGGGCCCCCGACCACGGCCTGCCGGTGCTCCTGGTGGAGGTCGACCTCGACAACGAGTCCAACCCGATCGTCGCCAAGAAGCTCGACGACTACCGCGGCTTCTTCGACCACCGCCACCCGCTGCCCAACCCGCACTCGCGCGGCACCATCGGCTACGTGGAGTGGAAGAAGACCGAGCCGCACTGGCGTCGTACCTACCCCCACACCGGCCGCCCCGGCTACCCGCCCGTGGCCATCGTCCTCGGCCACCTCGGCGAGCGCGCCATGCGCCAACGCGTGAAGGCCCTCACCGAGATGACCCGCCGCCACTGGCAAGGCCGGCACCTCGGCGACGGCTACTACGACCGCAGCGAAGCGATCCCGATCCTGTTCACCAGCCTGGAGATGCTGATCGAACGTGGCCCGCTCTCCCCGATCTGGCGCCGCGCCGGCCGCGAAGGCCCCCTCCAGCCCCTCCACGCCGCCCTCGACGACCACGACGGACCCCAGGCCTACGCCAAGCACCAAGAGGCCCAGCGCGCCCAGCAACAGGCCGACCAAACCGCCGCCGAACACCGCCGCCAACAACGCGAACTCCTCGCCACCGCCTGCCCCCACTGCCACCGCACCGCCGACAAGTACAAGAACCCCCGCTACGCCAGCGACGGCGAGAAGCTCTGCCACTTCTGCCAGCAGAAGGCCGACCAGGCCGCGCAGACCGAAGCGGCCCAACAGATCACCGAGGCCGCCAAGGCCCACGCTGAGCGGGTCCAGATCGCCGAGAACGCCTCCTTCCTCCGCACGGTCTTCGGCCCACGCAAGCCGAAAGAAGCCAAGGAAAATAAGGGCTGAGAAGCACCCGAACATGCGGCGACTGCGAGCATGCTGATTCTCAAGGCGAGCAGCCGCCGCCCTTTCGTATCTGGTTTCGTCTCTGGTTGCGTACCAGGTTTCGACTAGAGAACCACCTGCCGGGCCGACCGGAGGTAATCCCGCAGCTCAAGCCCGGTTAGCTCACCCGACCCGATGCCGACTCACCTCTGTGCGCCCCCAGCTCTGCCGATGGAGTGGTGGTGTGGTGGGGAGCGGGTGCGCACGTCGGCCCCAACGACGCTGCACTGTGCCTTTCCCTCTGGGGCCTGGCGGCCGGGGCGGGGCGGCCGGTGGGTGTCCGGGGAAGTCGGGCGCCGCCCGCCCCGCTCGTACAGGTGCGCCTCCAGGTGCTCGCTCAGGCATCCGCTCGGGTACGCGTTCGGCCGCTCGTTCAGCCTCACGGCCCGCCACCGAGCTAGCAGCAGCACAGCAGTTCAGAGCGACCCCGCGCCGTTCTCACCGGCCTGACTTACCTGTCCTGCGCCCTGCCTGGTGGTGTGTGGCGTGGTGGGTGGGCGCTGGCTGGCCGGGTGGGGCGCTGCGCTGTGCCTCTCCTCTCGCGTCCGGCTGGTGCCGGCCGCGCGTCGTGGCGGAGAGGGGGACGGGCGGCCGGTGCGGGCCGCCCCCGGTCGACCCACTATGACGGGGTCGAGATAGCGCCAATCCGCTGGTCTGGACTTAGGCTAGAAGTGTTAGGGAAGGGGGGACTCTAATGATAGGGGAGTATCCCATGGCAATTGCTGATGAAATGAATGCCCGCGCACAGGAGGTAGATAAGCGCCTCACTGTGGTAGTGAGGGAGATCGGCGAATATGAGACCGGCCGTAAGAAGTGTGATCTTCGCACTCTTCAGCGGGAACTGCTGCGCCTCCGAAAGCAAGAGCTATCGCTCATGCGCGAGCTTCAGCAGGCCGATCCATCATTCAGGCCCATCCGCATGGTAGAGGGCATCGAAAACCTTGAACTCAAAGTCTCACAAATTCAAGCTTCGCTAGATCGCTAACGACCATCGGCGGGCTGCCGGAAAGTGAGTGATGCGATGTGACTGACAAGGAACTCCAATGGGAGAATGAGAGACTGCGAGACGAGAATGAGCGGCT
Source organism: Kitasatospora sp. NPDC048545 (assembly GCF_040651155.1). Classification (NCBI taxonomy): domain Bacteria; kingdom Bacillati; phylum Actinomycetota; class Actinomycetes; order Kitasatosporales; family Streptomycetaceae; genus Kitasatospora; species Kitasatospora sp. NPDC048545. The sequence continues at coordinate 21,982 of NZ_JBEZIQ010000092.1, forward strand.
GCGGGAGGAAAATACGGCTCTGCGGTGTGCCCTGGATAGGGGAAGATCCTCTACCTCCTCGGAGGGCTCTGGAATTCGTTACTACGGTGAATTGAAGGAGACTCTGCGTCGCCTCGGCGGCGGGTAACGAACACCGCACAGCTGGGCGTCGATGCTCTGCAGGACGTCGACGTCCACCAAGTCGCTAACGCCCGGACGGGACGGGGGTGCGGGCCGGTCCTTGGTCGATACAGTAGTGTGGCCCTACAACTTCCCGGAGCCGGTGGCCATCTGCACCGTCACCCGCATTCCGCCCCGGACGATGGCCCTCCAGGGCCTCCTATTGGTGCCCCGCAGCCGAGATGTCGGCAGCGGCCCGAGCAGCCACCCGGCCAGGCTTTACGACGTTCACGAAGACGTGGCTTCCCTCACCCATTCCCGAGCCCACACACGGGACCACGCGGGAAATGCTGGCAGTGCCCTACTGATACATTCGACGGACCGGCGAAAGAATCCAGCCGGGCCGAAATGCAATCCCGTTGAAGCGGCCATCCGAAAGGCTTCAGTCCCTGGCCAAGAAATCCGTAGAGTGCCCGAAATGGCCAGGTGGGGCCCTGCTTACGGCAGGATTCTCTGACGCTGCAAGACTGATACACCAGAGACCGTTGCTCACCCCGTCAGGGTAGCGCACCCCGTTCTCCGGTGGAATCGAAACCATGGCCTGGACCACGGTCTAGACCAATCCGATGGGAGTGAAGCCGACCCGCACGCACCCCCGACACCCACCCTTCACCCAGTCAGCCCGTTGTAAGCTCAGCCGAAAACCCAGTTCAACCTCGTGAACGAGCATCAGCCCACCGACACCATGAAGCGAAGCGAAGTGGTGCCGGCCCGAGCGCGAAGCGCCGGACCCACCCGGGCGAAGCCCGGGTGCGGACACGCGGAGCGGGTCCCGCCCAACGCGAAGCGTTGGGCGCCGGGCGCGAAGCGCCCGGCGAACCGAAGGGCCGAAGGCCCGCAGGGACCCGCTCCGCGTGTCCACACCCGGGCTTCGCCCGGGTGGGCCCGGCGCTTCGCGCTCGGGCCGGCACCACTTCGCTTCGCTCCATGGTGCCGGTGGGCTGATGCTTGTTTACAAGGTTGAACTGGGTTTTCGGCTGAGCTTACGACGGGCTGACTGGGTGAAGGGTGGGTGTCGGGGGTGCGTGCGGGTCGGCTTCACTCCCATCGGATTGGTCTAGACCGTGGTCCAGGCCATGGTTTCGACTCCACCGGAGAACGGGGTGCGCTACCCTGACGGGGTGAGCAACGGTCTCTGGTGTATCAGTCTTGTGGTGTCGTACGATCCCGCCGAAAGTGGGGTCCGGGCCCGCCCCTTTCGGGTATTCGGCGGATTCCCTTGCCGTGGACTGATATCCTGCCGGAAAGTCGCTTCTATCGGGCTTGTATTCCGGTTGTCTGGATTCCTTGGCCGGGCCCTTTGAATGTATCAGTAGGGCACTGTCAGTATTCCCCGCGTGGTCCCGTGTGCGGCCTCGGGGATGGGTGAGGGGAGACACGTCTTCGTGAACGTCGTGAAGCCCGGCCTGGTGGCCGCTCAGTCCGCCGCCGGCGTCTCGCTGCGGGGGCATCAGGAGGAGGCTCTGGAGGCGATCGTGCGGGGCCTGACGCCCCGTCCGGGGCAGTTGACCCTTGATGGTCTGCGGGTGACGGTGCAGATGGCCACCGGGTCCGGGAAGTCGTACGTGGGGGCGGCGGCCGGGCAGAAGCTCGCGCCGCGGGGCGTGGTCCTGGTCGTCGTGCCGACGCTGGACCTGCTGGTGCAGATGATCGGCTCGTGGCGGGCCGCCGGCCGCTCCGGGGACATGCACGCGGTCTGCTCCCTCGTCGATTCCGAGCTGCCCTCGGGGGTGATGGCGACCACCGGTCCGCTGATGATCGGCACGTGGCTGGAGCATGCGGCCAGGCATCGCCGGCCGACCACCTTCTTCGCCACCTACGCCTCGGTCGGCGCCGTCGCGGACGCCTACGCCTACTGGGCCGAGCGGAAGGGTGAGCTGCTGCGCCCGCTGGACCTGATGGTCTGCGACGAGGCGCACCGCTCGTCCGGCAGTGTCGAGAAGACCTGGACGGTGGTGCACCACCAGCGCGAGATCCCGGCGGACCGGCGGCTCTACATGACCGCGACCCCGCGGATCTGGGCGCCTCCCAAGCGCCCGGTGAAGGGCCGCGAGGAGGCCTACCAGCCGCTCCCGGAGGAGCTTGCGGTGTCCATGGACGACGTCCGGGTCTACGGGCCGCACGTCTACTCCCTGGGCCTGGCCGAAGCCATCGACCGCAAGCTGCTCGCGCCGTTCGAGATCGTGGTCCTGGAACTGCGCGACCCGCTCGGCGACCGCCAGGGAGCCGAACGGCAGGGCGTGCCCTGGGGGCCCGGTGTCGGCGAGGCCCGGGACGGCAGCGAGGACGAGGTGCCGGCCGCGCACATCGCGGCCATCCAGGCCGGCCTGGTCAAGACCATGGTCGAGCGCGGCCTGGAGCGCTGCATCACGTTCCACAACCGCACGATCGAAGCCCGCTACTTCAGCGAGACACTGAACCAGACCATCGAGAAGCTGCACTTCGAGAACCCGCAGAAATACCCCGAAGAATTCTGGGTGCAGTGGCTCTCCGGTGAGCACGACGTGGATTTCCGCAAGGAGGTCATCGCCGATTTCGGGAGCAGCGGTGAGGAGGACGGTCTGCGGCATCGGATCGTGGCCCAGTGCAAAGTCCTGGGGGAGGGCGTGGACATCCCGGACGCGGATTCTGTTCTTCTGCAAGGGCGGGGAAGCATGGTGGATATCGTCCAGGCCATCGGCCGGGCCCTGCGCATGCGACCCGGCCAGGGAAAAACCGCGAGCCTGATCGTGCCGATTTTCCTGAAGCCCGGAGAGCAGCCCGGGGACATTCTGGAGTCCGATTCGTACGGCCCGCTGGTCAAGATCCTGACCGCACTGCGCAGCCACGACGCCAAGGTGGTGGAGGCCCTGGCAGTGCCCCAGAAGTCCGGCAAACGGACCAAGGGGCGCAGCGCTGAGGCGGCTTCTGGGCCTGGTGAGAGCTGGTCTGGTGAGGGTGGGTCGGGGGTGTTCACGCTGCCGGTGCGGTTCCGGACGCCGGTGGACGAGAATGTGCTCGCGCTGTTCATCGCCTCCCGGGTCCTGGTCGGTGAGACGCAGCTCTGGCGTGAGGGGATCGGGCATGCGCGGCGCTGGTTCGAGGAGACCGGCGGGCTTGACGTCCCCTATTCCGCGCTGGTCGGGGAGAACGGGAATTACCCGCTCGGAAAGTGGCTGTCGGACCGGCGGGGTGAGAATGCGGCTGGCGAGCTGGCGTCATACCGGGTGGAGATGCTGGACGCGCTCGGGATGATCTGGTCGGTGTCGGATGCTCGGTTCGAGGCCGGGTTGGACTGGGCGCGGGTGTGGGCGAAGGGCCACGGTGGGTCGTTGGCGGCGCCGGCGCGGGCCTCGGTCGGCGGGTACGCGATCGGGACGTGGCTCTCCGAACTGCGGGCCGCAGCCCAGGTGCCGGCCGGGGAGCCGGGGGCGTTGGCGCCGGAGCGGCGGGCCGCGTTGGAGGAGATCGATCCGTGGTGGTGTCCGGTGTGGCCGGTCGCCTGGCAGCGTGCCTATGCGGTGGCAAGGGTGTGGTGGCTGGAGGCTGACGGCCGCGTCGGCTGGGCGCAGCTGCCGGTGGACACGGTGTTCGAGGGCGAGGCGCTCGGGCGGTGGGTGCGGGCGCAGCGGGCCGGCTGGCCGGGTCTGGAGGCCGATCAGCGGGATCTGTTGTCGGCGATCGGCATCGAGGAGGATCCTGGGCTGGTGGCCGCCAAGCAGGCCGCCGAGGCGAAGCCGAAGGTGTCCCGTACGGACCGGTTCCAGCAGCACCTGGCCGCGCTTGCGGCGTTCGTCGAACGGGAGGG
>NZ_JBEZIQ010000093.1:0-23777 GCF_040651155.1 Kitasatospora sp. NPDC048545
CGGTCAGGCCGTCGACGGCGGTGACGGTCAGCTCGGCCATGTCGTGCCGGGCGGCCAGGGCGGCCAGCGGGCCGCCGGTCACCTCGGTCACCGTGTACGCGGCCTCCGGCTCCGGCTGGGCGGCGGGGGCGGCAGGGGCGGCGTCGGCGTCCCCGTGGCGTTCCAGCAGGGCGGCCCGCAGCGCCTCGGTGAACTGTCCCACGGTGCCGGCCAGGTCGCCGGAGGCGTCGGCCTCGGCGCGGGGGAACAGCCGGGTGCCGCCGAGGGCGGCGAGCCGGTCGTCGATCAGCGCGGGGACGCGCTGGTAGGTGGCGGCGTAGGTGCGGTCGCCGATGCCGAGCACGGCGTACGTCACCCCGGCCGCCGCGCCGTCGGGCGCCTCCTGGAGCCGGCGGACGAACACGGCGGCGTCGTCGGTCGGCTGTCCGTTGTAGGAGGCGGCGGTGATCACCACGGGCCGGTCGGTGGGCAGGCCGTCCGCGTAGGCGTCCAGCGGGGCGAGGGCGGTGTCGCAGCCGAGGTCGGCCGCGGCCTCGGCGAGCTGCCGGCTGAACTCCCGGCAGGCACCGTAGTTGGAGCCGTGCAGGAACAGCAGGCCGGTGCCCTGGCGGACCCGGCCGGGGCGCTCGGCGGCGGACCCGGCCCGCGCCGCCGGGCCGGTCACCGGCTGGGCCGCCGCCGGGGCGGGCGTGCGCCGGGCCAGTCCGAGGGTGAAGTCGTCGGGCTTGATGGTGAGCGTCTGCTTGATGGTCAGCCGGTAGTCGACGTGGTCGATCAGCCGGTAGCGGTGGACCAGCATGCCGAGCAGCATGGCAGCCTCGTGCAGCGCGAACTGCCGCCCGATGCAGGCGCGTTCGCCGGTGCCGAAGGGCTTGAAGGCGTGCGGGGAGCGGGCCGCCTCGACGTCCGGGTCGAACCGGGCCGGGTCGAACAGCTCCGGGTTGTCGCCCCAGCAGGGGTCGCGGTGCAGCATCGGGGTCGACACGAAGACCGTCTCCCCGGCGCGCAGCGGGATCCGCCCGCCGAGGAGGGTGTCCTCGCGGGCCTCGCGGCTGAAGGCGGGGGCGGTGGGCCACAGCCGCAGCGCCTCGTTGAGCACCTGCCGGGTGTACTTCAGCCGCCCGACGTCCTCGTACGAGGGCTCAGGGTCGGCCTGGTCGCCCCAGAGCGCGTCCACTTCCCGCTGCACCTCGCGCAGCACGGCCGGGTTCTTGACCAGGTAGTACATCGCGAAGGACAGCGCGCCCGAGGTGGTCTCGTGGCCGGCGATCAGGAAGGTGATGACCTGGTTGCGGATGTTCTCGGCGTCCAACCGGGAGCCGTCGGAGGGGCGCACCGCGTCGAGCATCAGACCGAGCAGGTCCTCGGCGGGGCCCCGGTCATCCTCGCCCGCGCGGGCGGCGATCACCTCGTCGACCACGGCGGCCAGGTAGTCGGCGTCGGCCTGAAAGGCGGCGTCGCGCTCGGTGTGGTCGAGGTCCGGGTCACGGGTGAACTTGATCATCGCCCATTCCAGGCAGCGCACCATGGCGTCCACGAAGGGGTGCGGCTCGTCCCGCTCGAAGGAGCCGAAGTCGAAGCCGAACCCGGCCAGCCCGATGGTGTCCAGCGTCATCCGGGTCATGTCGCCGGGCACGTCCACCGGCAGCCCGGCGCGCTCACGGCGGTCCCAGGAGTCCACCAGCCGGCGGGCGACCTTCAGCATCACCGGGTGGTAGGTGCGCATCGAGCCGAGCGCGAACGCGGGCATCAAGATATCGTGCGCCCGGGCCCAGTTGGGCTCCTCGTTGTAGGCGGTGAACAGGCCGTCGCCGGTGAACCGACGGACGTTCTCCAGGCCGGGGCCGATCGACTTGGTGAACCGGGTCTCGTCGGCCAGCTCATCGACCAGCTCCAGGCCGGTGACGATCAGCGTGTCCCGGCCGTGCAGCCGCTGGACGAAGGCCGGGCCGTGCGCTCTGGCCAGTTCCATGGTCCGCAGCATCGGGGCGGCGAGCGGCGGCGCCGAGGAGATGTCGATCAGGGGCACGGTCGCGGCCGCTCCCGCGGTCCCGGCATCGGCCCTCGGGTCGGTGACGGTGTCGGTCATGGTGGTCCCTCCCGCAGCGGAAAAGTTCGGCTCCCCCCACTCTGCGGCTACCGGGAGGGGGAGCCCACCGTGATCACTACATGATTGTGTAGTACCCGGGACATCCGCGGACTTGCCGACGAACCGTCAGCACTGCCTCACGCGTGCGGGTGCCACGGGGAGGGACGAATGGACGTGCGACCGACCGAGGGCTGCGGCCCGGCGCCGGGCAGCCGGCAGGACGCGGCGGTGATCTGGCGCAACCGGGCACTGCGCCTGCTGGACCACGTGCCGCTGCCGATCGCGGTGGTCGAGTTCGGCGGCCGGACCCTGATCGTCAACCGCGCGATGGCGGCCGAGTTCGGGCTGCTGCCGGGTCAACTGCGCAACCGGAAGATCCTGGAGTTCTTCACCCTGCGGGACAGCGACACCCTGCAGGCGCTCGCCGAGGCGGTCCGGATGCACCGCCGCTCGCAGTACCCGGCCCGGGTCTCCTGGACGCCCGTCGACGGTCGCGAACGGCACGGCGAGATGACCGTCGACCTGGTCAGCGACACCCCGGAGCAGACCCCGAACCTGCTGCTCTCGCTGCGCACCGTCGAGGCCCCCCGGGAGGTGCCGGAGCCCGGCCCGCGCACCGAGGTCAGCCCGGTCGAGGTCCGGATCCTCGCCGCCGCGGCCCGGGGCGCCACCACGGCGCAGATCGCCCGGGAGATCGGGATCACCCCGGACGGCGTCAACTACCACCTCGCCCGGCTCTCCCGGCGCTGGCGGGTGCCCAACCGCACCGCCCTGGTCGCCCGCGCCTACGCCACCGGCGTCCTGGCCGCAGGCAGCTGGCCGCCGGCACCCCCGAATGGCTGATGGAGCGTCAAACACGTTGACACCGAAGCGAATCCGGACCACGCGGTCAGGTGACGGCATGCTTCGGCCCCGGCACCCGTGGGCAGCCTGCCCCCGGAGGACGGCTTCTTCGTCTCCGTGTCGCCCGGCCGCGTCGCGGCCGCTTCAGGCGGGCGTGCAGCGCAGCGCCGCCCACAGGTCGAGCCGGTCCTCCAGCTTCAGCAGGCTGCGGCCGGTGAGCTCCTCGATCCGCTTGATCCGGTAGTGCACCGTGTTGACGTGCAGGTGCAGCGCCTCGGCCGTCCTGGACCAGGAGGCGCTGTGCCGGAGGAAGGCGTCCAGGGTGTCCAGCAGGGAGACGGTGTCGGCCCGGTCGTGCTCGATCAGCGGCGCGAGGACCGTACGTCCCGCCGCCGAGCCACGCGTCTCCCGGGCGCCAGGTCCCGCGCTGCCGCGCGTCGCGCAGTTCCACCACCGTGTTCAGGTCCACGTTCCGCCACCGTCCTCGACTGCTCGATTGATCGACACGGCGATTGAAGCAACGCGCCACCGGGCGGAACGAGTGGTCGCCCGCACCATCCCGGGGCGGCCGGACCGGGTGATCGACCAGCGCATGGACATGACGCCGCGTCGGCCGGGACCGCCGACCCCGGCCCCTCGGCGGTCGGGGACCGGCGGTCGGGGACCGGCGGGCGGGGCCGGAGTGGCGGGCAGGGAACGGGGAGCGACGGGCGGGCCCGACGGGAGTGCTCAGTCCTCCGGCTGCCGGACGGCCTCGATGAACCCCGCGACGGAGGAGCGCGACAGCGGCCGGCCGTACGTCTCCGCCAGGTGCTCCAGGAGGGTGATCCCGGTGCTCCAGCCGTGCCGGTCGAGCCACTCGTGGGTGTCTGGGCCGAGCCCGCCGCGCCACAGGTCGGTGATGTGGGCGACCGCCGGGTCGTGCGGGGTGGTGCCGACGTCCCGGCCCTTCTCCAGCAGCAGCCGGCTGCCGGGGGCGGCCAGAGCGGCGACGGCCGTGAGCAGTCCGGCGGCCTCCTCGGGCGTGAGGTAGACCAGCAGGCCCTCGGCCAGCCAGGCCGAGCGCCGCGACGGGTCGAAGCCGGCCGCGACCAGGCGGGCGGGCCAGTCCCGGTCCAGCAGGTCGGCGGGCAGGGTGGTGCGGCCGCTCCTCGGCACGGCGCCGAGTCCGTCGAGGACCTGCTCCTTGAAGTCCAGGACCGGGCCCAGGTCGAGCTCGAACACCCGGGTGCCGGCGGGCCACTCCAGCCGGTAGGCGCGGGTGTCGAGGCCCGCCGCGAGCAGCACGACCTGGTCGGCCCCGGCGGCGAGGAGGCGGTCGTCGTAGAAGCGGGTACGCAGGACGCCCTGTGCGGCCAAGGCCTTGGCGAAGCCGCCGGCCGGGCCGGTGGCGGGCAGCGGGACCTCGGCGGCCGTGACGAAGGCGGTGGCGTACGGGTCGACGAAGAGCGGGTCGGGGCGGGAGCTCTCGTAGGCCCGCACCAGGGCGACGGACAGGGCGGTGCGGGACACCGGGCTGAGCGGTTCGGTGGTCGTCATGTCCGCAATCTACATCGCTACCGATCCATCGGTGAAGATGTATTCTGCCGCCATGGACGGCGTGCAACTCCTCAGACTCGGCAAGCGCTTGACCGAACTCGGCCGCGCGATGATCACCGACCCGGCGTCCGCGCACCTCACCGCCGCGGAGATCGCCGTGATCGCCGACGTGTACCGCCACCCCGCCACCTCCGTCCAGGAGATCCGGGTCCGCACCGGCTTCGCCCAGAGCCACGTCTCCGGCTCCGTCGCCCGGCTGCGCGAGGCCGGCCTGCTCGACGCCACCGCCGACCCGGCCGACGGACGGCGCACCCTGCTGACCGTCTCCGAGCGCGCCCGCACCGCCGTGCGCACCCACGTCGCCCGGCCTGCGGAGCCGGTCATCGCGAAGGCCGTCCCGGACCCGGAACAGGCCCGCCGGGTCACCGAACTGCTCGACGAACTCGCCGTCCTCCTGCTGCCCTGACCGGCGGACCGGCCCGTCGCCGCACCGACCCGTCGCCGCACCGGTCCACCGGCCCGCCGGTCCGCCGGTCCACCCGGCAGAACTTCCACAAGCGCGTCACAAGCGGGCCGGGCCCCTCCCCCACCCGCCCGCGTCCTGGGATCATCCCCGCGGGGCCTCGGGGAGATGCCCGGGGACGCGATCGTGGGGGTTGCGATGGAGACGTGGATGAGGGCCCCGGGGGCACCCGGCGGATCCCGGCCGGACACCGGAGCGGGTGTCCGCGTGCTCGCGCGGGGAGTACTCCTCCTGGCGGGGCTGGCCGTCACCGCCCTCGGCTTCGCCTGGTTCGTCGACACCTACGACCGGACGGTCGCCTACCGGGACGCCCCGGTGTGCGCCACGGCGGCCGCCGCACCGGGCACGGACTGCGTGCGGCACGAGACCGGCAGGGTGACGGCGGCGAGGGCCCTCGACGAGGACGCCCGCGAACTGCGGATCGCGCGCGAGTCCGCGCCCACCGACAGGTACGAGGTCGGCAAGGCCTTCTACGAGGCCGTGGAGATCGGCACGGACGTGGACCTGACGGTCTTCCGGGGCCGGGTCGCCGAGGTCTCCTACCGGGGTCACCGCGCGGCGAACCCGATCCGGCCCTGGCAGACCAGCGTCAAGGTCGCGCTCCTGGTCGCCGCAGGCTCGGCCCTGACCGTCCGCAGCGCGTCCGGGCCGCGCCGGAACGCCCGGCGAGTCATCCTCTCCGGCGCCGGCTGGGTCGCCTTCCTGTCCGCCCTCGGCGGCTTCGCCGTCCTGTCGTCGCAGGGGCCGTTCGTCGTCTCCCTCGGCATCCCCCTCCTCGGCTGGCTGGGCGCGACCGCCATCACCACGCTGATCGCCGTCACGGACGACTGACGCCCGGCCCCGCCCGAGGCCCCGGCTCCGGCCCCCAGCCCCAGCCCCAGCCGGAGTTCCACAACTGGGTGACAAGAAAGCCGAGTTGCTCCCATCGGCGGCCACCTCCCTGGAATCATTCCTGCTGGGCACCGGGGAGGTGCCCGGGCCGCGATCGAGGGGGTTGCAATGAACGCGCGGATCGAGGACGCGAAACCGGTCGGTCGACTCCGGCGGGCCGGCGCCCCGGTCCTCCACGGGCTGGCGCGGGGCCTGCTCCTCCTCACGGGGCTGGCCGTCACCGTCCTCGGCTTCACCCGGTACGTCGACGCGTACGACGGGGTGGGCGCCCCCCGGCACGCCCCGACGTGCGGAACGGCAGCGGCGGCACCGGGTGCGGACTGCCTGCGGCACGAGACCGGCAAGGTGACGGCGGGTCGCGTCGACAACAGCAACGACGCCCCCAGCCACTGGCTGACCGTGGCCCGGGAAACGGCGGGCGAACACGAGTACCCCGTCGGCAAGGCCTTCTACGACGACGTGGAGGTCGGCACGGACGTGGACGTCACGGTCTTCCGGGGCCGGGTCGCCGAGGTCTCCTACCGGGGTCACCGCGCCCGGAACCCGAGCACGCCCTGGCTGGCCTCCACCGAGATCGCCCTCCTGGTCGGCCTGGGATCGGCCCTCACCGCCTACGGCCTGACCCGCGCGCGTCCCGCCACGGAGGCGACGCCCGTCGGCATCGCCGCCTTCATCACCTTCCTGTCGTTCTTCGGCAGCCTCGTCCTCGTGTCGACGCAACTGCCGCTCGCCGTCACCCTGGTCGTCCCCGCCCTCGCCTGGCTGGCCCTGACCGCCGGGAGCACGGCCGCCGCCCGCAACGGCTGACGCACCGAGCGCCCACCGGCCCGAGTTGCACAACTGCGTCACAAGTGGGCCTGATCACTCCCGGCACGGACCGGCTCCCTGGAATCATCCCCGGTGGGCACCGGGGAGGTGCCCGGACCGCGATCGAGGGGGTTGCGATGAACGCGCGGATCGAGGACGCGAAACCACCCGGCCGCCGGCCCCGGGTCACCGGAAGGGTCGTCGCCCGCGCCCTGGCGCGGATCCTGCTCGTGGTGGCGGGCCTGTCCACCGTCGTCGCCGGGTTCGGCTGGTTCCTGGACACCTTCCACGCGGTGGACGCCTACCGCTCCGCACCGCAGTGCGGCACGGCCGCCGCCGCACCGGGCGCGCCCTGCGTGCTCCGCGAGACCGGGAGGGTGACCGCGCGGTCCACCTCCACCAGCGACGACTCCATCTTCTACAACCTGAGCGTCGCCCGGGAGACGGCGCCCACCGGCTCCTTCTCCGTCGGCGAGGCCTTCTACGACGACGCCAGCGTCGGCACCACCGTGGACCTCACGATCTGGAACGGCCGCGTGGTCGAGGTCTCCTGGCACGGGCACCGCGCCCCGACGCGCGACATCCCCGCCCTCGCCGCCCTCAAGCTCGCCGGCCTGATCGGCGCGGCGTCGGCCGTGCTCGTCCACGGGCTGGCCTGGCCCCGTCTGGGGGCGGCGGCGGTGGCGCCGGCGGCCGGCTTCGTGATCGCCGTCTCCGCCTTCCTCGGCAGCGTCATGCTCTTCGCCGCCCAGTGGCCCATGATCATCACCCTGGGCGTCCCCGTTCTCGGCTGGCTGTTCGTGGTCGTCATCGGCACCTCGATCGCGCACGAGATCTGACCCCTTCCCGGTCCGGGGCCGGTCCGCCCCGAACCGGACCTTCACAACTGCGTTACGGCCGAACTGGGTTGCTCGACCGTCGGCCGCCCGTGCTGGAATCATCCCGGGCGCACGGGGCACCGGGGAGGTGCGCCGGGAACACGATCGACGGGGGTGCGATGAAGAAGCGGATCGAGGACGAGGGGCGGTACGGCGGAACCGGGTGGGCCACCGGGCCGGTCGGCCGGTGGCTGGCCCACGGCCTGCTCGTGGCGCTGGGCCTGGCCGTCACCGCCCTCTGCTTCCGGTGGTACGTGGACACCGACCAGGAGGTGAACGCCCACCTCACCGCGCCGACCTGCGGCACGGCGGCCGCCGCACCCGGCGCGGACTGCCTGCGCCACGAGAGCGGGAAGGTGCGGTCCAAGAACGCCCGCGAGAGCAACGACTCCACCATCTGGGAGCTGACGGTGTCCCGGGAGTCCGCGGCCACCGCCACGTACTCCGTCGGCGAGGCGTTCTACGACGACGTGGCGGTCGGCACGGACGTGCAACTGGCGCTCTGGCGGGGCCGGGTGGCCGAGGTCTCCTACCACGGGCACAGCGCCGAGAACCGGAGCCGGCCCTGGCCGGCCCTCCTCGGAGTGGCCCTGCTGGCCGGCCTGGGATCCGCCCTGACCGCCTGCGGCCTGGCCCGGCCGCGCCGGAACGCCGTGGCGGCCTCCGCCGTCGCCTCGGCCACGGCTTCGATCTGGACCGCCGTGTTCGCGTTCTTCGGCGCCTCCGCCCTGCTGTCCGGCCCCGTGCCCTTCGTCATCGCCGTGGGCGTTCCCGCCCTCGGCTGGCTGGCGATGACCGCCTTCACCACGTCGTACACCGCGGCCGCCGACGACTGAGGCGCCCGGTGCCCGGGGCACCGCGGACGGGCCCGGCCTCCGCCGCCCCGGGCACCGGACCGACCGTGCACCGGACCGACCGCGCCGACGGCCCGCGGATCAGCGGTGGGATACTGGACCGGACGATTCCGCGGGTGAGGGGTGACGGATGAGCGGCAGACTGCGGGTGCTGCGGAAGCAGAACCGGCTCAGCCTGGAGGCGCTCGCCGAACAGGTGGGCGTCACCAAGAGCTACCTCTCCAAGGTCGAGCGCGGCCTCAGCGACCCGTCGATCTCGACCGCGCTCAAACTGGCCCACGCCCTCAACGTCGATGTCGGCCGGCTGTTCTCGGACGAGGTGGAGCCCGAACTCGTCACCGTCGTCCGGGCCGGCGAGCGCACCCCGATCGCCGACGGGGCCGGCCCCGGCACCCCGCACTACGAGGGCATCGCGACCGGCCTCAGCGGCAAGCGGATGGTGCCGTTCGTGATGTACCCGCCGACCGACGCGACCGGATCGGCCTACAAGTCCCACGCGGGCGAGGAGTTCCTGTTCGTCCATGCGGGCACGGCGGAGCTGGAGTTCCCCGAGCGGACGGTGCGGCTCGGCCCCGGGGACAGCGTGTACTTCAACTCGGCGCTGCCGCACCGCTGCCGGAGCACCGGCGCGGAGCCGGCCGAGATCCTCGTGGTCATCCACGACGACCCGGCCGGCCCCTCGGAGCGGGTCCCCACCCTGCCCTGACGCACGACGGGACCGCGGGGCCCACAGGCGTCAGGGGTCCACGGCGTCACGGGCCCACCGGGTCACGGGGGGCACGCGCTCACCGGGTCACGGGGGGCACGCGCTCACCGGGTCAGCGGTCCGCGCCCGCCTCGGCGAGCAGTCCGGCCAGTTGCTTCGTCCGCTCCTCGTCCAGCGGCAGCAGCGGGTGCCGGGGCTCCCCGACGTCCAGGCCGCGCAGGGCCAGGCCCGCCTTGACGGTGGTCGGCAGGCCGCCGCCGAGCAGGAACTGCAGCACGGGCAGCTGCCGGTAGAACACCTGGCGGGCCGCGTCCAGGTCGCCGGAACGCACCGCCCGGTACAGCTCCAGGGTGAGCTCCGGGACCACGCAGGGCGCCGCCGTGCACCAGCCGGCCGCGCCGGCCGCGAAGGCCTCCAGCGCCAGCGGGTTGGAGCCGTTGTAGAACGGCAGTGCACCGTCGGAGAGTTGGGCGAGCCGGTGCATCCGCTGGATGTCGCCGCTGCTCTCCTTGACCATGGTGATGTTCTCGACCCGGTCGACCAGTCGGTGCAGCAGCTCCGCCGGGAGGTCCACCCCGGCGGTGGCCGGGTTGTTGTAGACCATCAGCGGGATGCCGATCGCGCCGGCGACCTCCTCGTAGTGCCGGGTGATCTCCCGCTCGTCCAGCCTCCAGTAGGACAGCGGCAGCACCATCACCACGTCCGCGCCGACGTGTTCGGCGTACCTGGCCCGACGGACGGCGCTGCGGGTGGTGAGGTCGGCGATGCCGACGACGGCAGGCACCCGGCCGGCCACGGCGGAGACCGCGGCCTCGGTGACGTCGAACCACTCCCGGTCGTCGAGGTAGGCGCTCTCCCCGGTGGACCCGAGCGGGGCGATCGCGTGGCACCCGGAGGCGATCAACCGGTCGATCAGCTCGGCGAGCCGCCCGAGGTCGGGGCTGCCGTCGGTGCGGGAGAACGGGGTCACCGGGTAGGCGATGATCCCTTCGAGGGCGGTCACGGGCATCTCAGGAGTCCTTCCGGGCTGGGGCGGGGGTGGTCGGGCCCTGGAGGCCGGGCGCGCGGTCCACGGCGTCGCCGTGCCCCGCCCGCAGGGCCCGGCGGGCGTAGTAGGCGAAGGTCGCCTGGCCGCGCTTGGGGGTGGAGATCCAGTCGTGGGCCTCCTGCGCGAGCAGTCCGGGGATCTCCCGGATCTTCCCGGCGGCGCTCGCCAACAGCTGGAGCCGGGCGGCCCGTTCGAAGAGCAGGGCCAGGGTGCAGGCCTCCTCGACCGTCCCGGTGGCGACCAGCTGGCCGTGGTGCGCCAGCAGGAGCGCGCGCTTGTCGCCGAGGGCGGCGGCGATGGTCTCGCCCTCCTCGTTGCCGACCGGGATGCCGGGCCAGTTCTCCAGGAACGCGCAGTCGTCGTACAGCGGGCAGGTGTCCATGTGCGAGACGACCAGCGGGGTCTCCAGCATCGACAGCGCGGAGATGTGCAGCGGGTGGGTGTGGATGATGCAGTTGACGTCCGGTCGGGCCCGGTAGACCCAGCTGTGGAAGCGGTTGGCCGGGTTGGCCATCCCGTCGCCCTCCAGGACGTCGAGGTTCTCGTCCACCAGCAGCAGGTTGGATTCGGTGATCTCGTCGAAGCCGAGTCCCAGACGCTGGGTGTAGTAGGTGCCGGGGCGTTCGGCGCGGGCGGTGATCTGCCCGGCCAGACCGGAGTCGTGTCCGGCGTCGAACAGGATGCGGCAGGTCAGGGCGAGCTTCTGGCGCACCGTCCAGCCGCTGTCGGGGATCGCGGACCGCATCCGGCGGTGGGCGAGTTCCACCAGTTCGGACTTGCCCGCCTCGAACGTGTCGGCCATGCCGTGGTTCTCCTTCACTTCCCGGGGGTGCCGGCCCCGCGAGGCGCCCGACGGCGCGCCTCGGCGAGGACACAATGTTCACCATAGGACACAATGTGTCCTTCGTCGACCGTCGACACCGGTCCTGGCACAACAGCAGGACGGCGGGGCGGCCGGGCAGCAGTGCGGAGCCCTCGGCGGGGTCGCCGAACTCGGCGATGGTGGCGATGGTGGCGACGACGTCGCGGACGAGCCGCTCCGGATCGGCCGGACAGGATCCGACGGTTCGTCA
Source organism: Kitasatospora sp. NPDC048545 (assembly GCF_040651155.1). Taxonomy (NCBI): domain Bacteria; kingdom Bacillati; phylum Actinomycetota; class Actinomycetes; order Kitasatosporales; family Streptomycetaceae; genus Kitasatospora; species Kitasatospora sp. NPDC048545. The sequence continues at coordinate 11,252 of NZ_JBEZIQ010000093.1, forward strand.
GAATCACTGCCCCGTAGTGGAGTTGACGCAGCAGTCCGGATCGCCAGGACACCCGGTCGACGACACCGAATCCCCCGTACTTCAGCACAGTTGCCGCCCTGACCCCCGGGCGGGGAGCGGTCGGCCGCGGATCCGCGCAGGTGACGGCCCGGGAGCGGAGGCGACTGGTCCGATCGTGCGACGACGGGGGCGCGGCGCCGGTACGGCTCCTCCGGTGCCGGACCGGTCCCCTAACGTGGGGCGCGACGGCTCCGCCCCACGGCTTCGCGCCCGGCGCGGGGGTGGAGACCAGGGCCGGCGTCCATGGCCGCCGCGGCCCGCGCGAGGCCCCGGGGAACATCGGGCCGAGGAGGAACGGTTGCGGGTGGTTTCCCTGGAGACGCAGCGGTCGCACCTGCCACTGCCGGTCCGGCACGGCCACCGCTCCTGGCTGGTGCCCGCGGCGCTGCTCGCCGTCCGGCGGCCCGCCGGGGAGGCACCGCGTTGAGCCCCGCGGCCGGGCCCGGTCCCGCCCGGACCGCCCCGGCCCGGATCCCCCTGGTCGGATCCCCCTGGTCGGACACCCCTGGGAGGCAGCACATGACCGATGCCGTCGTCGTCGGCTCCGGGCCCAACGGCCTGGCCGCCGCCGTCACGCTCGCCGAGCACGGGCTGGCGGTCACCGTGCTGGAAGCCGCCGAGGAGATCGGCGGCGGCGCCCGCAGCGGCGAGACCACCCTGCCCGGCCTGCTGCACGACCACTGCTCGGCGGTGCACCCCTTCGGCGTGGCCTCCCCCCTGCTGCGCTCCCCCGACCTCGCCCGGCACGGCCTGGAATGGCTCTGGCCCGACGTCGACCTGGCCCACCCGCTGGACGGCGGGGACGGGGCCGCCGCCGGGCGCCCGCTCCGCGACAGCGCACGCGCCCTGGGGCCCGACTCCGACGCCTGGCTGCGGGTGTTCGCCCGGCCGAGCAGCCGCTTCGACGACCTGGCCGGGGACGTGCTGCGCCCGCTCCTGCGGGCGCCGCGGCACCCACTGCTGCTCGCCGACTTCGGCCGCCTGGCCGTCCGGCCCGCCACCCGGCTCGCCCGGCGCTGGCGCACCGACCGGGCCAGGGCCCTGTTCGCCGGGGCCGCCGCGCACGCCTTCCAGCCGCTCCACCGGCCGCTGACCTCCGCCGTCGGCCTGCTGCTGCTCGCCGCCGCGCACCACCGCGGCTGGCCGGTCGCGCGCGGCGGCTCCGGCCGGATCACCGCCGCCCTCGCGGCGCGGCTCGCCGAACTCGGCGGGCGCGTCGAGACCGGGCACCCGGTGCGCTCGCTCTCCGGTCTGCCACCGGGCGCGCTCGTCCTGCTGGACGTCGCCCCCGGCGCGGCGGCCGACCTCTGCGGTGACCGGCTGCCCCCGCGGGTACGGCGCGCGTACCGGCGGTGGCGCTACGGGCCGGCCGCCTTCCGGATGGACTTCGCGGTGGCGGACGGCGTCCCGTGGCAGCACCCGGACTGCCGCCGGGCCGGGACCGTCCACCTCGGCGGCACCCTGGAGGAGGTCGCCCACGCCGAACGGGAGACCGCCCGCGGCCGGATGCCCGCACGCCCCTTCGTGCTGGTGGCCCAGCAGTACCTCGCCGACCCGGGCCGCTCACACGGCGACGTCCACCCCGTGTACGCCTACGCCCACGTGCCGCACGGCTACGCCGGGGACGCCTCCGGGGCCGTGCTCACCCAGCTCGAACGCTTCGCCCCCGGATTCCGGGACCGGGTCCTGGCCACGACCACCGTCCCCACCCACCGGCTGCCGCGCCACAACCCCAACCTCGTCGGCGGCGACATCGGCACCGGCGCCAACACCCCCCTGCAGACCGTCCTGCGTCCGCGCCCCGCCCTCGACCCGTACGCCACCGGCATCCCCGGCGTCTATCTCTGCTCCGCCGCCACCCCGCCCGGCGCCGGCGTCCACGGCCTGTGCGGGGTGCACGCGGCGCGGTCGGCCCTCCGGCACCTGGGGATCGCAGCGCTGCGCTGAACAGTCGCTGGACCGAACGGCCGCTGCACCGAACGGCCGCTGCACTGAACGACCGCTCCGCCGAACGGCCGCCCCGGTGCTCGCGGCGGCCACGACACCGAACGGTCATGGCGTGGCTGCGCCGCGCCCGGCGGTGCGTGCGGCAAGCATGGGTCCGGGCCCGTCCCTCTGGTCGGCTGCCCCGGCCGGAGGCCCCGGCCGCCCCCGTCCCCGACGAAAGGCGCCGTGCCGATGGACCGCTCCGCCGGGAACGCCCGCCCGCTCGGCGGCCCGTGGCCGCTCGTCGCGGCCCTCGCCGCGGCGCTGTTCACGGCGCTGGCCGTGCTGCTGGCCACCCGTGGCTGGGCGCCGTTCCCCTTCGAGCGGGCCGCCGTCGACTGGAGCGTCGCCCACCGGCCGTATCCCGCCCGGAGCGCGGCCGTCGCGCTCACCCGGCTCGGCTCGGGCCCGGTGCCCTACCTCCTCGCGCTCACCGCCGGGGCCGTCACCTTCAGGGCCGCCGCCGTGCCGCGGGGCCGGCGCCGCGCCGCCCTGCAGCTGACCGCCCCGGTGCTGTGGCTGATCGCGGGCCAGCTGGTGCGGCTGGGCGTGATGCACGCCTGCGCCCGGCCCCGGCCGCCACAGACGGACTGGGCGACGGACGCGTCCGGGTTCTCCTTCCCCTCCGGCCACTCCTTCACCTCCGCGCTCAGCGCCGGTCTGCTCGCACTGGCCGTGGCCCGGGCCCACCCGGCGGCGGCCCGGGAGGCGACCGCGGGCGCGGTCCTGTTCACCGTCGCGATCGGCCTCAGCCGCGTGTACCTCGGGGTGCACTGGCCGCTGGACGTCCTCGGCGGCTGGCTCCTCGCCCTCTGGTGGCTCGCGGTCGGCGCCGTGGTGCTGCGCCCGCTCCAGCGTGCCGCGCCACCCGTGGCCGCGCCGCCGATGGCCGCGCCGGAGCCCGGCGGTCGGTGAGCGCTCAGACCGGGGGCTGCGGGCGGGTCAGTCCGCGGTCGTAGGCGAAGATCACCGCCTGGACGCGGTCCCGGGCGCCGATCTTGCCCAGCACCCGGCTGACGTGCGTCTTGACGGTCGACTCCGCCAGCACCAGGCGCTGGGCGATCTCGCCGTTGGTCCAGCCCTGGGCGATGGCGACCAGGATCTCCCGTTCGCGGTCGGTGAGCGCTTCCAGCCGGGGGTCGGCGGCGGGCGCCACGCCCGCCGGGCGGACCGGGAGCCGGTGGGCGTAGGCGTCGAGGAGGCGCCGGGTGATGGCCGGGGCGACGACGGCGTCGCCCTCGGCGACGGAGCGGATCCCGGAGAGCAGTTCCTCGGGGCGGGCGTCCTTCAGCAGGAAGCCGCTGGCGCCGGCGCGCAGCGCGGCGTGGGCGTACTCGTCGAGGTCGAAGGTGGTCAGCACGAGGATGCGGGAGCGGCCGCCGCCGGCGACGATCCGGCGGGTCGCCTCGATGCCGTCCATCCCGGGCATCCGGATGTCCATCAGGACGACGTCGGGCCGCAGGTCGGCGGTGAGCCGGACGGCCTCGGTGCCGTGGGCGGCCTCGCCGACGACCTCGGTGTCGGGCTGGCTCTCCAGCAGCATCCGGAAGCCGTAGCGCTGGAGCGGCTGGTCGTCCACGATGAGGACGGTGGTCACGTCGGGCCGCCTGTCGGGTCGGGGGTGAGGTCGAGCACGGCCTCCACGGTCCATCCTGCACCGGGACCGGGGCCCGCCGTGACCGAGCCGCCGTACAGGGCCGCGCGTTCTCGGATGCCCGCGAGGCCGTGGCCCTCGCCGCCCGGGTGCGCGGGTGTGCCGGTGCCGAAGGGCGGGCCGTTGTCCTGGACGCGGACCCGCAACCGGTCGGCGCCGGCGGTCAGGGTGACGTGGGCCCGGGTGTCGGGGCCGGCGTGCTTGAGGGTGTTGGTGAGCGACTCCTGGACGATGCGGTAGGCCATCAGCTGCATGCCGCGGTCGAGGCGGTCGAGGTCGCCGCCGGCCGTGTACACCACCTGCGGTCCGGCGGCGCGGATGCGGGCGCACAGCCCGTCGAGGTCGGCGATGCCCGGCTGCGGCGTGAACTCGGCGGTCTCGTCGCCCTGGTCGCGCAGTACGCCGAGCATGCGGCGCAGTTCGCCGAGGGCCTGGCGGCTGGTGTCGCCGATCAGCAGCAGGGCTTCCCGGCCGCGTTCGGGGGCGGCCTGGGCCGCGTACGCCCCGCCGTCGGCGAGCGTGACGATGACGGACAGGTTGTGGCCGATGATGTCGTGCATCTCGCGGGCCACCCGGGTGCGCTCGGTGGCCGTGGCGAGCCGGCTGCGCTGGTCGCGCTCGATCTCCAGGCGGGCCGCGCGTTCGCGCAGTCCGGCGAGCTGGGCGCGGCGGATGCGGACCGCGATGCCGAGCGCCACGGCCGCCGTCGCGGCGCTGAACAGGAAGAACAGCGCGTCGCCGACAGGCAGCCCGGCGTCCGAGACGGCCGCGGCGACCACGGCGACGGCGCCGACCATGGCCGCACACGACCAGGCCAGGTGCCGCAGCCTGCCGTGCAGGGCCAGGCCGTAGAGCGCCACCAGCAGGGCGACATCAGCGCGCAGGCCGACGTTCATCGACCACTGCAGGACGAACACCGCCATGATCGCGACGAACGCCGCCGCGGGCCGGCGGCGGCGCCACAGCAGCGGGACGACCAGGCCCGCCTGCAGCGCCAGCGTCCCGGGCAGCGGCAGCCGGGTCAGGACGATCCGGTGCTCGCGCGGCCCGCCGTCGCCGTGCCCGGGGAGGAGGTCGGGCAGGCAGAACAGCAGGACGACGGCCGCGACCACGGCGGCGTCCAGCACCCAGGGGTGGTCACGGTCCGCCTGCCGCACCCGCTGGCCGATCCGGGCCAGGCGGGCGAACAGCGGGCCGGACAGGACCTCGGCCCCGGTGGACGGGCCCGTGGAGGTGGCGTACTCGCTCACCGGTGGGACCTCCCTCATCGGTCTGTGCGCTTCACGCTCATCGGTCTGTGCGCTTCACGAACGTGGAGTGCGGCGCCGGTTTGCTCCGGCGCCGCACTCCGAGTGTGTCAGGTGTCCCGCCCGACTCAGGCGTCGGTGCGCAGCAGGCGCAGGGCGGCTCCCGCCAGGGCGAGCACCGTCCAGCCGAGGAAGACGACCAGTCCGGCCGTCGGCGACAGCGTGGTCGCGTCGTGCTGGAGGGCGAACATCGCCTGGCCCGCGTGGCTCGGCAGGTAGGGGGCGATGTGGTCCTGCCAGGAGCTGGGCAGCAGCGCGGTCAGGCCAGGGATCAGCATCAGGGTGGCCACCAGGACGGCGATGCCGCCGGCGACGGAGCGCAGCAGCGCGCCGAGGGCGACGCCGATCACGCCGACCAGGGCGAGGTAGAGCCCGGCCCCGAGCAGGCCGCGCGCGACCCCGGCGTCGGAGAGGGTCATCGCGGCGCGGGTGTCGGAGAGGATCCGGCTGTCGACGAGGAAGGTGGCGAACGCCCCGACGGTGCCGAGCACCAGCGCGATCGCCCCGAACACGAGGGCCTTGGACCACAGCACCGGCAGGCGGCGCGGCACGGCGGCCAGCGTGGAGCGGATCATGCCGGTCGAGTACTCGCCGGCCGCGACCAGCACCCCGAGGACGCCGAGCGCCAGCTGGGCGAAGTTGGTGCCGAACAGGGACAGGCTCAGCGCGCTCGCGGTGGCGAAGTCGCGGTCCATCGGGCGGCCCTCGCTGAGCCGCGACTTGAACTGGGACGCGGCGATCAGGCCGAAGGCGAACAGGAAGAGCAGGGCCAGGCCCAGGGTGATCCAGGTGGAGCGAAGCGACCACAGCTTGGCCCATTCGGAGCGCAGCACCCGCAGCGCGGTCACCTTGTACGGCGGGCGGGCGGGCCGGAGGTCGGCGGGCGCGGACGGGGTCGGGCTCGGTGCGACGGTGCTCATGCCGCGCTCCTCGGGTTCTCGGTGCCGGCGGTGGCCGCGGCGGCGTTGGCGGTGGTGGTGCCGTGGTACTCGACGGCGTCGCGGGTCAGTTCCATGAACGCCTCCTCCAGGGACACCGTCCGGGGGGTGAGCTCGAAGAGGGCGATGCCCTGGTCGGCGGCGGCGAGGCCGATCTCCCGGGCGGTGCGTCCGGTGACCAGGAGCTCCTCCGAGCCGGCCCGGCCGGTGATCTCCACGCCCGGTCCGGCGAGCGCGGAGCGCAGCGCGGCCGGGTCGGCGCTGGCGACCTTGACCGCGTCGCCGCCGGCCTCGCGGACCAGTTCCTGGACGGTGGTGTCGGCCAGCAGCCGGCCCCGTCCGACGATGATCAGGTGGTCGGCGACCAGGGCCATCTCGCTCATCAGGTGGGAGGACACGAAGACGGTCCGGCCCTCGGCGGCGAGCGCGGTCAGCAGGTTGCGGATCCACAGGACGCCCTCGGGGTCGAGGCCGTTGACGGGCTCGTCCAGCATCACGGTGGCCGGGTCGCCCAGCAGGGCCGAGGCGATGCCGAGCCGCTGGCCCATGCCGAGCGAGAACGCCCCGGCGCGCTTGCGGGCCACCGACTGCAGCCCGGTCAGCTCGATGACCTCGTCGACCCGGCGGCGCGGGATGCCGTGGGTGTGGGCCTGGGCCATCAGGTGGTTGAAGGCGGAGCGCCCGGGGTGGATCGACTTGGCCTCCAGCAGTGCCCCGACCTCCTGCAGCGGCGCCGCGTGCTCGGCGTAGCGGCGGCCGTTGACCCGGACCGTGCCGCTGCTGGGGGCGTCGAGTCCGACGATCATCCGCATGGTGGTGGACTTGCCCGCGCCGTTGGGCCCGAGGAAGCCGGTCACCGTACCCGGCCGGACCATGAAGTCCAGCCGGTCCACGGCGGTCTTCTCGCCGTACCGCTTCGTCAGCTGGTGCGCCTCGATCATCGGTCATCCCTGTGCTCCGGGGCCGGTCCGTCCCGGCCGCCCTCACCTTCCACGCTAGGGGCGGGGGCGGCCGGAACCGTGGTACCGGGGGCCGAACATCCGCCCGGCCGTAGTACCGCGGTACCACCGGGCCATGCGACGGCCGGGGCGACGGGCGGCTTCCGTTCAGTCGGCGTCGCTGCGCCGTTCGAGTCGGGTGCCGGTGCGCAGGGTGATCGACATCAGGTCGCTGGGGGCGTCGAGCTCCAGCCGGTGCCAGCGGCCGCGGGGGACGACCACCGCGGTGCCGGCCGCGAGTCGGACCGTCTCCCCGGCCGCGCCGGGCCCGGTGGGGCGGAAGTGGACGCGGACGCCACCGGTGAGGCAGCACACCGCCTCCTCGGCCGCGGGGTGCATCTCCCAGTGGTCGGCGTGGACGTCGGCGTCGGTCTCCACGTGGAAGGTGGCGATCTGCCAGGCGCCGGCGTCGCCGCCGGTCATCCGGCGCTCGGTGGCCCGGACGGCGCCGTCGGGGTGGATGTGCAGGGCCGCGGCGAACAGGTCGACCGGGAGGACCGGGGTCGTGGTCATGAGGGCGTTCCTTCCAGGTGGTTCTCCGCCGGGACGGCGGTGGCGGTGGTGGGCCCGGTGGCGGGGCCGAGCGCGGGGCCGGGCGCGGGACGGTGGCGGGGCAGGACGAGGACCGCGACGACCGCCGCCAGGACGAAGAGGGCGGCGGTGGCCGCGAGCCCGAGGGCGTACCCGTCGTCGAGCGCGCCGGGGTCGGTGGCGGCGCCGGTGCGGTGGGCGGCGACGGTCGCCAGGGCGGCCAGTCCCACGCAGCCGCCGAGCTGGCGCGAGCTGTTGAGCAGACCGGAGGCCAGGCCGGCCTCGTGCGGGGCGATCCCGGTGGTGGCGGCGGCTGCGACCGGCGCGAGGACCAGTCCGGTGCCGATGCTGGTGACCACGGACGGGCCGAGGACGTCGGTGAGGAAGCCGCCGTCGGGACTGATCCGGGCGAACCAGGCCAGGCCCGTGGCGGCCAGCAGGGCTCCGGGGACGAGCGCGGCGCGGGGCGTGCGGGCCGCGGTGATCCGGGTCGCGACGACGGTGCCCGCGACCAGCCCCGCCGAGAAGGGCAGGAACGCGGCGCCGGTGGCGGCGGCGCCCAGGCCGAGCACCAGTTGCAGGTGGAGGGAGACGAAGTAGAAGGCGGTGAACTGCCCGGCGGCGGCCAGGAACACCAGCAGGTTGGCCCCGGCGACCCAGCGGCTGCGCAGCAGGCCGAGGCGTAACAGCGGTACGGGAACGCGGGTTTCGGTGACGACGAAGGCGGCGAGCAGTGCGACGGCGGCGGCCAGCGTCCCGAGGGTGGCGGGCGAGGTCCAGCCCCGGGCCTCGGTGCGGACGACGCCGAACACCAGCAGTCCCACTCCCCCGGTCGCGAGGACGGCGCCGAGCACGTCCGGCCGGTCCCGCCGGGCGGGTCGCCGGTCGGCGGGCCCGGCGGCGGGGAGCAGCGCGAGGGCGCCCGCCACGAAGGGCAGGTTGACCAGCATGACCCAGCGCCAGCCCGCGTACTCGGTGAGCAGTCCGCCCGCGAGGACGCCCAGTGCGCCGCCCGCCGCGTTGGCGGCGCTCCAGACGCCGAGCGCGCGGACCCGCCGGGGGCCTTCGGTGAAGGTGGTGGTGAGCATCGCGAGCGCGGCCGGGGCGGCCGCCGCGGCGCCCAGGCCCTGTCCGGCGCGGGCGGTGACGAGTTGCCAGGGTTCCTGGGCCGCGCCGCCCGCCAGGGAGCAGAGCGCGAAGACGGCAAGGCCCACGACGAGGAGCCGCCGCCGGCCGTACAGGTCGCAGGCGCGGCCGCCGAGCAGCAGCAGCCCGCCGAAGGTGAGCGCGTAGACGTGCACGACCCAGGACAGGTCGAGCGGTGCGAATCCGAGCGCGGTGCGGATCGCGGGCAGGGCGACGTTGACCACCGACATGTCCAGGGCGAAGACGAACTGTGCGACGGTCACCGCCGCCAGCACCGCGCCGGGGCGCCCCCGTGAGTTTTTGTACATGTAAGGAAACTACCCCCGGGCGACCGCCGCTGTCGAGGCCCGGGGGATGATGGGGGCATGCAGCAGCCCTCCGCACCGCGCAAGGCCACCGGCCGGCCCCCCCGGATCTCCCGGGAGGAGGTCGTCGCCACGGCCCGCCGGATCGTGACCGAGGAGGGCGTCGGGAAACTGACCATGCGTCGCCTCGCCACCGAGGTCGGCAGCACGCCGATGGCCCTCTACCACCACGTCCGCAACAAGGAGGAACTGCTCGTCCTGCTGCTGGACGACCACGCCGCCCGGACCCTGCGGCCCGCCGACCTGCCGGACGAACCCCGCGAGCGGGTGGTCTCCGCGGCGGCCGCGATCCACGCGGCGCTCGCCGCCTGCCCGTGGATCGTCGAGGTGCTGACCGCCGACGACCTGATGTCCACCCACGCCCTGTGGTTCGTCGAGCAGATCGTCGACGGCCTGGTCCGCTGCGGACTGCCGCTCGAACGGGCCGTGCGGGGATACCGCGCGATCTGGTACTACACCGCGGGCGAGATCGTCGTCCGGGCGACGGCCACCCGCCGCCGCACCGGGGACGACCGCCCGACCTACCGCGAGCAGGTCTTCGCCGGACTCGACCCGGCCGAGCTGCCCCGCCTGGCCGAGGCCGCGGGCCGCTGGGAACCGCTGACCGCCGCGGACACCTACGAGGACGGACTCCGCTCCCTGGTCGCCGGGCTGGTCGGCGCCGGCTGAACGATTCGCCCTGGGCGGCCACGGCGGCCACGCGGCCCGACGGGTGGGGTTCCGGGGTCAGGTCCTGCCCCACCCCTGGAGGATCCGCTCCGCCGCCCGGACCCGGTCCTCCACCGTGCGCCGGTAGTCGTCCAGCGCCGGGCCGTGGCCCTCGATGTACTGCGTGTCGTAGGCGGACTGCACGGCCCACGAGATGCCGACCAGATTGGTCGACAGCTTGCAGGCGACGTCGTCCACGGCCTGCTTCAGCTCCGCCGCAGAGTGCCGGACGGAGACCAGACCGTCCTGCTCGCGCGTCGTGGGAAGCAGGCCGGTGTCGGCGAGGACGTCCTGCGGAGTCGCGTCCTGGAAGGCTGTTCAGCGCAGGCCGGGCCTGCGGGAAGTGCGGTGGTGCGTGGTGCGGTGGTGCGGTGGTGCGGAGCCGGGACCGCGATCCGGTCCGTCGCCGGTGGTCCCCGGCCCGCATTCAGAAAATCGCATCGCCGAAGCCCTGGCGACCGCGCTCCAGCGATCGTGAACGGAAGCTCCACATCCCGTCCGCCCGGCCACCCGGGGCCTTCGAGCGCTACCACTCCTGACCAGGGGTGATCCATCGCCGGTGCGGCGCCGACCGCGACTCGGGCCGGCGGCCCGCGCACAGGAACGCCCCTCCCCCTCAGGAACCCGCCGCGACCCGCGCCGTCAGCTCCGCCACCAGCCGGGCAGCCAGCGGCACGGGCACCCCGTGCCGGTCGGCCGACCGCAGCAACGCGCCGCCGATCGCGTCCAGCTCCAGCGGCCGACCCGCCTCCGCGTCCCGCTGCATCGACGACTTCGCCTCCGCCGGGAAGGCGTCGTACAGCGCCAGGGTGCGCGCCGGGTCCACGGCCGCGCCGCACGCCCGGCCGACGGCGGCGGCCTCGGCCACGAGCGCCGTCAGCTCCGCGCGGTGCCCGGTCCGGACCGGGCCGATCGGCAGCCCGTACCGGGTGGTGAGCAGCGCGAACGGCGCGAGGAAGGCGAGCTTGCCCCAGAGCACGGTCGGCTCGTCCTCGATCACCCCGGTCCGGACGCCGGCGGCCCCCAGCAGTCCGGCGAGGTCCGCGAGCCGGTCCGGCGGCCCGGCCAGGTCGATCTCGACGAAGGGGCTGCCGTGCTCGACCCTCCCGGGGGCGACCCTGGTCGACTCGACCCGCACCACGCCCGGGACGACCCGCTCCGCGCCGAACCGCCGGCGCAGCCCGTCCGCGTGCTCGACGCCGTTGAGCAGCGGCACGACCAGGCCGTCCGCGACCATGTCGGGGGTGATCCGGGTACAAGCCTGCGGCAGTGCGGTCTGCTTGACGGTCACCAGGCAGAGGTCGACGGGCTCGCGCAGTTCGGTGCACGCCTCGACCGGGGCGGTGAACTCCCCGAACCGGGCGCTGCGGACGTGGATTCCGTCCCGTCGGAGGACGCGTACGGTCGGCTCGCCCGCCAGGCAGATCACCCGGTGACCGGCGCGGGACAGCATCGCGGCCAGCAGGCCGCCGACGCCGCCGGGGCCGAGCACCGCCACCGTCCGGCGGCGGCCGGCACCGGACGCCCCGGCGGAAGCACCACGGCTCCCGCCGGGCGGAACGGACACGGCGGGTGGAGCAGGGGGGAGGGACGGAAGGGACGGTACGGACACGGTGGTTTCCTCTCGGCACGTCATGGGTCGGCACCGCGCGACCTCGCCGTGCGGAGGGATCCGCCGCGAGGCCGGGCCGGTTGCCGCCCGGGCCCTGCAGCGATGATCGAATCCCCCGACACCCAAGTCAATCCTGGAGATTCCTCGGGATGACCCAAGCAATTACTTGGGTCTCCCCCTGGACTGTCACCGGTCACCCCGATAATGCGGGGCGGTTGCTCGCCGTCGTACCGCAGACTCGAACCGAGCACTTACAGACCGGAGGATGGTTTTCATGGTTGACCGGCCGTTGACGCTGATGGCGGTGCACGCCCACCCCGACGACGAGGCCAGCGGAACAGGAGGTGTCCTCGCGCGGTACGCGGCGGAGGGCATCCGTACGGTCCTCGTCACGTGTACCGACGGCGGCTGCGGCGACGGACCGGGAGGTGTCAAGCCGGGCGACCCCGGGCACGACCCGGCCGCCGTCGCCGCGATGCGCCGTCAGGAACTCGAAGCCAGCTGCGAGGTCCTGAAGGTCAGCCACCTCGAACTGCTGGAGTACGCCGACTCCGGGATGATGGGCTGGGCGACCAACGAGGCCCCCGGCTCCTTCTGGCAGACCCCGGTCGAGGAGGGCGCTGCCCGGCTCGCCGAACTGATGCGCCGGTACCAGCCCGACGTCGTCGTCACCTACGACGAGAACGGGTTCTACGGCCACCCCGACCACATCCAGGCGCACCGCATCACGATGGCGGCGCTGGAACTGACCGAAACGGCGCCCAAGGTGTACTGGACCACGGCGCCGCACACGATGATGAAGCGGTTCGGGGAGGTCATGCGCGAGCTCGGCGCGGACTGGGAGGAGCCGGACTCGGCGGAGGCCGCCGAGATGCCCGAGATCGGCCTCCCCGACGAGGAGATCAGCACCTGGGTGGACACCACCGCGTTCGGCGACCAGAAGTTCGACGCCCTGGCCGCGCACGCCAGCCAGGGCGAGAACATCTTCTTCCTGCGGATGGGCAAGGAACGGTTCAACGACCTGTGGGGCGTGGAGACCTTCCTCCGGGTCCGGGACACCACCGGCGCGGCCCTGCCCGAGAACGACCTCTTCGCCGGACTGCGCTGACCTCGGCGACCCCGCCGGGCCCGGGGGCGCCCCCGGGCCGCGCCCACCTGCGCGAGAAGACACCACAGAACACGCGGGCCCCCGCGCAATAAAGGAAGAGCAGACGTCTGCTC